>FIZM01000073.1:0-1058 GCA_900019985.1 uncultured Clostridia bacterium
TAGAACCCGGCCTTGTGGATTCGCCGCCGATATCAATAATGTCCGCCCCTTCTTCCACAAGACGCCAGGCGTGTTCTACCGCTCTCTCCACAGTCATGCGTTTGCCGCCGTCAGAAAACGAGTCAGGTGTTGTGTTGAGAATGCCCATGACATAGGTCTTGCTGCCTAGCTCCAGGGTATGCTCTCCGAGTTGAAGGATCCTACCGGCGGAGGGTTCCAGTGCGTCCAGGACCTCGAGAATCTCTTCTCCAATCCGGCGCAAACCGAAAGGTTGGCGCATGAGGCCTTCCGCTGCCCTCTGAAGCTGCCTGAGTGTGCCCATGAGCAGGACATCCGTATAATCACCGGTAAGAGCGGCTACCTTAGCGTGTACAGCAGCGTCTCCCCCTTTTGACAGCATTTCCTGTTTGATGATTATTGCCTGTTTAAAGGTTATCTCCTCAAGCAGGATCGCCCGAAGCATGCCTTTTTCAGACATGATCTTGGTACCGTGGGGAGAGGCACCGACTTTTTGAATGGCAGAAATCAGATCCTGTTGGGACTCAATAACGAGAGCACGGGCATTATGATGTTTCTTTCGCTGTGATATGCTGCTTTCCACGAAAGCGTTCCCTCCTTGGCAACACTTTTGGCGGCTTAGTTGAAAAGGCGTTAAATGACGGTTACACCGAGAGTCTTCTCCATTTCTTTCAAAGCGTACTCATGTGCAGCTTCGTCAAAAGATGACATGGCATCTCTAACGGCTGTGACTTTGTAGTTCAGGTTCCTGGCGTCTGCTGCAGTGTATAGACAACAAATGTTTGTGCAAACGCCTACCAGTACGATCTCGTCTACACCAAGCTCTCTTAAGGTGAGGTCCAGGTCTGTCTGGAAGAAACCGCTGTAGCGTCGCTTGGGAATGATCTTATCCCCCGGACGAGGCTTCAGCTCATCGACTACATCTGCGCCGGGAGTCCCGGTAACACAGTGGGACGGGAACATCTCAAACTCAGAATCATCTTCGCTGTGAGAATCACATATATAGACTACCGGCCATCCGGAAGCCCTGGCCTTCTCAA
>FIZM01000073.1:1107-1966 GCA_900019985.1 uncultured Clostridia bacterium
ATTACATCCTTTGATGTAGGGCCAATGTAGAGCCTGCCGTCAGGCTCGAGGAAATCTCGCAGCATGTCTATTACAACAAGAGCCTTTCTAGACATATCACATCACCCCTCTTCTATTCAGACCGGTTCGGATTTGCTTTGTATCGCGAACCCTTAGTTAGCCCCTAAACGTGAAACCTAGAGCTCCAAACGTAAAACCTACAGGTTCAAACGTGAAACCTACAGCTCCTGTTCCATACGAGCCATAACTCTCTCGTAAATATCGCGGCCTTGAGATAAGCAGCTTGTCACGTCATCTTGCATCTGTCGGACGAAAGGCTCGTCCTTGATGCACTCTAAGTTAATCCTAACATTGAAGTATGCGCCGCGCATTCCGGCCCAGGCAGCAAGACATGCAACCGCAACGTCTGACAAAGCGCTCTTCATCCCGTGTTCAGCCATGGCCTCTGAAAGGCGCAGCGCTTCCAGGGAAAGCTTGACGACTTTAGCCGGGACAAGACACGCGCCTTTAAATGCGTCTTGAATAGCCTGGGACCTTGCCTGCTTCTCTTCTTCAGTATCTTTGCTTAACCTGTAAGCAGCGATTACTCTGTCGTAAGATGCAGCATCTTCATGGGCAAGGGTCAACAAATCCTCTTTCATCCGGTGGGCACGGCTCACGACTTCTCGGATAAACCCAAGTTCGGGGTCTTCTTCTTCACAACAAGTGTCACCTCGGGTTTCGAAACATCCCCGTGCCTTCTTCGACTCCAGCCGCCTGGCAGTTAGTGAGCCTACCATGCACAACAGAGCAGATGAAAGGCTTGCTATTAACGACGAGACGCTTCCGCCCCCGGGTGTGGGGCACCCTTCAGCAACAG
>FIZM01000074.1:0-3309 GCA_900019985.1 uncultured Clostridia bacterium
CCGGCGTTTGCGATGCTTTCATGCAGGATGAGTCTGTGGTGGGGTGTCTCAAAAAGGTGCAGGGTATTCTCACAAGTGCAGGCGAACTTGGCATGAAGACACGGATTCACGGGGATCTTCACCTCGGGCAGTTTCTCAAGACTTCTGACAAGGCTTCCGGGCCTTTTGTGATAATCGATTTTGAAGGAGAGCCTTTGCGTCCTGTTTGTGAGAGGCGGGAAAAGCAGAGCCCTTTGAGGGATGTTGCGGGGATGATGAGGTCTTTTGAGTATTCAGGGTACTGGGCAGCTTCCGGCGTAGATGATCCTCCGGGACACAAGGGGCATGTCATGGAACTTGCAAGACAATGGGGCAGGCGAAGGGAAGATGAGTTCCTTAAAGGGTACCTGGATGCAATAGGCAAGTCTTGTGCTTTTCTCATTCCCCGGAACCGACATAGCTTTCAACTTCTTCTGCTCTGCTTTAAGCTGGAGAAAGCCTTGTATGAGGTAAAATACGAACTTCGCACAAGGCCAAGCCGGACAGGCATTGCCCTTCGCGGAGTTGTCGATACTATCACTGAGATCAGGTCAATTCTTGACTGTTGAAAGTGGTGAAAAGACAGTGCCCAATCTCGAGCATAAAGGTCTCGGCGTAACAATAATGACTCGGGAATTCCCGCCGGATGTCTACGGAGGAGCCGGGGTTCATGTAGATTACCTCTCACGGTCCCTTTCGAAACTGATGAAAGTGGAAGTAAGGTGCTTCGGTAAGGAGAGGCCCCAGCCGGAAGGGATGGAGGCAAAGTCCTATGAACCGTGGGATTTGATGGAGAAGGCGGATGACAGGCGCTTTGCCAAAGCCCTCTTGCCACTCTCTGTCAACCTGGCGATGGTAAAGGACAGGATAACATCTGATGTTGTGCACTGTCACACGTGGTACACCTTTATGGCGGGTTTTTACGCAAAGCAGCTTTACGGTGTGCCCCTTGTTACTACGATTCACAGCTTGGAGCCTTTGCGTCCATGGAAAGAGGAGCAGTTGGGAGCAGCATATAGGCTCAGCTGCTGGATGGAGAAGACAGGGGTAGAAGCATCTGACCGGGTAATCGCAGTCTCGAAGGAGATGAAGAGAGACATTTTGAAGTGCTACGACGTTGATGAGGAGAAGGTGCGGGTTATCCATAACGGGATTGACCTTGATGAGTACAAGCGTAAAGAGTCTGACATAACGCGGGAAGAATACGGAATTTGGGAGAAGTATATTCTGTTTGTCGGAAGGATGAGCAGGCAGAAAGGAATCTTTCACTTGCTTGGTGCGGTTCCTGATCTTCCTGAGGATGTCCAGGTTGTCCTATGCGCAGGTGCGCCTGACACGCCTGAGGTCGAGGCTGAAGTTGTGGGAGAGGCTGCGAAATGGCCAAACGTAAGGTTAATTAGAGAGATGGTGCCAAAAGAGAAGCTTATTGAGCTTTACTCTCATGCACAGGTTTTTTGCTGTCCCTCTGTATACGAACCTTTTGGCATTATTAATTTGGAAGCAATGGCATGCGAGACTCCGGTGGTGGCATCAAGAGTAGGTGGGATTATTGAAGTTGTAGTACACGGCGAAACAGGGTTCTTGGTCGAACCGGGCCGGCCGGGAGAACTTGCCCTTGCCCTTAACAAGCTGCTTCGTGATAGAGAATTAGCTCGTAGGATGGGGAAGGCAGGACGGAAGAGAGTTGAACTCTTTTTCAGCTGGGATTCTGTGGCGAAGCAAACTCGAGACCTCTACAGAGAGATGGTTGTTACTAAGTAAAGACTCTACCCCCTACTTGCTTCATCTTCAACACCCTTATACTGCCCTTCATTGACTTCACCGATTTCAGAGGCAGCTCTGCCCGACTCATTACCGACTCTGTACCCTGAGGATACTACAGTTTCCGCTATCTTGGTAATGAGCGCAACCTGCTCAGGTGTGGCCAGTGCAACAATGGCCATGAGATGGTTGTATGTGGCATCTGATTTTTCAGGTGATAACAGAAGAAATCCGGGGTCCACTTGGAGGGCTTCTGCCAGGGCATGGATTGTCTGTATTGAAGGAGTACGCTGACCTCTTTCCAATTGACCGATGTAATTGGGATTCAGCCCTGCGAGCTCCCCTAGTTGCTCCTGGGTGAGATGCTTATGCTGCCTTAGCATCTTGATTCGCTCTCCGGGAGAGGCGAAGGTTTCGCCCAAAATTACCACCTCTGGACTACATCTTACAGGCATGCACCAGGTAAGTGAAGAAGCTGAGAGCACGTACTGCCTAGTTAAACTATCACTTATAGCGCGGAAAGGGAGAAAGGCGGCTAGGTTCATCGTGTAAGGCATGGAGAATAAAGGTTATTAATGCCATCGATAAAAAGAGATCCTTTCCTGCTAATTAGAAGAGGAAATTGGCAAATAGAGTCGAAACAGGTTTTAGCAGTCAGTGAATACGTGGAGGTACGTGGTTGCGGTTTAAGATTCCTAGGACATGGATCACTGCCTTTCTTGTCGTTCTGGGAGTTGTTGTCTTATCAGTGGCGATATGGTGCAATCCAATCAGTGCGCAAGAAGGGCAAGAGAATGTTGAGAATTTCCCTGTGCCCGTTGAGCAGGCTGGAGAGGGAGACGCTGTCCAGCCTGCCGCTGCAGGGCCGGTCAGTGTGCTTGAAATCAACGTAACTGACGAAGACGGCAGCACAAGAGTGGAGATCATCCTTAGCGGCAATGCTTCATCCAGCAACTCATTCTTTCTGTCAGATCCTCTTAGGCTTGTAGTAGACATAGAAGGCGCCTTTCTTACATCCAGGCCTGATCCGATCCCTGTTGGCGACGGCATAATTAACCAGGTAAGAGTAGGTCAGTTCAACCCCACGGTAGTGAGGATCGTTTTCGATTTGGAGAGAGTTGCATCGTACACTATTGTCCAAACAGAGGACAAGCCTGACGTTTTGACTATTTGTTTCCCTAAACGCGTGACCGGGGTTAATTTCTTCGACAGGGACGGACGGGCGGAAGTGGTCATTTTTGGAGAAGGTGAACTCGAATTCGAGACGCTAAGCTTGTTGGACCCTCCAAGGATTGTCGTGGATTTGCCCGGGGCAGTGCTGGCATCAGATGCTACGGAGATCCCTGTCTCACATGCTCAGGTAAGTTCCGTCAGGGCCAGTCAGTTCGAACCGGACAAGGTTCGAGTGGTGGTGGATCTTGCAAAGCCTTCGACTTATTCGGTGTATACGTCATCGAAGCGGCCTGGGGAAATCATTGTTAACCTGGGTTGTCGTATTTTGGGGGCTAGCTTTGTAGTAAATGAAAAGTC
>FIZM01000074.1:3378-5699 GCA_900019985.1 uncultured Clostridia bacterium
AACTCGATCCTGGACACGACGGAAAGAGAGATCCCTGTGGGGGATGGTGTAGTCGAGAGGATCCGTCTGGCACAGCACAGTCCTATGACAGTCCGTGTAGTGCTGGATTTGAATTACTATACCGGGCATTTGGCTGCTGTGGATTCTGCTGAGAAAAAGGCCAGGGTTGAGGTGTACAGGTCGTCTGTGGCAAACAAGGTAATAGCGATAGACCCGGGTCACGGAGGAGTAGACCCCGGAGCGATTGGGCCTACAGGTCTGAAAGAGAAGGATGTGGTCCTTGATATTGCAAAGAGGGTCGCTGCTGAGCTCGAAGCAAAAGGGGCAAGGGTCGTTATGACGCGCTCAGAGGATGTGACTGTTGCTTTGCCGGACCGCGTGCAGATTGCGCAGGACGCAGGAGCTGATGCTTTTGTCAGCATTCACGCAAACGCAGCGAGAAACCGTGATTCTACAGGAACTGAGACTCTGTATTCCGGCACAATGACTTTAAGCAGGGTGCTGGCAGAATCAGTCCAGGCTGCCCTTGTCAACAGGATTCAGCAAGTTGACAGAGGGGCGAGGGAAAGGAACGACCTCTTGGTGATTCGTGAAGCCCAGTGTCCTGCATGTCTTGTGGAAGTAGTCTTTATGTCCAACTACACAGAGGAGTTAATGCTTCTTGACCCTGCTTTCAGGCAAAAGGCTGCTGAGGGCATTGCAGCCGGGGTCATGTCCTTTTTCGGGTTCCATGAAGCTCGGGAGGCAGAGGTAGGCGACACTGCTCAAACAGGAGATGACGTGGCCGAGGATGCAGGTGAGGAAGGGCAGGGGACAGAAGCCCTGACCTTACCCGTCCAAGAGGACATAGGGCCGGAAGAGAGTGAACCTGTGGGAGAACTGCCATATGCAGATCACCCCTGGTTCAAAAACTATAGCAGACTCGGAGAGCCTGTTGCCGGGATCGTGTAGTTGCGCTAAGTGAAGGTGTTCGGGCAGATGACCGGTGACGAAGCAATGTAGCTTGATTCTTCAGGGAACGGCTATTTTTTTTTGAGCTCGACACCGAATATGACATATAATAACCATCGTAGTGTTTGTCGCTGGAGGTGACATTTTTGAGTTCGCAACCTATCGGTGTTTATGACTCGGGAGTAGGTGGGCTTAGCGTTGTCAAGGAAATATCTTCCAAGCTGCCCTGGGAACGTGTGGCATATTTCGGTGATACCGCCAGAGTTCCCTATGGTGAGAAGCGAGCCCAAGAAATCCTTGAGTTGTCCCGGGAAGCGTTTAGGTTCCTGATAGCTCAAGGTTCGAAATACATCATCGTTGCATGCAATACAGTGTGTTCACAAGTCCTGGAAGATGTGAAAAAGGAGTTTGGCATTCCGGTCATGGGTATTCTGCAACCAGGGGCGTACGCTGCCTCAAGAGCCACAGCAACCGGAAGGATCGGTGTCTTGGCAACAACCGGGACGATCCGGAGCGGGGCCTATGAGAAGGCGATTACACAGTATCTCTCTGAGGCGCAGGTGTTTGGCGTAGCATGTCCGCGGCTTGCCCCCCTTGTTGAGGAGGGGAATATCGATACAGCGGAGACTCGCAACGCGCTTCGCGGCTATATCGGCCCTCTGCTGGAGAAGGACATCGATACGCTGGTTTTAGGGTGCAGTCACTATGCGCACTTGAATGAGCATATCAGGCGGATTGTCGGGCCTGGCATTGAGATTGTGGACCCTGCTGTCGAGACTGTTACTGCAACTGCTATAGCCCTGCAAGAACTGGGCCTCCAGAGCCAGGAGAGAGTTGGGGAGCATGAGTTTATCGTAACCGGTGACCCTGCATGCTTTCTTGCTGTTGCCAGAAGGTTGCTGGGGGACGACTTGACGAAAGTAGGCCGCGTGGAGGTGAGTCCGATATGACCCGGCAGGACGGAAGAACTTGGAATGAGCTGAGGCCTGTCAAGATTACAAGAGGCTTTATCAAACATGCGGAAGGTTCCGTGTTGATCGAAATCGGTGACACAAAGGTTGTATGCACGGCATCAGTTGATGACAGAGTCCCTCAGTTTCTCAAAGGTCAGGAAAAAGGCTGGGTAACTGCAGAATACGGCATGCTTCCAAGGGCGACCGGTGAGCGGAATCCGCGGGAAGCCGCAAAGGGCAGGTCAGGACGGACTTATGAGATTCAAAGGCTGGTAGGACGGGCACTGAGGTCCGTTGTCAACCTTGAATCCTTAGGTGAAAGGACTGTCTGGGTAGATTGCGATGTCCTGCAGGCTGACGGAGGCACGCGGACGTGTGCGATAACCGGTGCTTTTGTGGCATTGGTAGACGCTGTCA
>FIZM01000075.1 GCA_900019985.1 uncultured Clostridia bacterium
GCTACGACCTCATCCGGGTTTACGCCTCTGTTAGGTTCCTTACCGGTCAGGCTCTTAACGAGGTTCTGGATAACAGGCATGCGGGTTGCACCGCCTACCAACACGATCTCATCGATATCTTCAACAGAGAGCTTTGCATCAGCAAGTGCCTGCCTGAACGGCCCTTTGCACCTTTCTGTAAGGTCAGCAGTGAGTTCTTCGAACTTGGCTCTGGTAAGCTTCATTTCCAAGTGTTTCGGACCGGTATGATCCGCAGTGATGAAAGGCAGGCTGATGGAGGTTTCAACAACCTGGGACAGTTCTATCTTCGCCTTCTCAGCAGCTTCAATCAATCTCTGCAATGCTTGACGGTCCTGCTTCAAATCGATACCCTGCTCGCGCATGAATTCACTTGCGATATAATCTACAATCCTCTGGTCATAATCATCTCCGCCAAGGTGGGTATCGCCGGCAGTTGACTTGACTTCAAACACGCCATCTCCGACTTCCAGTATGGAGACGTCAAACGTCCCGCCTCCTAAGTCCCACACAAGGATTATTTCGTTGGTTTTCTTATCAAGGCCGTAAGCTAACGCAGCAGCTGTAGGCTCATTTACGATCCTGAGCACTTCAAGCCCGGCTATACGCCCTGCGTCCTTGGTGGCTTGCCTTTGAGAGTCATTGAAATATGCAGGAACAGTGATAACAGCCTGGGTAACGGGTTCACCCAAGTATTTTTCAGCATCCTGTTTTAGCTTCTGCAGGACCATTGCTGAGATCTCTTCCGGAGTATAGGCCTTGTCTGTAGCCGGAACGTCAAACCTTACCCCGTTGTTCGGGCCGGAGACTACTTTATAGGGAACCCGCTCGCGCTCATCTCTGATTTCGTCGTAACGGCGTCCCATGAAACGCTTTATAGAGTAAACGGTGTTTTCAGGATTTAGCACAGCCTGTCTCCGGGCGAGCTGTCCTACGAGCCGTTCACCGTTTTTGCTAAAACCTACTACTGACGGGGTTAACCGCGAACCTTCCTGATTTACGATTACAGTGGGATTTCCGCCTTCAATTACGGCGATCGCTGAGTTTGTTGTTCCAAGGTCAATACCAACAACTTTCCCCATTGAAATTCTCTCCTTCCATCACTCTAGTCATTTAAGAATACAATGATATGAATCTCCTCAGGGCCTGGTACGGTTTTTATCATCTTCAGGATCCCGAGAGTCCTTGTCGGCAGCTTGGCTAACCTCGCGATACTTGATGGTCATCTTGCCCATCCTTGCCTCCATTTCGAGGATTATCTTAACTCCCGCGAGGTTAACGCCTTCTTCAGAGATCAGATTGCGTATCCGTCGTAGAAGCAACAGGTCATTTTCAGAATACAACCTGATATTGGCCTCAGTCCGGTAGGGTTCCAGCAAACCCTCACGCTCAATTGCCCTCAGAGTCTGCGGGCTGACTCCGAGCAATCGAGCAGCTACACCAATTGTGTAGACCGGCTCATCAGGGCCGTGTAACTTCAACTTCAGTCACCTCGGATGTTTTGGATTGCAGAGGTTATTATAACCTGTGTGATGGATTTGTATCAAGCACTATACAATACTTATGATAAGAAAGCTATATTCATTACTGAAGCTTTCTTTGTAGAGAGCTGTTCCTCTTAATTCCTCCTTCTAATTTCTTCATTTTTCTCTTACAATTATAGAAACACAAGCCGGCAAGAGGAGGCATCCAAAAGTGTCAAGTGTGCTATTAACCAGTGACCGGCTGATCC
>FIZM01000076.1:0-199 GCA_900019985.1 uncultured Clostridia bacterium
GGAAGCTGTCCGGCGATGGGAAGCGTCCGGGTGCACGCTCTGCAGATGAACGCTGGGCTGAGATCGGCAGGATCTTAGCGGAAGTACAAAAGATCACCCACAGGCATCACACCTTACTTGACAGGCTGGAAGATGCAAGCATCCAACCGGTTACCGGGTTGATAATAGCTATACTCGTCCTGTACTTGTCCTTTAAAAC
>FIZM01000076.1:217-1274 GCA_900019985.1 uncultured Clostridia bacterium
TGATAAACGGGGAAATAGATTTCGAGGCATCTATGGGGCTCCTTAGCACAGGGCTTTATGTCCCCATTACCATGGTGCTGCCTTATGTGTTTGCGTTCTACGTCGTCCTCAGCGTATTGGAGGACGTCGGATACTTGCCGAGACTCGCGGTACTTGTAGATAACATCATGCATGCCCTTGGTATGCATGGGTACGCCATTGTCCCGACGATCTTAGGTTTTGGATGTAATGTCCCTGCTGCGCTGGGTACCAGAATTCTAGAGAGCAGGCGCGAGAAGTTCATATGCGCTACCATGCTTTCCATCGGAATCCCGTGCATGGCTCAGACCGCTGTGGTAATCGCACTTATAGGTAGATATGGATGGCAGTATCTTGCAATAATCTATGGGGTCCTCTTTGCTCTGTGGCTTATCACAGGTTTAGTGCTAAATGCTATAATGCCTGGTTCAAGCCCTCCGCTTCTCATGGAAATCCCTCCATATAGATTGCCGCACCCCAGGGTTCTGGGGAAGAAAGTATGGATGCGGATTCGCGTTTTCCTATCTGACGCCATCCCTTACGTGCTTTTGGGCGTCCTGTTTGTGAACATTCTACATGTGTCCGGAATTATTGACGTGTTAGGCCGGATCTTCGCTCCAATCCTTGGAGGACTGCTGGGTCTACCGTCTGAAGCCATTGTTGCCTTGATTATGGGCTTCTTGAGGAAGGACGTAGCTGTCGGAATGCTAAGCCCCCTTGGGCTTTCCGTAAGACAGCTGGTAGTAGCAGTGATAGTGCTTACTGCCTATTTCCCGTGTGCAGCTACTTACGTTGTGCTCCTTAAGGAGCTTGGAGCCGTAGATATGCTGAAATCTGCACTGATAGCGCTTATTGCTGCTTTCGGCGCAGGTGCACTCACGAACATTGTGATGTCAAGAACGGTTCCTGTAGCTTACATCTTCGTCGGCATTTTCTTGCTTATTGCAGTTGTTATACTGGTTACACGGGCCCTGAAGACTACGAAGCTGAAGTATTCAGAGGCTCAGTCTGAAGATGGGAAATCAGCCTCAGCGATGTA
>FIZM01000076.1:1312-2477 GCA_900019985.1 uncultured Clostridia bacterium
TATTTTGCGCGGCTGCCGCCGATGAGCTTCGGTCGGGTTCTGGCAAGAGTCAGATGGGCATGGCCGATGGAGTCTATGTCAAGGCGCACAGGCACTGCTACCCTCTTAAGATGCATTCCTATGAAGGTATCTCCGATATCTATCCCTGCATGGGCGGAAATGCTCTCTACTACGATCGGGTTGCCAAATCGTCTCATAGCTGCAGCTGCCAGCGCTCCGCCTGCATCTTCATGGGGTATTACAGTAACTTCTTCGAGCCCGTACCGGTCTTTGCATTCCTTTTCCACAACCAGGGCGCGGTTCAAGTGTTCGCAGCACTGAACAGCCAGGTATATGCCGTGCTCTTCTGCGACAGGCAGGAGCCCGTCCATAATCGCTTCCGCTAAGTCTATGTTAGATGAGGATCCGATCCTCTTGCCCATGACTTCGCTGGTGCTGCACCCGATAACTACTATCATGCCGGGCTCTAACCTTGCTTGGTTCAACAATCCGGTGAGTGCATGCTTGGCTTGGGCAGTCAAGGAGGCTAACTCCATCTCCGGCATCTCCTTTCACACGGCGTTTGAAGGGGATCGCATTGACATTGCGTTAGCTCTTAGGCTTCCATTCATGCTCTAAGATAGCATACAGAAGAGAGTCGCGCCACTTGTTGCTGATCCGTTTATTCTCCCTGAGCCTTCCTTCCAACTGCATGCCGACTTTTTCAAGGACTCTGGCTGATGCAACGTTATCCGTGTCGCACGTGGCAAAGATCCTGTGCAGCGCGAGCTCTTTGAATCCGAACGCAAGGAGTCTCTTGGCTACTTCTGTAGCGTAGCCTTTTCCCCATGAGTCCTTGCGAAGGCAGTAACCGATAAATGCTTCACGGCTGTGAGGGCTCGTAATATAAAGGCCGCATCCTCCGATTAGGCAGTTGTCGGGTTTCGTGACTATCGCCAGATCAAAGTGCCTGCGAGGTTTATCTTTCTGAAAGGAAATAGCCATGCGGATAAAATCTCTGCTCTCATCAATAGTGTTGGGGCCCCATTCCATGAACCTTGTGACTTCAGGATCAGAGGCGTACCTGTGGACTCCCGACAGATCTGACATTTTGAAATCGCGCAGGATCAGCCGGTCACTGGTTAATAGCACACTTGACACTTTTGGATGCCTCCTCTTGCCGGCT
>FIZM01000077.1 GCA_900019985.1 uncultured Clostridia bacterium
CGGCGGTACTTCACCCGTTTGCGTGCGAACTGCACCGGTACAGAGTACTTGTTGCCATCGATAGAGATGAGCTGTGTCTTTGTCACCTTACGGCTCTCGACGATGAACATCGGCTTGTCAACAGCTAGCGGATGCAGATAACTCCGTTCTTCAGCTAAGCGTTCGAAGGGAACTTCCCCAGTTGTACTGTGAATCTTGCAATTGGCCACTTCGTTGCACCACTCTAGTGCCTGACGGTTTAGATCCCCTAAGCCGTTGTATGAGCAGCCATAGTAGAAGTCCCGTTTCACGTACTTGATGCTGGATTCCACCTTGCCCTTGGACTCAGGATCGTTTGTCCAACAGGCTTTGGGGGTGAACCCATAGGTGGCCGCCAGCCAGAGGAGATTCTCGTTGAAGCGGACAAGCCCTCCGACTCGCTCACTCACTACGGTTTTGGCATTGTCAAAGAGTATCTCAGAAGGCACGCCTCCTATGTACTCAAAAGCTCGGTGCATGCACCCATAAAACGTCGCCATGTTCAGGGAGATAACGAACTCGACATAACGCACCCGGGACCAAGACAAGGTGAACACAAAAACGTACAGCTTAACTTCGCATCCATCGATGTTGATTTTCCCGCAGTAACCCCAATCCACCTGGGCTTGCTCTCCAGGCAGCGTTTCGATAGGCTTGTACTCGCGGAAGCTCTTTGGACGAAGCGACGCCACACAGCGCCTCACTGTCCTTTTTGAACCTGTGTACCCTTGTTTCTTTATCTCGCGATAAATGCGTTCTGCAGTCAATTCAGGGAACTTGTCTAAGCGTTCCATGATATACTCTAGATAGGAGTCTGTCAGCTTAATGCGTTGTTTGTATCGCGGCTTTTCAGGGTCGTCAGTCGGGCCATCCCAGTACTTGGCCACGGTCTTCCGGTCAAGCCCTAAGCGCTGAGCTGTAGCTTGCTTGGTCAGTCCTTGATCGCGGCACTCTCTTATATTCACAATGGTCCCCACTTTCTTCAAGCTTGCTCACCCCTCGAATCGGTAAATTGGTTGTGGTTACCAACCCAATTCGAGTGGGTGAGCTTTTTTCTTCTTTCACTCGGCCATGTTGTGGGGATTTTTCGTGGCCATTTATGTCCATTTTAAACTGGCCACTAACAAGTAATACTTACTACGAGTTATAAAACTCTGATAGTAAACAAGATCATAATATTTTTGAAAAAAGGAGGGGTATATCTGTGAAAGAAGTAAAAAGATTATCAGATGAAGTTTTGCTCTATAAAAGTTGGGGAGAAAGCCCTATAAACGCTAATATAAAACTGATCCATTTGAAGGACAAACGCTAACGTAAAAGTGATCC
>FIZM01000078.1 GCA_900019985.1 uncultured Clostridia bacterium
AGCGTAGGCATTGTCGATGGCCAAGTAATGCTTGATTTGACTTTTGAAGAAGACTCTAGGGCCTCAGTAGACATGAATGTGGTCATGACCGGATGCGGCAAACTGGCTGAGGTTCAAGGGACTGCTGAAGGAAGCCCTTTTACTAAGGCTGAGTTAGATGAGATGCTCAAGGTTGCAGAGTCAGGCATTATGAGCCTCATTAAGTTACAGAAGGAGGTCTTGGGCGACCTTGCCCGAAAGGTCGGACGCTAGGATGGATGCTAAGACGCAGAGGCTGGTTCTGGCAACGAAGAATCCAGGAAAGGTGCTGGAGCTCAAAGAGATCTTAAGACATCTCCCTATAGAAGTTGTAGCCTGCTCAGATTATCCGGGCATACCCGATGTTGTGGAGGATGGCGAGACATTCGAGGAGAACGCCATAAAGAAAGCGCAAGCCGTTGCAAGGGCTACCGGAGAGATCGCACTTGCAGATGACAGCGGGCTTGAGGTAGATGCGCTTGGCGGTAGGCCCGGGGTTCATTCTGCCAGGTTTAGAGAGGGAGTCTATAGCAGCGGCTCTGAGCGGGATAAGGCGAATTATGAGAAGCTCTTGTCGCTGTTGGAAGGAGTCGAGGAGGCCAAGCGAACAGCAAGGTTCAGGTGTGTTGTTGCGCTGTCTGATCCGTCCGGTAGAACCAGACTGGCTGAAGGTGTCTGTGAAGGAAGGATAGCCTTTGCGCCTCTTGGATCAGGCGGGTTCGGATATGACCCGGTTTTCATTCCTTCCGGTCACTCCAAGACTTTCGCAGCACTGCCTCAAGATGTGAAAAACGCCATGAGCCACAGGGCTCTGGCTCTTAAGGCTGCAATTCCCCATATCAAGGAGGTTTTCCGGTTATAGACCTTCCTTCAAAACCCGTATGCGATTGGGATATCTTGGATGATGACGAGATGTTCGCCGGATCATTGCTCATTATTTGTTCTCCATCAGCACTATAAACCCGGTTTTTACACGTTTGACATAGAGCCTGCCTTCACGTATACTGGAATTGCGCGTCGGGGCGTAGCGTAGTTTGGTTAGCGCGCCTGCTTTGGGAGCAGGAGGTCGGAGGTTCAAATCCTCTCGCCCCGACCATTTTATTTGCAGGGAAGAAATTCCGGAGAATAACGGTGTACATACTAAAGGACGTAGTTGGGGGGAGCGTACATGGGGTAGCACGTTTGAAAAGAAAAAGCCTTAGTTTATTGGCTCTCCTGCTGGTGTTTGCGGTTCTTTGTGTTCAATCCCCGTGTTTAGCAGCTGATAGTCAAGACGGTTTAGTGATTCTTTATATGAACGATGTCCACGGGAGACTCGAGTCTTTCCAGGTAGAAGGTTATGGCGAGCCCATCGGTGGACTAGTCAAACTTGCGACGCTCGTAGAAGATATCGTGAGAGAGAATCCAGGTAGAGTTATTATCTTAAATGCAGGGGACTCAATCCACGGAACAAGCGTTGTCAACTTGTTTGAAGGAAAACCCATGGTGGAAGCCTTGGAGGCAATGGGTGTTGCTGCCATGGCCATGGGTAACCACGAGTTCAACTACGGACCATCTATATTGCTCAAGACGGCTGAAGAAGCGGACTTTGCCTTCCTCTCTGCAAACACAATCCAGGCGGACACCGGGCGTGCACTGTTTCCGGGTGCGCTGATACTAGATGTTGGCGGACAAAGGATTGGCGTGTTCGGGCTGACTACGCCTGAAACGCCTACGTCTACGCATCCCAAGAACGTCCAGGGATTGGAGTTCTTAGACCCGATAAGGGTTTCAGGTTGGATGGTTCCGTACCTCAGGGATCAAGAGAAGGTCGACCTTGTCATCGGGCTTACACACATAGGATACGAGTATGACAGACTGCTTGCCGGTGAAGTCTCGGGGATCGATGTTATTGTCGGAGGACACTCTCACACGAGGCTGGACAAGCCTGAAGTAGTCGCCGACACGATAATAGTTCAAACAGGGAGACATGCAGAATTCCTCGGCCATCTCGAGGTAAGCTACGGAGATAAGGGTGTTTCGAAACACTCCGGCACTCTGATTCATGTCGGGCCTGAGGTTGCCGACAACAGCAAAATAGCAGAGATAATCTCGAAGTATAACAAAAAGTCTGAAGCGGAGCTTTCGAAAGTGATTGGTGAGGCAGCTGTCTACCTGGATGAAGAAGGCGGCAATGTCAGGACAAGAGAGACTAATCTAGGAAATTTTGTTGCCGATGCTATGAGAGAGGCTATTGCTGCCGACATTGCTCTCATGAACGGCGGCGGAATCCGGGTATCTATCAATAAAGGGCCTATCACAATAGGTGACGTGTTCTCTGTCTTGCCGTTTGACGACACTGTCGTGGTGTTGGAAGCTACAGGAGCTGATATCAGGGCAGCACTGGAGAATTCTGTGAAAGCATACCCCGAGCAAGCCGGCAGGTTCCTCCAGGTGTCAGGGATGTCATTTGAATTTGATCCTAATAAGGCTCCTGGGGAGCGTGTTGTATCTGTGTCGATTAGCGGCGAACCACTGGATGAGACTAAGACATACACAGTGGCAACAAATGATTTCATTGCTGCAGGAGGAAATGGGTACGACATGTTTCTAGATTGCAAGGTCGTTTTCTCCTCCGGTGAGATGCTTCGCGACATAGTAGCAAGATATATTGAACAGTTGGGTACTGTATCTGCTGAGGTTGAAGGAAGGATAGTCGTTAGGTAGCAGGACTTGCGTCTTGAGAAAATTTTAGTAAATGATGCTTGACAAGTCTTGCAGGGCGTGCTAAGGTATCCATAAATCGGAACATCCTGAGCATAAGACTGCGCAGGTGAAAGCGGTCAGGATGGAAGCGATGAGGCGAAATCAAGTGTTGCGATAAGAGAAAGCTATGACGGGGAAGAGTAGGCCGGATGTGGAGTCTGAGCGAGTCGGGGACGGTGAAAGCCCGACACAAAGCACCGGTTGAAACACACCTCGGAGTGCAAACCGAAACCGAGCCATGCATCTTGAGGATTATGTGGCTCGAGAGTGGGAGTAGGCTTTGACGGGTTCCGCCCGTTACCGCGGGAAGGTATAATCACACAGGTCTGTTTTAGGACGGTGTGACGTACCGGATAATGAGTGGGTTGCTCGATCTATGTGATGATCGATAATGGGCAGCCAATTAGGGTGGGACCACGGGAGTTACCTCTCGTCCCTTGTATGGGGCGGGAGGTTTTTTTGTCCAAAAGATGCTGTTAAACCGCATCAACTAAATCACAGATCCGGAGAAAGAAGAGAAGTGAGGAGGCAATTATCATGAGAAAGAGCAAAAGAGTATTGTCAAAGGTTCTAGTTATGCCGATGGTCATCGCTTTGCTTGCGGTAACCACTGTGGCTTGGGGTGCCTCGAGCGATGACTCGTGGGAGAAGATAAAGGCAGCAGGCGTCATCAGGATAGGAGTAGACGATGCCTTTCCCCCCATGGAGTACAGAGATGAGAAAGGCAACCTTATCGGTTTTGACGTGGACCTTGCGAATGAGCTTGGTAAGAGGCTTGGGGTGGAAATCGTTTGGGTCCCCACTGCATGGGACGGAGTAATCCTTGCACTTCAGTCCGGGAAGTTTGACATGATTCTCTCCACTCTTACCATAACTGAGGAGAGGGCGCAGAAAATCGATTTCAGCCCGCCTTACATCTATGGAGCACAGATCGTGGTGGTCAGAGAGCAGAATAAAGATATCAATGTCCTCGCTGATCTAAAAGGCAGAGTAGTTGGAACGCAGCTTGGCAGCACGGGGCAGGTCGCCGCGGAGAAGTTCGGCGGGTTTAAGGACCTGAAACTCTATGCCACGTATCCTGAGGCATTCACAGATCTTGCCATCGGCCGTATCGAAGCTCTCATCGTAGACGAGTTTGTCGGCAGATACTATATAACCAAGCAAGAAGGCGCTTACCGGGTGCTGGAAGAGGTTATGGAAGAAGAGTCCATCGGAATCGGTTTCAGGAAGGGAGAAGCTGCTTTCAGAGAAGCTGTGGCCCAAGCCATTGAAGATATCAAGGCAGACGGCACATACGCAGAGATCTCCAAGAAATGGTTCGGAGTGGATGTATCCAGGTAGTAAACATCATTTGAGGGTTTGCTACAACGTTTTCGTGCGTTAGGTGTTGATTGGCTGCCGGTGTCTTACTAGCGAAAGCCGCATCCCTGTGGCTTAACGAAAATTTATCGTGACCTGGAGCATGACGGGTTGTGAACCGTCCTAAGATGAGGCGATGTAACTGCCGGCACCGGCAGCTGAGAATACGAACAAGTTGAGGTCAGGAAGTAGCAGTTATCATGCACTTCCATGAGGAGAGAGCAGCCTATGGACTTAAAGTTTATGATCGCACTTTTCCCCGCCTTGTTAAAAGGTGCAGCAATGACAATGGAGCTTACGTGCCTTTCTATGATAGGCGGGATGATCTTGGGCCTTCCCCTGGCACTGGCACGGATTTCACGGAATCCCTTGCTGAATAAACCTTCTTCCTTTTATATCTGGTGGATGAGGGGGACTCCCCTCTTGATGCAGCTTTTCCTGATTTACTACGGCTTGCCTCAGGCAGGGCTGACTCTGGATCCGTTCCCTGCTGCAGCTATAGGTATGACATTGAATGCGTCTGCTTATATCGCGGAGATCTTTCGCGGAGGGATTCTGTCCATAGATAAAGGCCAGACAGAGGCAGCCAGATCTCTGGGAATGACTTATTTGCAGTCAATGAGATGGGT
>FIZM01000079.1 GCA_900019985.1 uncultured Clostridia bacterium
TCAACTCACGTGACTGTGAAGGTCTTAGGAGCCATCAAAGACACGTTGAAACTTGGTTTTAGTCATGACCTTGAAGCGGAGCCGGTAATCGCCGGAAGTCCCGAGACAGCCTGGAACTTCGGGACATTGACTCCGGATATGGATGCGTTGGGGGCAAGCGAGTTTCCCAATGCAGTTACCGTAATCGAAGGGTACGATTGGGTTATTGATTATCAATCAAACGCTGCTGCTCAACGTTCAGTAGAGTGCACCGGTATAGGAGATTGCGATATCTCTCGTCTTAAGCCGTTTTTCTGGCTGAGGACATGGACGGATCCGGGGTTTGCCGAGTATTCGCAGCCTGAACCCGGTTACCCGATAAGTTTTGCCTTTGCCCCTTCTTATGATGAGGTGCTGGGATTTCCAACAGGGATAAAAATCGACATGAAGCCGGAGACCGGGGATACCGGGCCTGATCCTTGGTCAGTTGAGGCAGGCAGGTATGAAGTGGAAGTGGCAAGCACGTGGTCTATCCTGCAGCAAGAGGGCGATCCCGTCCCCAAGGCGCCTGCGATTACCCTGACCCGATATGTGTACTTAACTGTTGCCAACGTGATCGGGAAGGAGCTTGGTTTTGGAATTGGAGCTTCGGCGGTAGACGCACCTGAACATGGGACTTATCTGGATCTCGGAGTTGATGAGGACTGGATCGGGGCAGTGTATCCCTGGGTGCTCAATTACAAGTCTAACTCCGACTTTTATATGGACATTGAGATTCCTCCGATAACACTCCAGGGCGAGGTAGGTAATTCGGATATCCGAAAGCATATGAAGTACTACATTTGGGAGGGTTCGGGTTTAGATCCGACAGGCACCAGCATGTATCCGTCTGCCGGAGGCCCGTTTATAGAAAGGTACATAATCCCTGCGACTTTTGGAGGGGAGATTAGCTTCCCCAACAGAATAGAGCTGGATCTTTCAGGGGCTAAGGATGGAAATAATCCCGACCGCTGGAAGGTCCGAGCAGGCATCTATAGGCCTACCCAGGACATATCAGTTGGTTACTCGTGTGAGCTACAGGACAGGACGATTACAGCTCATGTTTTCACAATCGACCCTCTGGAGTTTCAGGTGGCCGTCCCTGAAAGGCAGGACGGATATGAGCTGCCTGAGACCGCCGAGTTTGAACCGGTAGACGGCGTTGTACCGGGAGCGTCGGCCCGTTATGAGTACGAGCTTATTTGCAATCAAAACCATGATCGTAATGTTGTGCTTTCATGGATGTGGTCTGATGAAAAGGCCGGTGCCGGGGAGATTTCGTGGAACATCTTTAACAGGAGTAATGTGGAGGAAGGCACCACTGAGGAGGGGCAGTTGTGGAAAGGACGATTCAAATACAACCCTGACGGAAACTCCAGTGTACTGGGGTATTCCATAAGGTACAAACCATCTTGGACTGACCCGCCCGGTGAAAAGGAGTTAATAATCATGATGAGCCATTCTCCTGCTGTATGAGAAAGGCAGGGTTTTGATTGGAGTCCTCTGGAGCAGGAGGGATTGAAGTGACGTGTCGCACATTGTGTGCAGCAGTGGTTTTAATCCTGGTAGCATCGACTTTTCCTGTAGTAGCCTACGGACAAGGCATTCAAATCGAAACCGCTCCTCAGGTGGTTCGCGAGGCCATCCGGCAGGGCGAGATAAACACTTTCCAAATCGAAGTGACGAACACAGGGGCGGTGCCTGTGAAAGTTGTGGCTGAGGTCGTTGACCT
>FIZM01000080.1:0-2393 GCA_900019985.1 uncultured Clostridia bacterium
ATTAGTGTTGGGAACAAGCGTTTTTGGAGCAGGAGAATCTGCTCCCATCAGGATTGGCCTTCAGGCTCCTATCACAGGCTCGTGGGCCTATGAGGGGGAAATGGCAAGAAACTGCGTACAGATTGTTGCTGACGAAATCAACAGTAAAGGCGGGATCCTCGGAGGAAGGAAGGTCGAGATCGTCATAGGTGATGATCAGGGCAGTCCTAAGCAAAGCGCCCTTGTGGCACAGCGTATGATCAGCGAGAATGTAGTAGCTGTGATCGCAACCTACGGGTCGTCAATAAACGAGCCTGCCTCTACGATTTATGAACGGCAAGGTTTGCTTAACATTGCTTACGGTTCAACCGCAGTTCAGCTTACTGAACACGGATGGAAGTACTTTTTCCGAACATGTTTCAGGGATGACCGTCAAGGGAATTTCTTCGCTGAGTTCGTAAACGACGTTTTGGAAGCTCAAAACGTTGCCATTATACACGATAACACGACGTTTGGAAAAGGGCTTGCAGAGGCTGCTCGTGCTTCCCTCGAAAAAGCGAATAAGGCCAGAATAGTATTCTATGATGTCATCACTCCGGGTGAGAGAGATTTCACACCGGTACTTAGCAGGATGAACAGGACGAATCCTGACGTTCTCTATTTCACCGGGTATTTCTCGGAGGCGGGTCTTATCATACGGCAGATGAGGGAGCTAGGTAGCAAGGCGATATTTGTAGGAGGCAATGCCGCGATAAACGATGAATTCATTGAGATAGCAGGTATAGACGTGGCGACAGGCGCTCTCATGACTCAGGAGCCAATGCCTACGGACCTCAAATACCCGGAATCACAAGCATTTCTCGATGAATACATCCGTCGACACGGTGTCCCACCAAGCAGCCCGTGGCCTGTTTATGCAGCAGACGCCCTTAAAGTGATCGTTGCTGCTATTGAGGCAACAGGGTCTACCGATTCCAAGGTGCTGGCTGACTACATTCGAGATGAAATGGAAGGTCTACCGGGGATTACAGGGCCTATAGGGTTTGATGAGGTTGGAGACAGGACAGGCGCTATATACATGGCGTACGAAGTGACTGCAGACGGGAAGTTCCAACCATATCAACCGTAAAGGTTCGCAGAAACTCCACAGGGATACTTCCTGTATTGGAAACCTATGTCCACAGGGAGGATGATCGTGGGACTGGCTTTCCTATGCCTCGGTGATAGTATGGCTTTAGCTTGGTAACAGGTGCAGCCGGGCAACTTGGTTGAGATGGGAGGTGCCTGTGTGGGGGCTTGCCGGCGTTTTGTCTAGGCGCTCTATAGGTGCCGGTTATGTGCAGGTCAGGTACTGATAAGGTTCTGCCTGCGTTTCCGATAGCGCAGCTCATTTGCTGCATAGGGCTGAGCCCCCGCACAGATAGTATGGCATTATTCATAGAACAGCTTGTCAACGGACTTACAGTCGGAGCAGTGTATTCCCTTGTAGCTCTGGGGTATACAATGGTGTACGGCGTCATGAGGATGATTAACTTCGCGCATGGCGATTTCTTCATGATTGGCTCGTACCTGGGATTTACGTTAATCAGCAGCGCACTGATTGGAGGCGCTATCCCTCTGTGGTTAGCCCTTGTTGTCCTTGTGGTTCTAGCCATGATAGGTGTGGGCCTTCTCGGGATCATAGTGGAACGTGCAGCGTATCGTCCTTTGAGAAAGTCGAGTCGGCTGACTGCAGTCGTTTCTGCAATTGGCGTGTCCATCTTCCTGCAAAATGCAGTGATGCTTATCTGGGGTCCGCGCTACAGGGCATACCCGCCGTGGGCTGTTCCCAACATTATCTGGCAGGTAGGAGATATCTACATTAATCTCATGCAAATCCTGATCCTGGCTGTATCTTTTGTCCTCATGATTGCGCTATACTTTTTTGTCCAGCACACGACGGTAGGTGCAGCAATAAGGGCAACTGCCATTGATCACGATGCTGCCAGGCTCATGGGAATAGACGTCGACCAGATAATCCGCCTTATCTTTCTAATCGGCCCTGCTTTAGGTGCTGCAGCCGGTGTGTTGCTGGGATTGTATTACAGACAAATCCACTTCACTGTAGGATGGACTTACGGACTTAAGGCCTTTACCGCTGCGATCATGGGCGGGATCGGGAACATTCCCGGAGCCATGGTAGGAGGGCTTCTCCTGGGCATTTTGGAGATGCTGGGCGCAGGTTATGTCTCTTCCGCTTGGAAAGATGTATTTGTGTTCATCATCCTCATCCTCCTGCTCATCTTCCGTCCTACAGGGCTGCTTGGAGAACGTATCGCTGAAAAGGTTTAAGAGGGAGGGGCTTTAGTAGGAATGGCTGAAAAAGGCACACAGACTGAATCCGAACTTAAGACGAGGCTTTCCCTCCCATCACC
>FIZM01000080.1:2481-2624 GCA_900019985.1 uncultured Clostridia bacterium
GCGTTCTTTGCCATAGGTTCTTATACGACTGCAATCTTAAGTGAGCAATTGGGACTATCCCTTTGGCTGTTGCTCCCGCTAAGCGGTCTTGCAGCAGGAGTAGCAGGATACGTGCTTGCCCGGCCTATTCTCCATCTCCGTGG
>FIZM01000081.1 GCA_900019985.1 uncultured Clostridia bacterium
CCTCACGGAGCCGATATTCTGTCCTTCAGTTGCCAGGACTACACGATCGAACTCGCGGAATCCGTAATCCAGAAGCTTTATCGTGTCATCAAGACGCTCAGCATTTGAAGGAAGCGCCATGACTACACTGATGAGCCGCGTATCATTTCTCTTGGCTGTAGCGGAAAGACAAAAACCCGCCTCGCTGGTCATACCTGTCTTCAGGCCATCTGCCCCGGGGTACTTAACTATCAACTCATTCGTATTTCTGAGAAAAGACTCTTTCTGACTGGCCCTTGGATGCAGCCGCTGGAGCCAGTCAGTCCACACTGAGGTCCATTCAAGGACTTTCGGATGTTTGGTAACAAGCTCCCTTGACATAATGGCAACATCCCGTGCAGAACTGTAGTGGCCTTCGGCAGGGAGGCCGTCGGAATTCTGAAACTGCGTATTTGCAAGACCCAGCTCTTTCGCTCTTTCATTCATCAGTCTGACAAAGTCTGGCTCAGTGCCGGCAATATACTCGGCCAGCGCAAAAGCGGCATCATTGGCTGAGACGATTGCTACCGCTCTCATCATATCCTCGAATCTCATTTCCTCGCCTTCCATCAGCCAAATCTGGGAACCCCCGATCTGGCTTGCGGCGGTACTCGCGACTACCATATCATCAAGACTTGCTTTTCCGGCCTCAACAGCCTCCATAGCCAGAAGCATTGTCATGATTTTCGTCATACTTGCAGGTGCTAATCTCATATCCGCATTCTTCTCGTAGAGCACCTGACCGGTTTCGGCATCAATGAGTATCGCAGATTTTGTTTTCAGAGAAGGTGCAGCTGCCTGGGATAGCGGTGCCATACTCACCATAAGCGCAGCTATTACGCAAAGGCATACTGCTCCCGACCAGAATCGGGACTTGAAGATCCGTCCGGATAAATACTGCTGGATTCTATTTGTCCTACTAATGTACATACACTAACCACCTCACCCATTCTTCCCGTTAAAGGAATAAGCCCCTCTTAATTCAGGGGCGAGCGCCATCTACTATTAAGAGAACGCCACAAGGCCTCCGGTTCAAGTGAGTATTGCGCGGATATGGCAATATTTTTATGTTTTCTGCACATAGAGTCCTTCTTCCTCCTTGAAAAAGCAGAAAGCCCAGTCTTTCCATAATATACCCACACTGGATACGGTTTACACGTTTAGAATGAAAGCATCGGTCCGAAGGTGTATAATGTTGTGAGTGATCCGTATCTCGAGGCTATAACACAGATTTCATTGCAGAAAAGGTGACAGCTATATGCTGAAGAAGATAAATGCTTTTTTCGGAGCTCAAGACATGACAGAAGGGAAGCCCATGTCTGTCTTGCTGAGATTCTCCATTCCTCTGCTTATCGGCAACTTTGCGCAGCAAATGTACAACACAGTCGATTCCATAATCGTAGGCCGTTACGTCGGTGACAAGGCTTTGTCAGCAATCGGAACGACTCTTCCCATCATTAACCTGCTCCTTGTATTCCTTATGGCGATCTCGACAGGAGCAGGAATCATGGTGGCACAGTACTACGGAGCCAAGGATAAGGAATCGCTCTCAAAGTCAATCGGAAACGCCATGACTTTGGTGTTCATATCATCACTTCTGGTCATGGCGCTGGCAATACCGTCAGCAGGATCGCTATTGAAGCTGACAAAAACGCCTGCCGAGACATTTGACTTGGCCCATTCCTACCTTACCATTATCCTTTGGGGCACTTTGGGTCTTGCATACTACAACATAGTAGCCGGAATCTTGCGCGGACTGGGGAACTCCGTGTTTCCACTGCTGATTCTCTTGCTGACCTCATGTCTTAACGTGGTCTTGGATCTATGGTTTGTAGCCGGCCTCGGTTGGGGAGTTGCAGGTGCAGCCTGGGCAACAATCATTTCAGTAGCTGTCTCCGCTGTGATATGCATTGTTAAGCTTTACAGAATGAGAGATGTAGTGCGAATAGACGGCGCAAGCCTCATACCTCGCAGAAATCTGACCACCCAGCTGTTAAGGTTAGGGCTGCCTGCAGGTGCTACACAAGCCATATTCTCCATGTCCATGGTATTCGTGCAGGCACTGGCAAACAGCATGGGTTACCAGGTGGTAACCTGCACTACAGCGGTGATGCGGATTGACGGGTTTGCAATGATGCCAAACTTCACCTTCGGAATGGCTATTGCAACGTTTGTCGGCCAAAACATCGGAGCGAACAAATTGGACCGGGTCAACCGGGGGACAAAAGACATACTGAGAATAAGTCTTACTGCCTCATTCATGCTGGTGGCCTTATTGATGATATTCGGCAGGAACCTGATAGGGATGTTCACTACAACGGAAGAAATCATCCGCCTCGGGATAAGACAGCTTCGGATACTGGCTGTTGGCTACGTAGCGGTGGCGATAACCCAGGTTTTCGGCGGGATCATGCGCGGCGCCGGAGATACCATGCCGACCATGTGGATTTCGCTCTTATCAACTGTGGGAATACGCGTGCCTCTTGCATATCTTTGGGCATGGCTCACAAGGAGCGCAACATATCCGCAAGGCTCGCCTGACGCAGTGTTCTTTTCGCTTCTCCTAAGCTGGGTGGCTGGGTCTGTTGGCACATACCTGTGGTACCGCAGGGGAACCTGGAAAACCAAGGCCCTTGTGCCTCTTTCGGAGCCGGGGCAAGACCAACCCCAGGCTGCGAGTTAGAGTGCCATCATGAAATCCGGAACATATTACGTTCCAGCCAAGCACCCCCAGGAGTCGGTCAATCAGACCGGTTACATCGTAATCGTCCTGGG
>FIZM01000082.1:0-653 GCA_900019985.1 uncultured Clostridia bacterium
GGCTTGAAGGGCAAACGCGAAGGGCAGGTACTACTGCGGCATTACATAGAAGGTGCGCGAATAAGTACATTAGGGCAGGGAGACCCAATTCGGCCCTGCCGGTCACCTACGGCGAAGCATGTCTTTAGGATAGGAGGATTGATGGGATGCGGCGCACCGATGTGAAAGCGGTTCTGTGTGTTATTGCAGCGGTGATTACTGTTACTGCCCTTGTCGGCTTGCGGGCACAGATAGCTTCAGCTGAGCCGGTTATTGCCTTTGAGATGAACGATCCTAAAGGGGATGATTACGGCCCAGGCACATATACTTACCCTACACACAAAGCGTTCATACCCGGCTTGTTTGACCTTTTGTCTTTCCGTGTCAGTTACGACGTGGAATATGTATACTTTGACCTGGCTTTTCGCGAAGTCACGAATACATGGAACGCGCCTGAAGGCTTCAGCCATCAGCTTATAAACATCTACATAGACACAACGAAAGGTGCAGGCAGGACAGATACCTTTCGAAAAGGTGCTATGGTTGCTTTTGACAGGAAGTACGGCTGGGATATCTTCATCAAGGCTCTAGGATGGGGAGGATGCAGGGCTTTTACATCCAATGACGACGAAGAATCCAAAGGAATATCCGACGGGCTTGAAGCAGGTGTCCTT
>FIZM01000082.1:685-1035 GCA_900019985.1 uncultured Clostridia bacterium
AGTTCATGGACTTTCGGAGGTGGAAGTAATCTCGAGTATAATCCAAACGTAATCGACATGCTGGCGCCTCACGGAGGGAGGTTCTCTCAGGAAAGGCTCCTAGGTTCCTATGATGTAGACAAAGGCACTCTTGCAGTCCTCGTGCCGGTGTCTCAAGGGCTGTCCAAATCAGGTGCTGCATTCTTTGGATTATCGTTTACGCATGTGATTCTAGCGGTGGTCATAGCGTTGGTGTTAGTGGGAGGCGTATTATTCATATGGATCAGGCGTAAAAGAGCTTGAATACCTCCTAAGTGATTGGGCGGAGCCGTTGCGATGACAGCCTGCCTGTGATATCTTATTATGTAATC
>FIZM01000083.1:0-742 GCA_900019985.1 uncultured Clostridia bacterium
GCATTCCATCAGACCATGCCTAAGCACGCTTTCCTTTACGCACTTCCCTATGTGCTTTATGAGCGTCACAAAGTAAGACGGTATGGTTTCCACGGCACATCTCATAGATACATTGCCCGTAGAACTGCAGAGCTGCTCGGACGGCCTTCTGAAGGCCTTCGGATCATAAGCTGCCACTTGGGCAACGGAGCCAGCATAGCTGCGGTAAAAGACGGTAAGTGCATAGATACAAGCATGGGGCTGACGCCTCTTGAAGGGCTCATGATGGGAACAAGGTCAGGAGATCTGGATCCTGCCATTATCTTCTACGTAATGAAGCATGAAAAGCTCTCTATAGAAGAAATGGACTCTCTGTTGAATAAGCACAGTGGGCTGTTGGGAGTCTCAGGCATCAGCGGAGATATGAGAGAGATTGAAGCCGGAATAGAAAGCGGAGATGAACGAGCCAAAGTCGCTTTTGACATGTATATATACCGGATTTGCAAATATATCGGCGCATACTCTGTTGCCTTGGACGGAGTCGATGCTATTGTGTTTACTGCAGGCATCGGAGAAAACTCCCCGCTTCTGAGACAACGCGTATGCGACGCTCTTGGCTCTCTCGGGGTAAAGATAGATGCAGAGAAGAATGACAGCAAAGGCAAAGAAATCGATATCACAGGAGAGGGGTCCAAGGTCAAGGTGCTTGTGGTTCCCACAAACGAAGAATTAGTCATTGCCAGGGATACCATGGAGATAGTAT
>FIZM01000083.1:755-9703 GCA_900019985.1 uncultured Clostridia bacterium
GGTCCCCGTCGTCCTCGAGGTGTGCTTATTGAAAGTACAGCAAATGAGCTCGTATCAGTAAAGGCGAACAACGATTTTAGTCCAAAGCTCTTCAATGGCTCTTGCTGTAGTATCCGGAAGACTATGTGGATCAGAGCTTGTCCTTTGGGCACCGGAACTCATTCTTCGCCTAGGCATAATGATTGGTTCGCCTCTCGTAAGTGCTTTGACTACCCTTTCATCAAAAGCGATTTTACCTGCTACATAAATGTTATGGGCATGGCAAAACCCCTCAATATCCGCTGAGGTCTCAGAGTCCAGGTCGTACTTGTTGATGCACACTGCCACTTCGACATCGAAACCTTTAGCAAGATTGTAAAGCCTTTCCATGTCGTGGATACCTGCAACTGTGGGTTCTGTGACAATAAGCACCAAATCAACTCCGGTCATCGCGGAAATCACAGGGCATCCGATGCCCGGAGGGCCGTCAGATATTATAAGGTTTGACTCAAGCGTTTCTGCAATACGGCGGGCTTCTCGCCTTACCTCCATCACCAGTTTGCCGGAGTTCTCTTCCGCGATCCCCAGCCTGGCATGGACCATAGGCCCGTACGGAGTGTCAGAGACAAACCAATGGCCTGCAATGAAATCTTCCATGGTTATCGCTTGCCTGGGACAGACACGGTAGCACACCCCGCAACCTTCGCATGAGATAGGATCTAATCTGATGATTCCATTATGAGATGTTATAGCATCAAAACGGCATACGGGGATACATTCTCCGCAATTGTCACATTTATCACGATCAAGGCCGGCTTTCTTAAGCCCGAAAAACTCCTTGCTTTCCTTTGTAGCAGGGTTCAATATAAGATGAAGATCAGCTGCGTCCACATCGCAGTCTGCCAAGACAGGGTTTCGAATCAGCGGTGTATCCTTTGCGAGAACTGCGAGAGTCCCAACTATAGTAGTCTTGCCGGTCCCGCCTTTACCGCTGACGACCAGTAATTCTTTCATTACGATTTCGTCCCTTCAAGTGCTCTTACTACTCCAAACTCAAACCCGCCCTGCGGAAACTAGGATCGCCTGCCGCAGTTCTCTAAACGTCTTCTTTATCTCAGGGAATTCGTCTATCAGCCGTCCACCTTTCGCATAGCATTTAGCGTACCTTCGGTCAAACGGAATCTCGGCAAGCACAGGTATGTTTTCCGCCTTGCAGTAATCTGCCAGATCTTCGTAACCTAAACCCGCTCTGTTAATCACTACGCCAAACGGGACTTTTAACTCCCTCACCATGTCAACTGCAAGCTTAAGATCGTGGAGGCCGAAAGGTGTAGGTTCTGTAACGAGAAGACAAAAATCGGCGTTCATCACTGAAGATACAACCGGACATGAAGTGCCGGGAGGTGCATCAATGATGTAAACCGTGCATTGAGGTCTATCGACATTATGGGCTCTTACCGCTTTCACAATGGGCGGTGCAAGGGGACTCCCGATATTCAGCTTTCCCTGTACGTGAAATATCTCTCCGCTATTGCCCCACTCGATTACCCCGATTTCCTGCGGTTCCTCTCTAATGGCGTTTGTTGGGCAAAACAGTGTGCACCCACCGCACCCATGACACAGTTCGTGGAAGGTCAAGACATCCTCGCCTAAAGGCAGGATCGCATTAAACGCGCAGACTTCTCCGCACAACCCGCATCGATTACACTTCTTTTCATCTACAACCGGCACAGGCACGGTGACTTTAGAAGAACCTTTGAGTTCGGGTTTGAGAAACAAGTGAGCGTTCGGTTCTTCCACGTCACAATCTAAAAAACAGACAGATTCCGTTTCCGCAAGGGTTAAGGCCAGGTTTACTGCAACAGTGGTCTTACCGGTTCCTCCCTTTCCACTGGCTACTGATATAATCATGTGACACCTCGTTCATATCTCTTTGCACTCTTCGTGTATATCCCACATTCTCTCGTCTATTAATGATTATGGTGATCTTCGCACCCGGAATGTGGCGACTGCCCATGTCCGTGGTCACAAAGGCTCTTGCCACCTGTTAAACCGCCGGACGCAAACGACTTGGCAACATCATCAACAAGGCCTGTGGCTCCGAGGACAGTCTGTATATTCTTCTGTGCGAACAGGTTTTGGGCTCTTACACCCATTCCCCCTGCGATGATGCAAGAAACACCTAGGTTTGACAGATATTCAGGCAAAAATCCGGGTTCATGTCCTGGATTAGGAATGACGGTTTTAGCCACAACAGTCCGTTCTTCGATACTGTAGACAGTGTACTCAGGACACCTCCCGAAATGCTGTGCTACCCTCGATCCGTCCGTTGATATGGCAATCTTCATTCTAAGACGCCTCCTTCACTCTGCCGTGCCTCATTATGCGTTATCAGGCAGCCACTGAACTGGTTTCCACTGAAAACTCCGGCGCTATTTCTTGCCTCTCCGTTACTGCGTGTTGAGTCCTGTATGTGAGTCTACAGTAGCTTCAGAAACGCAGGTCAGCTTGCCTTCTTCAAAAGCTGTAATAGCATCACTTACCGTGCCTGAGTCCGTAATGTAGACTTTGATTCCGGCTGCCTGTAAAGCTCGAGATGCATTTGGTCCGACATGGCCTGTTACCACCGCACTGACTCCCTGCTGGGCAAGGAACTGAGGACTCTTTACGCCGGCGCCTCCCATTGCTGCTACAGCGTCATTCTCTTCGATTACATGTTCACCTGTATCAAGGTCAACAATTGCAAAATACTTGCACCGCCCGAAACGAGGATCGAACTCAGCATCCAAGTTTTTCTCCAAAGCCGTTACTGCTATCTTCACTGTTTTGAAGCCCCTTTCTCAACTATCTCAGTCCAGTTTATGCCATGTGTCAATGCTTCACTGTCATATTCCTCTATTCGGCCAAGATCGCATAATCTGGCCAGATCCGGGTCAAGACGTACTGCTCCCAAATACGGTATTCCTGCTGACCTTGCAAGGTCAGCCCCTTTACTGGGCCCAAATAAATGAAGAACTTCACCACATTTCGGACATATTGCATAGCTCATATTCTCTATAAGCCCAAGGATCTTCGTCTTCATCATTGAAGCCATTCTCATGGCCTTTCTTACAATCATTGCAGCAACATCTTGAGGTGATGAGACGACTACTACTCCGTCCAACGGCAGGGATTGCATGACTGTTATGGGAACATCACCTGTCCCGGGAGGTAAATCCACAATAAGATAGTCAAGTTTTCCCCAAATCACGTCTGTCCAAAACTGTCTTACAGCGCCTGCGATTAGAGGGCCGCGCCAGATTACCGGGTCATCCTCATTCCTAAGGAGCAGGTTTAATGACATGACTTCAATACCTAAACCGCTCTTTACTGGAAGGATTCCGAATTCCATAGCTTCCGCCGAAGCGTTAATCCCAAACATCTTCGGTATGCTAGGACCTGTAATGTCAGCGTCAAGTAAACCTACTGTGTAGCCGTCTCTAGCCAGTTTCACTGCGATGAGAGCAGATAATGAGGATTTCCCTACACCTCCTTTGCCGCTCATAACAGCTATTACCCGGTTTATGCTGTTAAAATGTCCTTCCGGAAGGGTCTCAATAGGCTGTTTAAGCTTACATCCTGAGGCCCCGTCCTCTTCACAAACGCTTTTGGTTCCTTGCTCCACCAGGAAGTCGCCTCCTACCTTGCCCATTCTTACAAGTCCTGAATCATTCAGGGGACGAGCCGAAACGCCTCGCCCCCTTCATGTCACGACCTTTGAAACGCGATGTTATGATCAGGTGTCCTACTTATCCTCATCATCGACTTTCTGCTTCTTCAACTCTTCCAATCGTTCCTGAATAGCATCCAACTCTTGTTTGAGCAATGCCGCCTGTTCGTTTAGAAATTCAACTTCTTCTTCTGCGGAAGCCTCATCTTGGTATTCCGGTCCGTAGGCTGTGTACGGGTCACCGTACGGTGGAACTCCATAATAGGCAGGATGGGGATAATAGGCACCGGCGCGGTACGGAGCTGCTTGCCAGCTGGGGTGCCAGAATCTCCTCCAGCCTCTACCCCAACCTCGGCCCCAGCCCATACCCCAGCCTCTGCCTCTCCCGAAGCGAGGCCCTGGGAATCCGGGCATAGGATTCATGTACCCGGGAACCTGTGAGCCACTGCAATATCCTGCAGCTCGTCCAGTCATTGGACCAAGACCACGAGGCCCTGTTCTGTCTCCTCTTGGCATACGTTACACCTCCTTATTTACGAGTTCTCTATTGCATTTGAAGACCGCATTTCATTTAAGTAGACAACCAAATGAAACCGCCGGTATTATCTTTCCTTAAGAAAAACGTCAGTAAGTAATGAGCATATGCTCATTTATAGTATAGCCATTATTATGAGCATATGTCAATAACTAAACAAAAAAAAGACGCTTATTCTATTCATCAAGCGTCTATACTATACATTTACTTCTATCAAACATTTACTTCTATCAATCTACTTGCATGGCAAGTCTCTTTACACCTGCTACCAGCCATTTCTTCGACGGCCCCACGGCATGTTGCCGAACCCATGTCCGTCATTGTCTGTTCGATGCACGTCTTGTTTACCACATTGTGGACATGTCGTTTCATAGCCGCGGCTACCGGTTCCAAAGGGAACTTCAAAATCATGATGGCACTCTCTGCACTTGAATTTGCGAACTGCTACTTTATAATTACCGCCTTCGATACGAAGAGCCCGTCCTTCCACTAAAGCCCTGGCAATCTGCCGGTTTGAATACTACGACATCAGGCAGAAACCCTACTCGCCTCCTCTTTGGGGGCCTTGCCACATTGTTCGCCTCCGTTTCATCATCTGCATAGTGTTGCGACAATCTGAATATGTTAATTAAAGGTATTAGTCATATGTTCATAACTATCATAAGGTTTCTAAGGTGGTGCGTCAAGATGAACTATTTCAAGCTGTGTGGTAGAAATCCGGCCACTGTCAGGCTGTGTCGTGATACATTTCCTACCACACTTTTGGGCATAAGCTCTAAAATGGTAGAGTCTCGTCCACCAGGAGGCTTAAAGGTGGAAGGTTTTCTGCCATGATCAGGAGTTAAGGTGGTAGGATATCGACCACCACGCCTCCCATAATCTTACAAATCACCGTTTGGTGGTCGAAACTTACCCACATTTTCTGAAAAGGTGGGCGAAAAACTGCCACATTTTCTAAAAAAGTGGTAGGAATTCTACCACCTGAGCCCCAAAAAGCTCCCAAAACCGGGTTGCAACCTGAAAATGTGGTCGATTCTCTACCACCTGAGGCACTTTTGGTGGTTCAAAAGCGCCCATTTATGAACGTTTGCTCGAAAAAATCCAAAAGGGTGGTCGAGATTGAACCACCTCTTTGAGGAAAGGTGGTTGAAACCGGACCATTTATGAGCATTTGCTCGCAAAAGTCGGAAAGGCCGGTCAAAACGATCTATCTTTTTGCGGAAAGGTGGTTCAAAACCGCTCATTTATGAGCGCTTGCTCGAAAAACCCAAAAGCGTGGCGAAGTCGAGCCATCGTTTTAAGGTGGTTCAAAGCCGCTCATTTATGAGCGCTTGCTCGAAAAGACACGAAAGAGTGGTCGAGATTGAGCGGTCATTCTCCCGGCACGAGGGTCAAAAACGCCCGTCTGCCATGGATTTGAAGGGAAAAGACCCTACATACCTTGTGATTTTCAGAGAATTAAGCCCTCTACGTTTGTGATGTCCGCTTAGGCTTGACCAGGTCCATAAGGAGACGGCTAAAGAAAGATTTGAGATTTGCCGTCTATAGTGCTACTCTCAGAATAGGAGATTTGCAGTTTCTGAAGACAGGGTGTCAATAATCCTGAGGATATTCACGATCGTAAGAGATGAGATACCTGCGTCATACCGTCACAGGATCTTTCCGAGTTTTGAAGTTCAGGCATTTGTCTCAGATTGAAAGAAGGTAGATACTAGTGTCAGGTATATATGCGCTCCTTGGTACAGCTTTTGTTGCTGCTCTCGCCCATGCTGTCTTGCCAGATCACTGGCTGCCATATGTTTTGTCTGCAAAGGCAAGAGGCATGTCTATACATAACGCAGCTATAATGACCTTTGCCGGAGCTATTGCACATTTAGTCTCCACTGTGATCGTGGGGCTACTCTTTACCTTGGCAGGAAGTGCAGTGGCTGCAAGCGTAAGCACAGGGCTTGAACGGATCGTCGGATTCGTCATTATCGGGCTTGGCGTGTATTACCTGTTCAAAGGATGGCTTAAGACACGTGAACGTAACCATGACCATGCAGAAGACCACCATCATGGCCACTGTCATTCCCATGTAACCATAGGCACTACATACGGTTTAGGCATCATCCTGGGAGCAAGGCCTTGCGCGGAAGCCATTCCGATTTTCCTTGCTGCCAGCACACGAGGAGTCTTTTCATCGCTGGCAGCAATCGGAGTCTGGGTCCTTGCGACCATGCTTGGGATGGTAGGTATCGTATGGCTCTCATTACGCGGCCTGGAAACAACCAGATTCGCATGGTTTGAGCGAAACAGTGAAATCATCGCAGGAATAGTCATCATCGCAGTGGGAATCATTGCCCTTTTCGAGTGAGAGGCAAAGCGCTACCACGCTGCAGCTATTCCGTCTTTTCGCGGTTCAGACCCGGCTATGAATACACCTGTATCAGGATCGCGCCAGATCATCTGGCCTCCACCGAACCCGGAAGGTTCCTCTACCGGTTCGATCTCGTGACCCATGCCGGATAAGCCCTGGATTACTTTAGAATCCACGCTCGACTCCACTTCAACCCGCCGGTCTTTCAAGACGCGGACGCGAGGTGCGTCAATGGCAGACTGCGGGTTCAACGCATAATCAATCAGGCCGAGAATCACCTGCACATGGCCTTGAGGCTGCATGTCTCCTCCCATAACCCCAAAGGCTGCAAGGGGGATGTTATCCTTAGTGATGAAACCCGGAATGATGGTGTGATAAGGTCTCTTGCCAGGGGCCAAGCAATTAGGATGCTCCGGATCAAGAGAGAACCCACAGCCCCGGTTATGCATAGCAATCCCAGTCCCGGGGATCACAATCCCTGAGCCGAAGCCCATGTAATTCGATTGAATGAACGAGACCATCATACCGTCAGCATCTGCTGTGCAAAGGTATACTGTGTCACTGTCAGACGGCTCTCTCTCAGTCTTAATGCGTTTGAGCCGCGCATCTTCTTCTGAAGCCGTAGAACCTTTGGTATCCCACAGGCTCTCAGGATGCCCTGGTTCAGGCCAATCCATAGCCTTTTGGGAATCAATCAGCTCAGCACGAGTGGCAAGGTAATCCTTGTTAAGCAACATGTCTGTAGGCACATTCGATCTCAAAGGATCAGCTACGAAAGTATAAGCATCGGCAAATGCCAGCTTGATTGCCTCAATCACCAGATGTAGCTCGTCTTTGGACACACGCCCGAAAGATGGGATATCAAAACCTTCAAGTATACCCAGGGCAATGAGTGCAACAATCCCTTGACCGTTGGGGGGGATCTCCCATATATCGAACCCCCGATAATTCAGGGAGATAGGCTCTACCCACCTGGCCTGATACCGGGCAAGATCTTCATATGTAATGTATCCTCCGGTAGCCTGGGAATAGCTGGCTATTCTTTCAGCCAATTCACCCCTGTAGAAAGCTTCCCCGTTTGACTCACCGATAAGCCTTAGGGTCTTTCCCTGCTCCGGGAAGCGGAACACTTCGCCGGGTAGCGGTGCTCTGCCTTGAGGGAGAAACGCGCGTCGAAATTCTTCAAACTCAGCAAAACGCTTCTCCGCTGCCTTCCAGTAGCCAGCAATAACAGGCGGTACAGGATGACCCATTTCAGCATATTCAACAGCCGGAGCAAGAAGGTCTGAAAGAGGCATTGTTCCAAATCTCTTGGCAAGCTCAGCCCACCCCGCTACAACTCCCGGCACAGTCACAGGAAGCCAGCCTGTAGGAGGGATCCGGCTGAGGCCTTGCAACGCAGGCTCGTCAATATCCAGCCCCATTGGAGCAGGGCCTGAAGCATTGAGGCCATGGAGCTTCTTCCCGTCCCACACCAGTGCAAAGGCATCGCCGCCCAGTCCATTGCTTGTAGGCTCAACAACAGTAAGGGCTGCAGCTGCAGCAATGGCCGCATCTACTGCATTCCCCCCTTGAAGGAGCATACGCATCCCTGCCTGGACAGCTAAAGGATGGCTTGTTGCCACCGCTCCCTGCAAGCCCATAACAGGACTACGGTAAGACGCATACATCCGACTATAATCAAATTGCTTTATCCTGCTGTAATCAAATTGCTTTATCCTGCTGTAATCAAATGGCTTCATTTATACCAGCATCCTTGAATCAAGATAGAAATGCGCAAAAACCCAAAACAGTATCTGCTACTTCAGCTAATACTGGGTTGCTGAAGTATATCTTTTCTTTTGCCGGCCCGAAAATCCTTCGTGTTAGTAGAGGAACCCGTATAAAAGAATCCTTCAAGCTTTCGACCGGTTGATCCGGCAACAAAAAGGGGCGCAGCTCCTGCCTGTGAATCCTTGAGTTAACTGAGCCTTCATTTGGCAGTCGCCCTTGCGCCCCTTAAACTGTGCTTTTGATCCTCAAGTGTTCATTTCTTGCTACTTGGGGTGATACATTCCGTGTTGCTGCATGTAGTTGAAGATACCTTCGCCGTGCTGCTGCTCCTCTTTTTGAATGTGCTGCAGCGCTTGACGAATATTGGGGTTTGCCGACTCAAAGATTGCCGTATCGTAAGTTCCTGACACGTACTTCTCGGTCATCAGCATATCATTACACAGCATAGCGTCACTTTGCATGGTCATGCCTGCACGGGCCTGGCCTCCCTGCTGCTGCCCTTGACCCATACCCTGTCCTCCTTGCTGACCCTGGCGCTGTGCTTGATACTGTCCCTGCTGCTGGCCTTGTCCTGCTTGCATAGTCATTTGCTG
>FIZM01000083.1:9764-13441 GCA_900019985.1 uncultured Clostridia bacterium
TGTCCTTGCTGCATTGTCACCTGCTGTCCCTGGAGCAATTGATTGATTGTGTTATAGTGCTGCCTTTCGTGGGAAGCGTATTGATTGAATAGCTGTTTCAACTGGGGATCCTGTGCCTGCTGGGCATAGTTGCTGTACTTCTCGATACAAACCTTCTCATGGCTTAATTGATCCTGTAGCAAGAGCCGCTCCTTTTGGGTGAGTTGAAAACCCACTTGAACCACCTCCACTTCAAGTGTGGTTCACTTGGAGCCTGTTTATGCACACTGGAAAGAGGAGTTCAAGTCTCGAGGGACCTCGATGTTCTCTAGTGGTCGTATTCTGAAGCTACCTTCTCTAAAATCGTGACTGCCTCACACAACTCAATGGCAAGGGGGCTATCTTTCAAGCGTTGGCGGATAATACTTGAGAGACGCCGGTAATAGTCAAGCTGCTTCTCCTTTCCTCTTTTGAAACGTGCCCAGAGACTCTCTCCTGTCACCCGCAAATCACGAACAAGTGAATACACGTTATGTAAGGAGTCCGCAGCTTTAAGGGCTACGACAGGTTCTTCTGCCAAACCTGTATGCCGGATAGCTTCCTCTTTCCTGATCTCCCACTCACGAGGAATGCCATTTTCATCTGTCTTCTCTTCTGTAACTCCACGGACGATGGAAGCAACGCGTCCTCCGAATCTCTTTTCCAGTTCAACTTCACTAACTTCCGCATCTTCAAGCACATCGTGGAGTAAGGCGGCAATGACAATGTCTTCATCGTACCCATACTGTGCCAAAATGGCAGACACCGCAACCGGATGAGTAATGTATGGAATGCCTGATCCTTTTCTGAACTGACCTTCATGTGCGCGCAAAGCGTACTCCAGTGCCTCGAGGTAACGCTGACAATCGTAAGAACATCTTGACCTTAAACGATCCGGACTCATCGTGCGATCTCACTCCTCTCCTCCATCCGATACATCATTCATTCCCGTTCGCACAGTGTTCATATTATACCCTGTCACCGGGCAAGATGGTAATCAAAGCCAAGGATTCATAGAAGGATCGATACACGGTTCATCGTTATCACCCCTTAGAGGATTTGAAATCAGGGCAAAGAATACTCTAGTTAGCCTTGCACGACTCACCATGAAAAGGCTTCAGGTTTGAAGTCTGCAAGGCCTAGACCATTCATACAAGGAGGTTGTTTAAAATGCCAATCGTCCAGATAGAGCTGATAGAAGGTAGGACACTTGACCAGAAACGCGCCCTTGCTGAGAAGGTTACAAAAGCAATCGCTGAATCCCTGGATTGTCCTGAGTCCGCAGTCAGCATCATCATGAGGGAGCTGAAGCCTGACAACTTCGCCAAAGAAGGAAAGCTATGGTGTGACAAATAAGCCATAGTGAAAAGCGCTGACCCTCCCAAGGCTTTCCTCCGGAGGGTCAGCTTTAACAACCACCGGTTCCTAATTAATCTAAGTGGCTTTCCATAGTCCGTGCAGATCGCAGTATGCTCTTGCAACTATATCCTCAGCTTCGATATCAAATGCAGCCTCTGGGTCATCGCCTGGCTCTAGGAACTCGCGGTAAGCTTTATCGTCAGCTATTACCTGTATCCACTCAATGTGATGATCCGGATCCATCGGGTGCAGTACGCTTCCCACTACAACCTTTACACCGTTTTCGGTTGGTTTAACGACCGGCACGTGCTTCTCTACGGACGCATCTACAGTGTTTTCAGTCATCAGCTCCATAGGTTCACCACAGCACACCAGCTGACCTTTGCCCTCGTGAAGTACTTCAACGATGTTCCCGCAGATCATACACTTGTAAATCTCCAACCTCGTTGTCATAAAGCACCCTCCTGTCTCGGCATAATATCCTTTAGCGTTCCAGTCGGGATGATAGACTTACTTGTTCAGCTTCTTAAAGCACAGGAACCAATCCAGGCAGTAGTAGTCATCGCCTGCTTTCTCAACGCGTTCCTGCGCACTGCCGCATGTGCCGGGAGGAGGAATGATAACGTCGTCACCAGGGCGCCAGTTAGCAGGTGTCGCGACTCCGTGCTTATCAGAGGTCTGGAGGGCTATTAGCAGCCTCTTGATCTCATTCATATCTCGTCCGTTTGACATCGGATAGTAAAGGATCGCACGAATCTTAGACTCCGGGTCAATGATGAATACAGCTCTTACTGCTTGAGTGTCGCTTGCTCCGGGCTGTATCATTCCGAATTTCTTGGCGACGTCCATCTTCAGGTCTTCAATTACCGGGAACTTAACCTCGACGCCTTTCATGTCCTTCCATTCGATCTTCTCTTTGATAGTCCTGAGCCATGCTATGTGGCTGGTCAGACCGTCGATGGATAGACCGATCAATTCACAATTGAGCTCGCGGAAATCCTCTTGCATTGATGCGAATGTCATGAATTCAGTGGTGCATACAGGTGTGAAATCCGCAGGGTGGCTAAACAGAATCACCCATTTGCCTTTGTAATCTTCCGGGAAATTGATTGTACCCATAGTCGTCCTAGCCTTAAATGCCGGAGCTTCTTCACCTATTAGCGGAATACGATAAGCATTTTCTTCACACATTTTACCTGCCTCCTATTGCGTGTTTTTTATATGGATTGCCTGAACAGTCCGGGTCCCTATTCCCATGCACTGCCTTGGCTTATTGCCTAATCATCACATTCCCGACAGTACCCGTAAAACCGATGATCAATGTCGATAACCCGTCCGTCAACCCTATTCTTTATGGTAAGGCTAGCTTGCTCCAGTTCCTTGTCAACGTCAGGCCCAAGGTCACCCACACGTCCGCACTCTACACAAACAAAGTGTCCATGGGCAATAGGATTGCCGTCATACCTTGAAACGTTTTCCTTCATAGGAAGTTTCCGTACCAGACCCGATTCAACAAGTATCTGTAGCGTATCATACACAGTGTTAAGACTGAGGCTCGGAAACTCATCCTTTACGGCTTCATAGACCGTCTCAGCCTTTGGATGGGAAGTCGTCCCTCTCAACATCTCATATATGGCTATTCTCTGGGCAGTAGGCCTGATCCCGGCATCCCGCAGCATGTCGGAGATCTCTGCTCGAGATGGGCATGTATACTCGATGTTTCTTTCTTCCTTTACATTTAGTCTTTCAGTCATATCCAACCACTCGCTGTGTTTGTTTTAGTGATGTTCTTGGCGTGATAGAAGCATTACAAATTTTACAGCCATTACTTTTTAGTAATCATTACCTTGTAAGAATAGTATAGCCCGAGTCACTGAAGCTAACAACCTCAACAATCCTCCGTATCTGCCAGTAATCGCCGAGAGTTCACCCTAACACTGGGATTATCTTCCGATATCGCTGTATTTCATAGTATTTCGCAGGAATACAATTTTAGGCTGGGTCAAATCGTAAAACCAGATCTTTGATCTGAAAACGATTTGAGGCATGTGAAGGAACTGCGTGATGCGAGTGTATCTTCTGAGTTGGACGGAAACCCCATTTTATCAGGGTTGTTGCTGTTGAATCGGTGCAAGAACTCCGCCTTCTGCGAATCTGATCTCCCGACGCACCGGAACGACCTTAACCTCCGCTTCATAGAACTCACCGGGGCCGACCTGAATAATCCGCCTCGGATATTCTACAGAATACGCCTTTAGAGCAGCGCTGCTGAGATGCACAACCATCTCCCAATCGCCTGG
>FIZM01000084.1:0-952 GCA_900019985.1 uncultured Clostridia bacterium
ATTTACTGGGCATTTGTATGGAAATACCTCCTTCTTAAAATCGAAGATGAAAGAAAACGCTGGATAGCATTTGCAGTTGCCACGTTCTTGTTGCAGTTCTTTGTAGAAGCTCCTATGTTTATTGCAGGAAACGCATTCATCCTGAAGATATATCCGTTCTATCCGACATGGCCGTTTACTTTAGGCTGGTATCAGGCATTGTATACTGTCTTCCAGTTTGTTGTTTTCGCAGCGGTTATCAAGGCATTCCCCGGTATTTTCGGGTGGGACACCGGTAAGGCAAACTGGTAATCAACCTAAGAGGCGTGAATTCCAAAAGCGGAGTCAGGATTGATTCTTGACTCCGCTCCTTCAGGAGGAATTATCTTGGATGAACTAAAGAAAAATCTTTGGATGCAAGTGGACAGGGAGAGAGACGAAATAATCAACCTCCTGGTTCGCCTTATCCGGATTAGAAGTGAGAACCCGCCGGGTGACATGGACGAAATTGCCGCGTTCATAAAGGACTACCTGGCTCAGCACGGGATAGATGCTTATGAAGTGCGCGCAAGCGATGATCACCCGCAGTCTATATTAGCGAGTATTGGCACCGGATCTCCCGGGCTGATTCTAAACGGCCATATGGACGTAGTCCCTGCCGGGGATGGCAGCAAGTGGAGATTTGATCCTTTCAGCGGGACTATCCATGACGGCAAGATCTTCGGCAGGGGGACTTCCGATATGAAGGGAGGCCTTGCCGGCATCATGTATGCAATGGCATGTGCTGCCAAGCATATTGATAGGCTAGGTGGAAGCGTCCTCTTCTCAGCTGTCCCTGATGAGGAAACCATGGGAGTATGGGGTACAGGCTGGCTTGTACAAAGCGGACATCTTGCCGGAGATGCATGCATAGTCGCGGAACCTACCTCGGACGGGGATGTTGAAGTAGGGCAAAAAGGGACGCTTTGGGTTA
>FIZM01000084.1:1003-1161 GCA_900019985.1 uncultured Clostridia bacterium
CTCAAAGAGACAATGGCCGCATCTAAGAACCTGGCCCGTTCTTTACTGCCTGTTGCCGGCGCAGAAGAAGTCCTGGATCACGTCACTTGCAACCTTGGGATTATAAGAGGCGGCACAAAGATCAACATGGTGCCTGAACGAGCCGAGCTTGACCTTGA
>FIZM01000085.1 GCA_900019985.1 uncultured Clostridia bacterium
CTTGAGCTCTATGACGAGCTTACAAAGACTTCGTAAGAGAAAGGAGGCTGACATCTCGTGAAAGACGTGAGGATTGTAGGGGAAGACATAACCTGCAAAGAGATGGAACAGGCCCTTAGCTCATGGCTTGAAGGTTTCGGGGACAAGCTGAAGAAAGTCTTGCTTCTTCCTCCTGATTATACCCGCAACCACTCCAAGGCAGGGCTTGTCACCGACGTACTGTACAAGAAGCTTTCCCCTGATACGCAGGTAGATATAATGCCTGCTTTAGGCACTCATGCCGCGGTCTCAGATGAAGAAAGGATTAAGATGTTCGGTCCGGACATACCGAAAGACCGGTTCATCGTACATAACTGGCGCGATGATGTGGTGAAGATCGGTGAAATCCCTGCTTCATATGTAAAGGACGTCTCTCGGGGCATGGTTGATTTCCCTATCTCTGTGGATATCAATAGAAGGCTCTTAGATGAGAGTTACGATTTAATCATCTCAATCGGCCAGGTAGTCCCCCACGAAGTAGTGGGGATGGCAAACTATACTAAGAATGTCCTCGTAGGCTGCGGAGGGAAGGAGATAATCGATAAGTCCCATTTCCTTGGCGCTGTGTGGGGCTTGGAAAACCTCATGGGCAAAGACCATTCCCCTGTGCGGAAGGTATTTGACTATGCCGAAGAAAGATTTCTAAAAGACATACCGCTGCAGTATATCCTTACAGTCACCACAACACAGGATGACGTAACGCAGGTTCGCGGCTTGTGGGCAGGAAGGCGGAGAGAGCTTTTCGAGGAGGCTGTAAGCCTCAGCCAGAGACTGAACTTTACCTTGCTGGATGATCCTCTTGATACGGTAGTTGTTTATCTTGACCCTGAGCAGTATAAGAGCACGTGGCTGGGTAACAAGGCCATATACCGTACAAGGATGGCCATTGCTGACGACGGAGACCTTATTATCATCGCACCCGGTGTTAAACATTTCGGTGAAGACAAGGATATTGACGTTTTGATACGAAAGTACGGTTATACGGGTACCCCTCGCATCCTTGACTTGTCAAACAAAGAAGACGACCTGAAAAACAACTTATCTGCAGCAGCTCACCTTATTCACGGTTCTTCTGAGGGAAGATTCCGGATAACCTATGCCCCTGGACATCTCACCCGCGAGGAGGTTGAAGGGGTGAACTTCGAGTATATGCCCTTAGAGGAAGCGCTGAACCTGTATAAACCTGATATGCTCCGCGAGGGGTTCAACACAGTAGACGGTAAGACGATCTTTTTCATAGGCAATCCCGGTAAAGGCCTGTGGGCACTGAAAAGCAGATTCTTTAAGGAGTAGATTATTCAAAGAGTGCTAGGCGGGTGAGGACTTGTGAAGTCAGATGTCGGCTTAATCGGTTTGGGTGTAATGGGACAGAATCTCGTCCTGAACATGGCGAATCATGGCTATTCCGTCTCAGTGTTTAACCGCACTCTTAGTGTGGTAGATGAGTTTATTGCCTGTAAAGCAAAAGGCTACGAGAGTATCCGAGGCACACACTCAATCGAGGAGTTTGTCGAATCGCTGGAACCGCCGAAGCGGATAATGCTGATGGTGAAAGCCGGCCGGGCTGTAGATGCAGTGATTGAGCAGCTGATTCCGTACTTGAGCCCCGGCGATATAATCATGGATTGCGGTAACTCCTTTTTCAAGGATACCATCCGCCGTAGCAAGGAGTTGGAGGATAGAGGGTTCCTGTTCTTAGGTGTAGGCGTCTCCGGCGGAGAAGAAGGCGCTTTGAAAGGGCCCAGCATCATGCCGGGAGGATCTCAGGCTGCATGGGAGCATGTGGAGAGGGTTTTCACTGACATTGCAGCTAAGGCTGATTCAGGCGAACCGTGTTCCGGATATCTCGGCCCTGATGGAGCAGGCCATTTCGTCAAGATGGTGCATAACGGCATTGAATACGCTGACATGCAGCTTATCGCTGAAGCCTATGCCATCATGAAAAACCTCTTTGGTATGAGCGCCAAAGAGATGGAAGATGTCTTCAGGGATTGGAGCAACGGAGATCTCAGTTCATACCTTATTGAGATTACCCGGGATATCCTCGGCAAGAAGGATAAAGATACAGGAAAGCCGATAGTAGATGTAATCAAAGATGCGGCCGGGCAAAAAGGCACAGGCAAGTGGACATCTCAAGAAGCACTGGAGCTTGGTGTTCCTGCTCCCAGCCTCGTCCAGGCTGTGTTTGCGCGCTATATGTCTGCGTTGAAAGATGAGAGAGTGCATGCATCCACTGTGTTGAAAGGGCCTGCAAAAGGTGAATTTGCCCACGACATATCCCGCGGCATAACTCACTTAGAAGCAGCGCTTTACGCATCTAAAATCTGCGCGTACGCAGAAGGATTTGCCCTTTTACGAGAGGCATCAAAGGAATACAACTGGGATCTTGACCTTGGCGGGATTGCTCTCTTGTGGCGAGAGGGATGTATCATAAGGGCTCAGTTCTTAGACAGGATAACCGAGGCTTTTCGACGCAATCCCGATCTTCCTAACCTTCTATTGGATCCATACTTTCTGGAGGTCATCACTGCTTCCCAGGACAGCTGGAGGCTACTGGTGGGCTGGGCGATTCAGCACGGCATAGCCGTTCCTGCTTTCTCTTCAGCCCTTGCATACTACGATTCTTACCGAGCACCGGAACTTCCGGCAAGTCTAATACAGGCCCAGCGCGACTACTTCGGTGCTCATACTTACGAGAGGTTGGACAGGCCCGGTGTGTACCACACCGACTGGTTAGTTCCGGGGGACACGGTAGAAAGTATTGAGAGTAAGTAAGGATGAAGAGCACATCTTGGGGTTAACTGGGAGATGGACATGCGAGTGAAACAAGTAGGATGACAGAAAGGAAGAGATGATATTGAACATCGGATGTCCGTATCCAAATTCTCTTCACGAGAAGGATGGGTCAATTCTCTTTCTGGTTAAGGGTGCACGTGAAAAGAAGCTTGTGGTAGTAGGTGAAGGTTCCGAGATTTTTCAGGAACTGGAAGGCCGTAGAGGTTCAGTTGACGGTGTCTGGATAAAGGTGTGCGACCTGTCAGTTGCCAACAGCCGTGTTATAAGAAAGCATTTCCCACACACATGCCCGGTCTCGCTTCGGAAATTCAAAACGACTATAGGCTTGGGTGATAGGTTGGGAGTGGCATCTCCCGGACACATAGACCTCATAAAGAACTATGACGTAGGCCCGGTCCTTGCTCAACAGTCTGTCAGGGAACTTACGCTTACAGGACGGACCTTCGAAGGTGTGTTGTCAGATGCAGTCTGGGCGGTATTCCAGGAAGGCTACCGCGGCGGGTTCGGTGCAGACGGGGACCATCTGAAGACAGCTGATGAAGTGAAGCTTGCCCTGGATGTCGGTTACACAATGATAACCCTGGATTGTTCCGAGCACATCAACAATGTAACGACGCTGTCCAAAGATGATGTCGACCGCATCTACATGGAACTTGATAAAGAAACCAGAGAAAGGCTGGAGATGCGGTTCCTGTCCGGCGAGTTTAAGCTGGAATCAGGTTTGAGGCTCATGTTCAGTCCGGAATCACTGAGGCTGAACGCAGTCATCTACCAGAAAGCCGTAGATTTTACCGTAGACATCTTTCATAAAGTCATTAAACCGTGTCAGAGAGAAATCGATTTTGAGATGTCAATCGATGAGACTGTGACACCTACGGATCCTCTGGGCCATTTCTTTGTGGCTCTGCAGCTCATGGAGGCAGGTGTAGATTTATACAGTGTCGCTCCGCGTTTTTGCGGCGAGTTCCAGAAAGGCATAGACTATATAGGAGATCTTTCCCAGTTTCACAGAGAACTCAAAGCTCATCAGGAAATCGCATCGCACTTCGGGTATAAGCTGAGTGTCCACTCAGGCAGTGACAAGTTCAGTGTGTTCCCGATAATGGGCGAAGAGACCAAAGGGCGTGTGCATGTCAAAACTGCAGGCACAAACTGGCTTGAGGCAGTCAGGGTAATTATTCAAGCGGATCCCGGGCTTTACCGGGAGTTGCATGCATTTGCCTTGGAACATCTGGATGAAGCAAAGCGTTATTACCATGTTACATTGGATACCGGCAGAATTCCTGATTTGCGTGGTTTGAAAGATGAGGATCTCGGAGGATTGATGGATCACAGCGATGCTAGGCAGTTAATCCACATCACATATGGCCTGATCCTCCAGGAGAAGGATGAGTCAGGAGCTTATCGCTTCCGGGACAGGATCTATCGATGTCTCTATGAAAATGAGGGATTATACAGGGAATTTCTGAAGAGGCACATTGGGAATCACCTGAAGGCTCTGGGTTTGTGAATTGCATAGGTGTAAAACCCAATGTTCACCGCGGGTAAAAATGTCACCCCCGTATGGACGTGCTTTTTTGCCGTTCAAGGGAATGTGATCTCCAATAACAGTGACGTTTTCCCTGAACTGAAGAGGCGAGTGGCATTATCATAGACCGATCACAGCAGACTGAAAACCTGATTGACACCTGGGCTGTATTGTGCTATATACTAGATGAACTGATATTTTAGTTTTGGTGGCCCCGTAGCTCAGTGGATAGAGCAGCGGTTTCCTAAACCGCGTGTCGCAGGTTCGATTCCTGCCGGGGCTACCAGTGTTTTTGAGGTGCTTTGGTGCGGTCTTAAGAGCATTGCCTGGCCGATAGCACTGATTGGTCGACAGCTCTGCCGGTTCAACAGCACTTGCCCATGACTCAGTGTAATGTTATTATAGTAACGAGTCTGAGGCAGGCTTGGTGATTAGCTATCTTGGCAATACTCGGGGATCCCGTTATCAACGTGGTACGTGCTCGGGATGTGCAGTGTAAATCATGTTACATGAATACAATATGAATGATGAGACATTTATGCACAGAGCCCTTTTGGAAGCTAAGAAAGCATACCTAAAGGGCGAGGTTCCGGTAGGCGCAGTCATAACCTTAGACGGACAGGTGATTGCCCGGGCACACAATCGAAGGGAAGAACTGCAGGATCCCACTGCTCATGCAGAGATATTGGCGATACGAGAGGCTGCGGCAAAGCTTCGCTCATGGCGTCTTGTCGGGGCCACGATCTATGTGACCCTGGAACCGTGCCCCATGTGTGCAGGGGCTCTTGTCCTGGCAAGGATCGGACGCCTTGTTTACGGAGCAGCTGATCCGAAGTCAGGTGCTGCAGGATCCGTTATGAACCTGGTAAACCATGAGGTGCTGAACCACAGGGTATCTGTAACATCCGGCATCTTGGAAGATGAGTGTTCAGCCCTTCTTAAACAGTTTTTTTCGGAGTTGCGTGATATCTAGTGTCAGGACATCATGCAGCTGGGATTAGGGTCGAAAACTGAATACAGGCTCAGAGATGAAGACCTAGACAAGCGGAGAGATGGCTGAGTGGTCGAAAGCGCTCGCCTCGAAAGCGAGTGGGTGGGTAGCCCCCGCCCCGTGAGTTCGAATCTCACTCTCTCCGCCAGTTGAGACATTTCGTGGAGAGGTGGCTGAGTTGGTCGAAGGCGCCCGCCTGGAAAGTGGGTAGGCAGGAGTTCCCTGTCTCGCGGGTTCGAATCCCGCCCTCTCCGCCATATTTTTATCTAGACAGTTTTCATTTCTGAGAAGATCCTATTTGTGAAGGTTTGGTCGTGCTAGACGGGGAGGTAGCGGTGCCCTGTACCCGCAACCCGCTACAGCGGGGTCGAATTCCCTCCCGAGGGCGACCCTTTGTGGGGCCTGGCCCTGTTAAGAGGCAAAGAAGATCGGGTCCTGCGCAACAGAAATCTGTGAACCCCGTCAGGACCGGGAGGTAGCAGCGGTAAGCAGAACCTTTTGTGTGCCGCAGGGGCGCCTGGTCGGAGCAGGCTGACAGGTTACCGCCTGGAAAGGGCGTTCGAAGGTGGGTGCACGACCATTTTGTAACCGGCCCTGTCCTTGTAAATCAGCGGGCCGGTTTTTTTATGCTGCTTTGCAGCTGACCTTCGCTCATTCCCGTGCAGGAATTAGAGAGTCGTGCCAGAACTTCATACCTTGGGATAAGGAGGGGCTCACAGTGACATATGTCTCCCTGTATCGGCGCTTCAGACCGCAGACATTCACCGAGGTCGTGGGACAGGACCATGTCACGCGCACACTGCGAAATGCCATAGCTGCAGGTCGCACGTCTCATGCATATCTTTTCTGCGGTCCGCGAGGAACAGGCAAAACCAGTGTGGCGAAGGTGCTGGCAAAGGCTTTAAACTGCGAATCAGGTCCGACGCCTGATCCGTGCTGCAAGTGCGAAGGGTGCACCAGAGTTCAGGAAGGCCGCTCCATGGATGTCATAGAGATTGACGCTGCGTCCAACCGTGGAATAGATGAAATCCGCGATCTTCGGGAAAGAGTTAAATTCGCTCCTGTAGAAGAAAGATACAAAGTCTATATAATCGATGAGGTCCACATGCTGACCCAGGAAGCTTTCAACGCCTTGCTGAAAACGTTGGAAGAGCCTCCGGAGCGTGTCGTCTTTATTCTTGCGACCACTGAACCTCACAGGGTGCTTGCGACGATTCTTTCCAGGTGCCAAAGGTTTGATTTCAGGCGTCTCACCATTAGTGAGCTTTCAGGACAAATCCTGAAGGTAGCAGAGGCTGAAGGGATTGAGATCGATAAGGATGCTGTGAGGCTTATTGCCATAGGGGCGCAGGGTGCTGCAAGAGATGCCCTCGGCCTCCTTGAACAGTGCGCTGCATATACCGGCGGCAAGATTGCCTATGAAGACGCAGTCGCTGCTCTTGGAGTTGCAGGATTCCGCAAGGCAGTGGAATACTGTGATGCAGTGATCAGTGGAGATTTAGCCGGTGCTCTTATCCTTATAAGAGAGCTTATTGATTCCGGGCACGATCCTGCCATGTTTCTAAGGGATGTCCTTGAGCATTTCAGGAGCCTAATGGTCTTGCAGTCATGTGGATTCAAGCCTGATCTCATCGATGTTCCTGAGACTGCGGTAGAAAGCCTGAAGAGGCAAGCTGAGGTTATTCCCGGCGCTTTGATTCTTGAGGCAATCAACGTCCTAAGTGCTGCAGACAGTGAAATGAAATACTCTGCCTCACCTCAGCTTACTGCAGAGGTAGTCACGATTAAGCTTGTTCATTTGGGCGGTCTGCCTATGCCGGAAAAGCAAGGCAAGAAGCTTACGGAAGAGCCGAAGGAAGATCTGCCGGCCGGTGAGGTTTCGGCGAAAGAGGTAGGCTCGACCGGCTCGATCTCGGCAGGTTCAACTTCTACAGGTTCGATCTCAGCGAAAAAAGTCGGCGTGCCTGGCTCGATCTCGACAAGTCCGGCCTCGACAGCTTCAGTCTCATCAGTGAGTGACTCGAAAGCTGACGGCATGACACCGGGTGTGGCTTCGAAATCTTCCGCTGAGTTAAGCCTCGGGCAGATACAGGCCGGCTGGAGTCAGGTTGTAGCTGCACTGAAGCCTGGTATTGAGAAAACCCTGTACTGTGAAGACGGAATCCCTGTGGAGCTTAACGAGGATGGATTGGTCATATCCTTCGAGGATGACGTGAAAAAGGAACTGGCTTCTGAGCGACGCCGAAAAAAGAGCATACAGGATGCAATAGAAAAGGTCTTCGGAGTCAGGTTTGCTATAAGTTTCATCTTAGCTGAGGAACCACACGATGTGCAGTTTCATTTAGAGTCCGGTAACGGCTTTTCCGGTAACGGTTTTCCCAACGGAGCCGAGTCTCCCCCTGAAAGCCATCCTGCAGATGCAGAATTACACACAGAATGCAGAGAGAAGATCATGAGTGATGCAGAAGACGGGGATTCTGAAGAGCCGGAGCCTGACAGCGTTTCCGGAGATAATGGGTCTGACCTTGTAGATCATGAAGAGGAACTGGCAGAGAATCTCAGACGGGCTAGAGAAGCGGTTAGGGAGCATCCTACTGTAAAGGCCGCTCTTTCAGTGTTTAAAGGGCGAGTATTCAAAATCGAAGTATAAACCAGTTGAGACATCCGGGAGGCGGGCATATGTCAAAGAACATGGGAAAAATGCTTAAGCAAGTACAGAAGATGCAAGCGAATCTTGCCAGGGTTCAGGAGGAATTGAAAGAAAAGACTGTAGAAGGGACAGCAGGCGGCGGTGTAGTAAAGGTGACTGTCAACGGCCATCAAGAAGTACTGGCAGTTAAGATAGCGCCTGAGGCTGTGGATCCGGATGATGTCGAAATGCTTCAAGATCTTATCATTGCTGCTGTCAATGACGCATTTCGCAAGTGCCAGGAAATGGTGTCGCAAGAAATGGGAAAGGTCACAGGCGGGCTGCAAATCCCGGGACTGCCTCCGATGTTCTAGCCTGTTTTGGCTCGGGAATAGCTCTACTAGTAGCTCTAGCGATTTGAGTGTCTGTGTGATAAGGAGAGAAGGAAGTAATGTCTCGTTATGCTGAGCCTATGGCTAACCTTATTGAGCAGCTGATGCGCTTGCCGAGTATAGGGCCGAAAACTGCGCAGCGCCTGGCATTCCATATACTGAAGACCCCCAGAGAAAATGTGGAAAGGCTTGCGGAGGCGCTGATCGAAGTCAAAGATAGAATCGTGTCTTGCTCGGTATGCGGGAACATCACCGAGAAGGATCCGTGCTCTATCTGCACAGATGAGCGGCGAGACAAAGCCGTGATCGCAGTTGTCGAGGAGTCCAAAGATGTCATCGCTCTGGAACGGACCGGTGAGTTTCATGGATTATACCATGTCCTGGGCGGAGCCATCTCCCCTATGGACGGAATAGGCCCTGAAGATATAAGCGTCAAAGAACTCCTTTTGCGCCTTAAGAACCAGGAAGTAAGAGAAGTGATTCTTGCAACGGATCCGAACATTGAAGGTGAAGCCACATCTATGTACCTGGCTAAGCTTATTAAGCCTACCGGGATCAAGGTGACCAGGATTGCCCATGGGCTGCCTGTCGGAGGAGACTTGGAATATGCTGATGAGGTTACACTTGCAAGAGCGCTCGAGGGGCGCAGGGAGGTAGAGGTATAATATTCCTCTTGTTACACATACTGTACCCGTGTGTTGAGGATATCAACTCATTACCGGGAGGACAGTATGGCAGGAAGAGTGGATCAGCGAACTGAAAAAGAGTCCCTGCCAGGGGACAAGCCAAGATCACCTGTTAGACGGCAGATGACGCATTGCCCGCATGATCAGCAGGTGATGTCTTGTGTACATGGGGCATCAGACAGACTGTCCAGCGGTGTGGAGGGCAGTGTGGCTGCAGGTGAACATGGACAGGTCTTAAGGCCGCCCGGGGCCACGCCATCATTTTGCCTGCCGGTCGGTACCTTTTGGGGGAGAACCGGTGCCAATCTGCTGAGCATCATCTTTCGGGGAATACGTGGTGTTTTCCGTACAGTGCAGGTTAGAGAAAGGCATGCTCACAACGGTGAGTTGACCGGCTATGAAGCTGTACAGCTTGCGAAACAAGAATGGCTGTCCGCCATAGAGTACTTCCATGAAGTATCTGAACCGGATCTCGTAGATTATGCCATTTACTCGCTGCACGCAGCAGAGAGGAAGTATATGTATCTTCTTGCAAAGGCGCGGAAAGAGTATACTTCACTTTCATAGCCCTCCCTGGCTGCGGCCGGCGGCCACTGATCTCTTCCGATTCTGGAAAACCTCTCTCAAGGTGATTCAGTTTCTACCACCTGCGGGCCTGTTTCCTTAAAGTGTGTAAGGCTCTCGACCACCCCGGCGGGATCTGTGGCTGAGAATGTGTGATATTTGCATATACAAGCACATAGTGACATATATAAACTGTAGGAATGTCCATAGGGACCTGCCTCAGGAGGTGAGGCTATGGATGTGCCCCTTATAATGGTGTACGCTTTCAGTGCGTTCATAATATATGTCCTCGCTTACATCCTGTATGTTCCTTTGAAATATGCTATGAGGTTGCTTACAAGCATATTGGTGGGAGGGGCTCTTCTTTGGATTACGAACCTCCTCGGAAGCAGACTGGGATTTGCCGTTGCGATTAATCCGATTACTGCCCTTGTTTCAGGTACACTTGGCCTTCCGGGTGTCGTCCTTCTCGTCGTTCTTAAGGACTTCATAATAAAGCATATGTAATAACAGTACTGATGACTGGACCTACAGCACTGATAAGCGTAAGAACAATGCTGATGATTGTAATCAAAGTTAGAATCAAATGCTCGCAGCAATGCTGAGTTTAGGAACGGTACAGATGATTGTAAAACGCGAGAGCCCGGAATCTGTTCCACACCGAACGTCAAGAATGGTGCCGGATTGGCGATGGCAAAATAAGACTCGACGAAAATAGCTGAAAGATAGATTCATTTGAAAGCTCAATGCATATACTTAGTATGGTGAACAATGCATGTAGGTTTTATGTCGTCATAGGTAATTAGGCAATTTTACACGCATTATTGCAAAATTATGAGGGACACAGCGCGAAATCGAGGAAAGTGCCGATTTATGGACTTATTCGCAGAAGTTAACAGTTGCAATGCCAGGCACAAGCTGATATATTTGACTTCGCCGTCTGTTACAGGCGGTTTTCATTAACATAACGATGGATTGTTCGCCGGGCTTTGCCCGGGGATTGTTCCTTGAAAACTAAACAGTAGAGGCATGCGCAAGATTGAGGTTCTTTTATGGAGTT
>FIZM01000086.1 GCA_900019985.1 uncultured Clostridia bacterium
TCGATAATGTGCAGCGTCGTGTCTGCCGTAGAAACCATTGCCCGCAGCGGCAGTTTCGAGAATGGCTACGTTTTCGGGTATAGTGTCGGGAATTTTGGCTTTGATGTCAATACGCTTCCCGGTAACAGTAATCTCTTCAATCAAGAGATTAACCAGGCGCTTTTTCTCTTCAAGAGAAAGAGTGTCGAGAGCATCTCCGACCTGGGCGGCAAGCTCTTCTAACCGTTCCAATTCCTGCGCCGCCAGGTCGTGCCGGGAAAGTTCCTTTAAAATTTGCTCCCGGCGGCGCGAGAGGTACTCCCAGCGCTCCCTTATTTCCTTTAGCCGCTGTTCCATTTCAACTTCCGGGATCAAATCTTTTTGGAACATGGTCGCTACCCGTGACCGTTCTTTGGAGGCTTGAACCAATTCTTTTTCGATGGTGGCAAGCTCGATTTCCAAAGCTTTGGCGGTCTCGTCAGGGAAAGCGGCCTGCAGCTCCGCGCGAAGCCTTTCCGGATTTGTCAGCCAACCGGAGACTCTTTCCCAAACGATCTCTTCTAATTCCGGAGCATTAAGATATTGGGATTTACAGCGTTCCCGACCCGGTATGCCTGGCGATTTCGCAGTGCAGACGTAATAAGCCCTCCTCTTTCCTTTTGACGTAACAAGATTCCCGTGTATAGTCGCGCCGCATTTTCCGCAGCGCATAAGGCCCGAAAGAAGATAAGGGTAAGCGCTGTAGCTGCGCCAGCGCCTTCGGGAATTCTCAAAACGCTTTTGGGCTGCCTCCCAGGTTTGTTTATCAATAATGGTGGGGACAGAAATAGGGACCCACTCTTCGCGGGGTCTTTCTTTTCGGCTTACCCTTTCTTGAGGCGGCTTATATTTATTGAACTTGACGTCCTTAGTATCATAGCGGCGGATATACAGGATGCCCGCATAGGCGCTATTGGCCAAAATACGTTTGACCGTTTGTTTGGTCCATTGTTTGCCTTTGGGACTGGGGATGCCCATGGCATTCAATCGCCGCGCTATTTCATAAGGACTGGCGTCTTCATCAGAAGTAAACCATTGATACATAAGTCTTATGATTTTAGCCTCTTCTTCGATAATGTGCAGGGTATCTGTTTCTTTATCAAATTCATAGCCGTAAAGTCCAGGACTGTGAGTAAGTTTCCCCGCTTTTGCCTTGGCTCTTTTGCCAATTAAGGAGCGGAGCCTGGTCCTGGCGCGTTCGTATTCGTCAACTGCACTAAGTACGGTTAAATGGAAACGGTCTTCAGGGGTGTCGGTAAACTTGGAGTTGACAAAAATCAGCTCCGCTCCTGCTTTTTTAATCTCATCGATCAGGAGAAGCTGGTGGGCCACACTACGCGACAAACGGCTGGTGTCTAAACAAATAAACCAGCGGATGCCGCCGGCTTTAAGCTTTTCCAGCGCCGCCACCAGGGCGGGGCGCTCTAAGATTGAGCCCGAAACCCCTTCGTCTACAAATTCTGTTATTTCAGTTGCGCCTAATTCCTGAGCCTTGGCCCTGCATTCCTCCCGCTGCGCCGCAATGGAATAGCCGCGTTCGGCCTGTTCCTCAGTGGACACCCGCAAATATATCAGTGCAGCGGTCACGTTCCCTGTTCCTCCTTCAGCGTAACTTTACTTTGACGTGGTTGCGGTAATTTCCTGCTCTGTTCAGGAAGGCGGAACAGAAGAAAGCGAATCGCTTCCCGGTAGGCTTGTTCGCGTTCATCCTGGGAGCCGGTGCGGGTTATGATCACGTCAAATTCCCGCTTTGCCATGGCCCCCCACCTCCTATTAAGGCCCGGTGGCCGGGCAAAAACCCTTCCACCTCTAAGCCTACCGGTACCTCGAAGCAGATTCCAATTATCAAGCAAATAACTGCACTTTTTTCATTAATTCAGTTTATGCCGGGGGTCTCTATGGACGACCCGGGGAGAAATAATTACCATTTCTAAGAAAACGAAGGAAGCGCGAGCAACGGTTGAGATCAGGGCGTTCCTTGTGGTATAATCTTACAAAAGGCACTGTTCCTACCGGAGAGGAGCAAAATCCCGGGCAAGGCCGATATTGCGAATAATAAAGATGACCGTTCAAGAACAACTGTCAATAGATACTATTTCAAAGGAATGGCTCAAGGGACTGGCCTGTCTCTATACTGGAGGTGAAGCTGTTGCTAACCCCTGAAGTGAATGCGGACGAACTGAATTTGCCGGCAGAGGTAGCGCGAAAACTGAAAGGTAAGCGAGTAACCATCGTGGAGGTGCGCGAGGGATTTCTTCTAAAACCTGTGGAAGATCCAATTCGTGAGGCACGGGGGATTTTGAAGGGAAAGGGCTTTAACGTAGAGAAATACTTGCAGTCCAAGCAATTGGAAAAGGATCTGGAAACATGAGCGATTATTATGTGCTTGATGCCTGTGCCCTCATCGCCTTTCTGAACGACGAAGCTGGTGCGGATGTTGTGGAAGAACTGCTGCGAAAATCTAATCATCAGGAGCCCAATTTGTTCCTGCACCGGCTAAACCTGCTGGAGGTTTACTACGGTATCTATCGCGAAGTAGGCCCGGAGATAAGTGAACAGACATTGGAAAAAATACGGGCACTACCTGTTACCGAAGTCACTGAGATTACCCAGGAGGTTTTTCTGGAGGCCGGCAGGTTGAAGGCGACTTACAGGTTGTCTTTAGCGGACTCAATAGCAGCCGCGGAAGCAAAAGTCCGCGGTGCTAGCCTTGTAACTGCGGATCACCATGAGTTCGACCTCATTGCTACCAGGGAAGATATCGCGTTCCGCTGGATAAGGTGATTCCTTTCCCCGAATAGCCTCTGTTCCAACACTCTTCACTGTTCAGGTGAGGGGCTTTTTTTATTGCCCAAAAACTAAGATCATATCAGGAGGAGATGAAGTGAGTGATGACTAAAAAACCGGCCGTTCCTCTTGAACGCCGGCAGATGGAAGCTGCCCTGCAATTATACCAGAAATGCAAGGGGTGGCAGGCGACGGATGAAGCGCTGGATTCCCTTGCCCGGTCTTTTCCGGACTTCGATTTCAAATCGATCTTGCTCAAAGCGGCAGCCGTCAACGCCCTCTACGGAACCCAGGTTTACGCCGTAGTAGAGGTGGCCGAACACTTATGCAGCGTCTTGGGAAATACCACGTTACCGGCTACTTCCGCCCTCGTAGAGGAGCTGGCAAAAGTGAAATTTGTCAAGGGGTCAAAGCACATAACATGGACGTTCCGGAGTTTTGCATCCAAATTCGCCCACTTTTTTATTGATCCGGATCAATTCCCGATTTACGACTCGTATGCGGTTAAGATGCTCACATACCATTTGAATGGGAAGGGCAGGGAAGGGCTCTCGTATGAGCAGTTTGCGGCGGGCTTTTCAGCGTTGAAGGATGCCCTGGATTTTCCCGTGACCACTCGGGAACTCGACCGGTACCTGTGGTTGGCAGGCCAATTGAGGGCATGGAAGGGCTTAGTGCCCTGGAGAAGACCTTATCCTGGAATTAATTCCGAATTGCAGCGTCTCTTCGAATCCCCCGCGCGGGAAGTCCAGGAGCTTACGAGAGCTGTCCTTGGAAGGGGTGAAAATCCGTGAGCAATACTGGACATGAAGGCCGCACTTTTCGCAGCACCGCCTCATTCGGCAAACGGCAGGAATACGTTGTCATAGCCGAATTGCTCCGGCGGGGCTTTGACGTCTACCAGACGCTTGTGGACGACCAGGGTATCGACTGCATCATACGGCAGGAAAGGGAAGGCGAGCTGCGGTATCTGGACGTCCAGATCAAAGCGCGGTCGAAAGACTGTAATCCCCGAAACGCCGGACGTTTTGCCGCCATGGACATTGCCAACCCCCGGCCCAACTACTTTTTCATTTTCTACTCTGAGCAAGCCAACACTTACTGGGTGGTTCCTTCGGAAGAGCTTGTCCGGCTTGCCCACCGTAATAAGACCGGGCGAAACGAGGGACGGTACACTATCAACTTTTGCAACGTCAGGGCGGATGGTACGGTGGCGCCCCGCCCGAAGTTTGACCGTTACAAAAATAACTTCAGCCTTCTGGAATAGCATTCTGAAAGATTCTAGGTATTATTTACCCGTATTAAAAAGGACAAAAATTAAAGAACAACAACAGACCTTAGAAATTATTTTCTATGGGTTCCCCTTAGGGAGATTTTTTTATTTCCTCATTATTTTCTAAGCTAGATTGATTAAACAAAAGCTATAGCGACTTATTCTATCAAAACGAAGAACTGGCGCTGATTTTGGCCGATATTCGGCAAATTTTTAAAACGAATCACATCAGAACTCAGGCATATCGCACGGCGCTGCGGCTTGACACGAGGTATCTCTTGTTGTTATCCAATCTTGTCCATAACTTATCCATAGTTATAATTTAAAGAGAGGTGATCTTTCATGGAAGCAATTAAGAAAACGCTGGCATTATGCAAAAATCTCAAAGACAGGTTTGTCAATCTTGAAGAGCAGCTCCATGCAATCCCTTTGCACCCGGTTCGCTGGCTGGCCATCCAGAAGACGCTCAACGAAATCGACGGACAGCTGAGCAGCGTAGAAGAAACCATAAGAAGAGGTTCAAGGCAGTCCTGATAAAGAAGAGCTTTCATAAACAACCATGTGTCACAGGAAGCGCAGGATCCCCTGGCGGCACAAGGAATAGGGATGTGTCACACCGAACCTCGCAAAAGAGGGCTGATGTATCACAAAAGCGTCGAAAAACCTTGAGAGACAAGGGCTCAAGCTGTGTCACATAATGTATGACAGCACGGACCTTTGAATCAAGGGATAAACTATCTAAGCAGTTGGAAGCGCTGGTAACCCAAGGCACTCCCGAGGAATGTTGTACGCCGCTGAATTGCATGAAAAGATTTCCGTTATCTTTTCCAGGACCGATCCGACCTCAAAAACGGGACGCCTCAGGAAAGAAAATAACAACCTGACAGAAATTATTTTCTGGGGCACCTTTTAGCGAATTATTTGCTTTTCCCGTTATTTTCTAAGAAATGCTGAGCAAGTCTAAGCTATAATAACTTATTCTATCAAACCTTAGAACTGGCGCTCGTAAATCAGAAATATTGTTGAATATAGGCAGTGGGGTTGTTGTATCTTGGAAGCGACAGATGGGTTTCCAAAGGCAGGGGTAACCTCATGCTGAGTTAGTGGCATGATGACTTTGACTAGGTTTCTTATCAGCATATTGAGATGTTTCTATTGTTTGCACGGTTTGGGCGGCGTCGGCACTCGCGCCGCTCGTGTGACTAGCCTTACGCAACGAGCGGCGCGAGTTCTTGGGACGAAAACTGATACTCAGAAAGTAAAAGAATTTGTCCTGAATTTTACCTTGTGGAGGAACGCTGATGACTGACCGCAAGTTAACAAATTGGGTGGAAATTGATATTAAAACCGGAAAACCATTGCCCAATAACAGAAATTTGGTAGGTAAAACTTATCTCGATAAAGACGGCGGAATTATTGAGGTCGTAGGAGTATGCTCTCTTTTTCCCGAGACGCACGTGGTTGTCGAGAAAAAGGCGACTGGCGAACGCTGGAGTATCGCTGCCGGAATTTTAAAGGGCCTAATCTGATTACATAGATTAGGATGAAAACAGCCGGTTTTGCTGCGAAAACCGGCTATTAAATTTTTACGCCAATGGAGTTTGTAGCCATGAGCCAGATAGGATGAAGAAAGGCTTAAATGTACGAGTATAAATAGATTTTGCAGGGTTTTCTTTTCAATTGGCAGGATTTTCATGTTTTCTTGCCGAATAAGTCTCTCTATCCAGTTTTCCATACTTCCTGGCAGGTGGTTTTCTTGGCCCAAAAGAAAATTTTTACACCCAAAATGGGACCGAAAGGTCAAATGACGTTGCCAAAAGAAATACGGACTGCTCTTGAAATAGAAGAGGGCGACCGGGTTCTTCTCAGAATCGAAGACGATGGGAAGGTCGTCCTGGAGAAGGCGATAATTATTCCCGCGAGCAAGAAGGATGGGGTTGGGGAAGCTACTGAAACCTGATGCTTTTAGTGGTTATCCAAAGGATATATAGGCAGGTGCTGGGATTGCCATGAAAACAGATGAGCTCAAAAAACAAATAGCAGCAGCCCGGTCGAGGTATTATCGACTGGTTTTACTGGTTGGGTCAGCTGCAACCGGAAAAACCAAAATTCTTGTTCAAACAGCCAAAGATGAGGGTTATCCTTATATTAATCTGAACCTCATGCTGAGCCAGAAACTCCTGGAATACCCCGTTAAAATACGAACATTACGCCTGCCGAGAATAGTGGAGACGATCATAGGCGAAACAGGAAAGGACACTGTCCTTCTTGATAATACAGAAATACTTTTTAATCCTGTTCTTCAACAGGACCCTTTACGTTTACTTCAACAAGTCAGCCGCAATCGAACTATCGTTGCCGCATGGAACGGCAAATTCGAGGGTGGTGCGCTGATTTATGCCGAGCCGGATCACCCGGAGTACAGAAAGTATTATGAAGTCGATGCCCTTATTTATCCTCTGGGGTAAAGAGATTTCAGGAAAAGGTGGGGAAATACTGTGAAGTACGCTGACCTGATCCATTTTGAACCGGTCGAAACTATAGTGCAGTTGCGGGAAGCTGACGCCAAAAGCAGGGCCGGTGAGCTGGTAAAAACCTATGTGATCTCGGAACGGATGGCCGAGCAGATTACGGAAGTTGTCTTTCCGCAACTCCAATATGACCATCCCCAGGATAATAAGGGACTTTTGATCGTCGGCAACTACGGTACCGGCAAATCGCATTTAATGTCGGTGCTATCCGCTATAGCCGAATATCCAGACCTGGTCACGGAAATACGGCATCCTGCCGTAGCTAAAAAATCTGAGGTTATCGCCGGCAAGTTCAAGGTTATCAGGACCGAGATCGGTTCCACCACGATGTCCCTCAGGAACATCATTTGTGCTGAGCTGGAAGAACAACTGGCTAATCTTGGGGTGAAATACCGTTTTCCTGAAGCCGATAAAGTTACCAACAACAAAGACCCTTTTATTGAGATGATGAACGCTTTCCAAGAGGTTTACCCGGATCACGGGCTCTTGCTGGTTGTCGATGAACTCCTGGACTACCTGCGTACGCGGAAGGACCAGGAATTAATCCTCGACCTAAACTTCCTGCGAGAAATCGGGGAGGTTTGCCGGCTCACCCGGTTTCGTTTCATGGCGGGTGTGCAGGAAGCCATTTTCGACAGCCCGCGCTTTCAGTTTGTGGCTGAAACTCTGCGCCGGGTCAAAGACCGTTTTGAGCAGATACGAATTGTCCGTGAAGACATAGCCTACGTAGTTGCCCAGCGCCTGCTGCGCAAGGATGACCGACAGAAGGCCCTCATAAGGGAACACCTGCAGCGTTTCACCAAGTTATATGGCACCCTGGCCGAGCGCATGGACGAATTCGTCGCTCTTTTCCCCGTGCATCCGGCATTCCTGGAAACTTTTGAGCGGGTCTATGTAGCTGAAAAGCGCGAGGTGCTGAAAACCATCAGTGCGGCCATGAAAAAACTCCTGGACAAAGAAGTTCCGGAACAGGAACCCGGCCTCATTGCTTATGATTCTTACTGGCAAAACTTAAAGGACAATCCATCTTTCCGCAGCGACCCGGACATTCGCGAAGTGATGGAGAAGAGCCAGGTACTGGAATACCGTGTCCAGCAGGCCTTTACAAGGCCGCAGTATAAGCCGGTGGCCCTCCGCATCATTCACGCTTTGAGCGTTCACCGGCTGACAACAGGAGATATTTACGCTCCAATAGGGGTCACGGCTGAAGAACTCCGCGACGACCTCTGCCTTTACCTGCCCTTGCCGGAAGAGGAGGCCGAGTTTCTTAAAACCACTATCGAATCAATCTTGCGCGAGATCTTAAGGACGGTGAGCGGCCAGTTTATTTCTTTCAACCAGGACAACGGCCAGTACTACCTTGACCTGAAAAAAGACATTGATTTTGATTCGCTAATTGAGCAGAAAGCCGAGACACTTACCCCGAACCAGTTGGACCGCTACTATTTTAAGGCCCTGGCCCGGGCCATGGAGTGCCCCGAAGCCACGTATGTTCCCAATTTCCAGATTTGGGAGCACGAAATTGAGTGGCGCGAGAAAAAGGCTACCCGGTTAGGGTATTTATTCTTCGGCGCTCCCAACGAACGTTCTACCGCCCACCCGCCCAGGGACTTTTATCTCTACTTTCTGCAGCCTTTTGACCCGCCGGCCTTTGAAGACGAAAAAAAGCCCGATGAGGTGTTTTTCCGTCTGGTGCAGCGTGACGAGGATTTTGACCGTGCCCTGAAGTTCTACGCTGGCGCCAGCGAGATGGCCAGCACGGCTTCGAAAGGAACGCGGCAGGTTTATGAAAATAAGGCCAACGAGCAGTTAAAAAAGATAGTCGAATGGCTGCGGAACAACATCGCCACTGCTTATGAAGTTACCTACCGGGGAGCAACCAAAAAATTCGTCGAGTGGGTTAAACACAGTGCCAATCCCCATGCCTCGGTTCGGGATCTGGTAAACTTGGTGGGTTCCTCGTGTCTCGCGCCTTACTTCCAGGAGCTGGCGCCCGAGTACCCGGCCTTCTCCATCCTGGTTACCGTAAAGAACCGGCCTCAGGCTGCCCAGGAGGCGATAAAGTGGATCCTCGGCAGCATCAGGACCAGGCCGGGGGCAGCCGTCCTCGATGC
>FIZM01000087.1:0-161 GCA_900019985.1 uncultured Clostridia bacterium
AACTGTGTTTATTTGCTTACTGAAAAGCCGCGTTAGCTGTATGGTAGACATCTGTACCGAAACTACGGGACCAAGTATATATGGATGTTACGAAGCGTAAGGGACATCGTAGGGGCAGCACCGGTCGGCAGTCCTGCCTGCAGTGGAGTCCAGGCAAGCAA
>FIZM01000087.1:169-2027 GCA_900019985.1 uncultured Clostridia bacterium
AGGGACATCGTAGGGGCAGCACCGGTCGGCAGTCCTGCCTGCAGTGGAGTCCAGGCAAGCAAAGAACGGGCACCGTTTCGCAGTGAAACAGTGCCCGTTGTACAGAGAAAGCAACTGGCTACAGTGGATCACCTGTCCTTCAGCGTTGTGCCCCGTCTGTCACTTCCACCAGTAACAGCCCCAAGTTCGCTGTCTGACAGTGGTTCCACGCCACTGTGGATGTAACTGGGAGGCTGTGCAGAAAGCGCGATGCTGTGCCCTGCAGCAGGCGTCATCAAGTCTTCTCTCACCTAACTCCTGCCGGCCTGTCTGCGGACTGGCCAGAACCGATGGCGACTGCCTGGCCCAGTTGAACACGGTACAGGTGGGAGATTCCCGACAGGAAGTTCCTGAGTGCAGTTCGGCGCGTGGCATACCCGCAAAAGGTACTTATCACGGCTGGACTACCCTCTTGATAGTAATCCCCGCGCAGTGCCGCTTGGCTGATCCAGAACTCCAATTGCCACAGTATATCTTCTTCTGAGCGTTTCCTCAGCATCCGTATATATTCCTTAACCCGCCCAGTGAGCTGTTGATAGTGTTCCGCACCCTCAACCCTAAACCTCTCTTCTAGAAAGAGAACGTAGGTTCTAAGAAACAGTTTGGTCATTTCCTGTCGCAATGCGTAGCTTTTCCCGAGGAGGTAAGCATCAATTTGGGCAAAAACATAGGCGATTAACTCCGTAAACGTAAATACGCTGAGACCGTATGTATCGTCCAAGAAATGGATAACTTCCTCAAAAACCTGGTAGAAAGCGTACTGAGCCCCCGTCCCTTTCCCTACCTTTCTCATTTCCCTGCGGGCTCTGGCGATGTCAACCACCACAACAATTATTCCCAGAAGGATGCCCCAGAAGAACCCAACCAACACCTCACGGCCTCTCAAAAGGCCCAGGCTTCTCGGTACGTTGGAAAGAGCGTAACGTCTTAAAATAGCGCCTCGTCCCGCATGATGGATCGCTTCTAGACCACCTAACAGAACAGCAAACACAATATGGTTGTTGATAGGCCGGCCTATCAGCTGTCGCACTGTTATCAGTCGCCATTCCATGGCCGTGATGGCTGCTGTGAAGACGAACACCAGCCAAAACCATCCACTGAGCCACGGAGGGGCTCCCAGCCCGAGATCCGCTCCGTGGATGTTTGCAACCAGGAAGAGAGCGTACGCCAATCCCCTAGACAACCCAGCTCCGATCTGTGTAATCATCAGGATTGCAGGTGTAGGGGCGCGCAACAGCACAGCAAGCCAAGAAAACAACCGAGCTCCAAGCCAGGCAGACAGGAATTCCAGCAGCATCACTACACCCTCTTTCCCCACTTCCTCACCAGTCCGCAACCTGTCTTCAGGAGACCCCGGCAAACAGTGGCTGGAAAGCGTCTCGTCTTTTGCGTAAGGAACCAGGGGCTGGGCACTGCCTTCATGCTAGCGTTTGCTCCTGAGGTGTAGCCTGAGCGCAGTGATGGCCTTGTCTGCCGATGGAGAGTTTATCTACGTCCTCAGGGGGCCGGTGGGTCTTGCCCGCCGGAGCTCACGTTCAAATAGTCGACAGCCATACCTCCGCAATAGTCCAAGATATCTTGCCTGGACCCTAGCATCCGTGCTCTTGCGTACCAGAGAGTGCATTCGCTGCCTCATGGGGAACGCGAAACGCCCCAACCCCATATCGTGATGAAAATTCACCGAAAGCCATCGATGTTCCTCCCCCAAACGGGATACTGCCGGTTACCTCTTTCACATTTTTCTTAACCAGTTAACCCAAGATCTTTGCTTTGGATAGAATGCTTTCAGCCAGCGGACGAAACAAGCAAAAAAGGCCCC
>FIZM01000088.1 GCA_900019985.1 uncultured Clostridia bacterium
TATTCCAAGACATCTCTGGTAGCTCCATGAACTTGAGGGATACATCTTATAGAATACGCATCCTGGACTCGGAGCTCGCCCGGGGCACTGACAAGCCGGCTTCCTTCAAGCAATCTGCTGATGAACTCTGCGCACTCCATCTGGCCCTGATGAGGTCTGGCCTGGTGGAGACAGGGGCGGAAAGCATCGGGAATCCCTCGCAGCGCTTCAATGGACATGGATGCCGCAGCATCAGCGGTTATTGCCAGCACTACAGCATCATAGAGCGCGATAGCACCCACTGCAGTCATAGCCTGTGTGCCGTTTATAAGGCCTATTCCTTCTTTGGGCATGAGTGTAAGAGGAGATATTCCGGCTCGCTCCAAGGCTAGAGCTGCGTCCATAAGCATGCCGCCCATCCTGACCTTCCCCTTGCCGAGGAGGGCGAGGGCCAGGTGCGCAAGGGGTGCGAGATCGCCGGATGCTCCAAGAGACCCCTGCTCAGGGATGATCGGGCAAATATCGTGGTTTGCAAGGGACACCAACGCCTCGATAAGCTCGTATCTAACCCCGGATAGGCCTCTTGCCAGGGAGTTGGCGCGGAGAAGAATCATAGCCCTGACTACTTCATCAGGGAAAGGATCGCCTGTTCCTGCCGCATGGCTGATAATGAGGTTCTCCTGCAGCTTGCAAAGCTCTTCATCGGAGATCCGGACGGAAGCAAGATGGCCGAAGCCGGTGTTGACTCCGTAGATCACTCTGTCTTGAGCTAAAATATCCTCTAATACCCGGCGGGTTCTCTCAACCTGGTCGCGCACTTCAGAGGCGATGTCTACACTTTTGTAGCCGCGCGCAACCGCGACTACATCTTCATAAGTAAGAGTCCTGCCGTCGATAAATACTTTCGACACCTCAGTCTCCCTTTCCTAAGACTATCCATGCTCGTTCCAGCCAATATGTCTGTACTGCATCCATGGTCTCGTGCACTATAGCCACACTCTTGTCGGTCAGTCTATACATCATGTACTGTATCCGCGGTCTTATCGGCCAGTGTATACATCGTGTACTATATCCGCGCTCTTGTAGGCTAGTCTATAAATGGTGTACTATGTCTGCGCTCCAGTCGATTAGCCCATACATCTTGTACTAAGTCCACGCTCTTGTCGGCTAACGTACACATACTGTTCTTACATACCGTTTTCGGCTGGTCGTAAGGTTCGGATAGTCATGGTTGTTTTCTCAGAACCCAAGACATCCTCAAGAGATAAGTCATCCTCAAGACACAGGACATTCTAACAACATAAGATATTCTCAAGACATAGGACAGCCTAAAAACATAAGACATCCTCAAGATAAGAGTTCGCTGCGAATTCTTAAGTCCCTTCAAAAGGATCTTATGCTAGCCAAGCAGTATAAATCCCAGTTCCGCTCTTTTCATATTGTGGAATCATTTGTGGGGTGACACCCTTACGCTGGATATATATCATAGCCAGGAGGGTGACAACACCCTTAATATCATACTTTACCTGGGCGGCTTCTGCCGCAGAAGGGGAGATGTTCTTTGTTTAATCTTAAGAAGTACTTTGTAACTTCAATAATACTTGTAATCGCCATGGTTGCATCGATGACAATGACAACCCTGGCACAAGAATCAACTGTACAGAAGTCCGGAGGCGGATTGCCTGTCCACCCATCATTCAGGGCAGGACAAAATGGGCAGGTGTACTACACCGGAAACACCCAACCTGAGTCAACAGTCACTACAGGACCTGTAACAATCGACTGGCAGGCTCTGTGGAGAGTGCAGATGCAGGTAAACCGAGGTCAGCACCAGTGGAGGCTTGACCCAGTTCAGGTTGCCCGAATCGAAGGGCAGAATCTTGGCCTGAATCCGTCTACAGATACCTTTACACTGTTCAGCAAGGTAGAAAAAGGCCAGTACTCAGGAACCGCTGAAGCAAAGGTCCTGGTACAGCACGGAAGACGGGCTTACGTTGTCCAGCTAATCCAGCCCTTCGGTTCCGGAGCGCGGATGATCTGGACAATCAACAGCGTACGTGAGATCACCGACGCCTGGGAGGCAGCATCCATTGCAAAGCAGGCTAAGACCTCCTTCACATACTGGGGAAAGAACGGTCCTACAATAGCAGCTTATGACGTGACCCCAGAATATAAGGTTCCGGGCCCGCCTGTTACCAATCATCCGGGTCAGGGGACGGGTGGACGTGTTGTCTACTATGTGCGTCCGGGAGACACACTCTGGGCAATATCATCAAGGTACGGTGTAACCGTCTATAAGCTTATTGAACTAAACCCGGGGATAAACGCGAATGCCCTGTGGGCAGGCCAAGTGATAATCATCCAGAACGGTAACCCATGGGTACCCAATCCGGGGACAGGCGGTAGCGGCATTCCTGCAGGAACAGGAAGCGGCACCGGCACCAGGACTCACATCGTAGAACCCGGAGATACACTTTGGGCTATTGCAAACCGCTACGGTGTGTCGCTTCAGACCCTGATGAGTGCGAATGGCATTACAGACGCTAATGTCATCTGGGCAGGCCAGAGGCTGGTCATTCCGAGATAAATCCGTCTCAGAATGAAC
>FIZM01000089.1 GCA_900019985.1 uncultured Clostridia bacterium
GAGTTCTCCGGCTTAGTTGATGAGTTTGGCTACGATATCAAAGATCCTTTCGGAGGTTCTCTTGAGATTTACAGGGAAAGTGCAAGACAAATAGGTATGGCTGTTGAAGAAGTGGCAAGAAAGATTAAAGAATCATTTGAACTAAGGGGCGATACTGATGAAGATCGGGATAGGAAGTGACCATGCGGGCTTTGAGATGAAGGAAAGCTTAAAGGCTTACCTCGGCTCGCTCGGGATAGAAGTCCTGGACTTCGGAGCAGAATCCGCTGAAGCCGCAGATTACCCTGACATAGGTTATCCGGTGGCGAAAGCGGTAGCAGGTTCAAAGGTTGACATGGGTGTCCTGATATGCGGCTCAGGAATTGGCATGTCCATCGTTGCCAATAAAGTGCCGGGTGTTCGGGCGGCTTTGGTGGGAAATCCCGAAGTCGCCAGGCTTTCCAGGGAACACAACAATGCCAATATCTTAGTCCTCGGTGCCAGAGTGACGAGTCTTGATGACGCCAAGACTATAACAAAGGTGTTCTTAGAGACCGGATTTGCCGGAGGTCGCCACAAAAGGCGTGTAGATAAAATAGTTATGGGCGAAACCAGAAAGGAAGAGGCTTGCATGTCCAAAGTTCATCTAATTGATCATCCCCTTATCCAACATAAATTGTCTCTTGTCAGGGATAAGAACACGGGCTCTAAGGATTTTCGAGATCTCGTCGCTGAGATCTCCACTCTGATGGCTTATGAAGTCACTCGCGACCTGCCATTGGAAAAGATTCAGGTGGAAACTCCAATAGGTACAGCCGATGCTCAGGTTATTTCCGGGAAAAAAGTCGGGATTATCGCTGTTTTGAGGGCAGGCCTTGGAATGATAGAAGGGATGTTGAGGCTGATACCTACAGCCAAGGTCGGACATATCGGAATTTATCGAGATCCTGATACACTGCAGCCCATAGATTACTACTGCAAGCTTCCGCCGGATGTGGGAGAACGCGATCTCATACTGGTGGATCCCATGCTAGCTACAGGCGGATCTGCTACCTCTGCAATAAGATTCCTTAAGGACAGAGGTGCAACCAACATTAAGCTGGTAGTACTTGTGGCTGCGCCGGAAGGTATTAAGATGGTGCAGGATAATCATCCTGATGTAGACATCTATACCGCTGCGATTGACAAGTGCTTGAATTCCCATGGATATATAGTGCCTGGGCTGGGAGACGCAGGAGATAGGCTGTTCGGCACCAAGTAGGCTCTTTTGCGGGGAGCGTGTCCGGTTTTGCGCTCGGACACATTTCCTGTTGCAGCGCGTGATCGGTGATTGCAGCGAGGGGTGTAAGAATCCCGCCAATCACCTGCAGGCCGGATTTTTCCCAAGGCGCCTCCGCTAGAGGCGCCGTCCCGAGCGCAACACCGATTACGAGCCGCCGAAGATGTGTGATGCAATCACCGACCACTCTCCACCGGAGATGGCTGGTGCGATCATCGATCACGCGCCACCCAATGCTAAGCATGGTCTCAGGTGGCAAACGCAGGGTTTGCCACCCGTCGCGGAAGGAATGATTAGGATTGAGCGGAAGAAATCAACGTCCGTCTTGGGATGAGTATTTCATAGGCATTGCAAAACTGGTTGCCAGCAGATCTACGTGCTTAAGAAGGCAAGTAGGTGCAATAGCGGTAAGAGACCGGCGCATTCTGGCTACCGGATACAATGGTGCACCTGCGGGACTGGCTCACTGTGCGGAAGTGGGATGTATAAGGGAGCAGCAGCAAGTGCCTTCAGGTCAGCGCCATGAGCTGTGCAGAGGGCTTCATGCGGAGCAGAATGTGATAATCCAGGCTGCTCTACACGGAATAAGTATCCAAGGGTCTACGGTATACTGTACAGACTATCCGTGTTCACTGTGTATGAAGATGCTTATCAATGCAGGAATCGAGGAGATTGTTTATTCCGGCGCTTACCCTGATGACTTGGCTTTGGAAATCGCTGAAGAAGCCGGTTTGAGAATACGCAAGTATACAGATTAATAGACGTAGCTTTGATAAGGTGCTTTTCTTGACATGTCCATATAGCTGGGTTAGAATGTGAACGATGGCCGTTTGTATTTCCTTAATCTTCAATGATACCTCATCATTATCAAGTGTACATACGCGAGATGCACTTACTTAAGGCCTCGAAGTGAGAGGAGAAAGCCGGCCTCGAATGATAACTTACATTCCAATCCTTTTAGAAGCCTGGGTCATATCGTTTGTCTTAACCCCCATCATACGTGCAGGGGCACGTCGAACAGGTCTTGTCTACATGCCGAATCCGCGTACCGTTCATGAACGCCCTATGCCCATTATGGGTGGGTTAGCTATTTTTATTGCGTTTTGTGTGACTGTTCTCCATCGGATAGGCCTCGGCTATGATATACCGGGCCTATTATTAGGTGGGCTTATTATTCTTCTGGTTGGGCTTTGGGATGACATAAGGGATCTCAAGCCGCTGGCTAAGTTGATCGGACAGATCCTGGCTGCTCTGGTTGCAATAAGGTTAGGCGTCAAGATCGAGTTTATTACCAATCCTTTTGGTTCTGGCATGATTTACCTGGGTTTCTGGGGAATACCCCTCACAGTCCTTTGGATTGTGGGAATGGTGAACATAGTCAATTTCCTTGACGGCCTGGACGGGCTGGCTGCAGGTGTATCTATTATTGCAGCTTTTGCTCTTTTTGCGGTGGCTTCGTCTCGTGGACAAGTCCTCGCCTCTATGCTTGCCGTAGCCTTGGCTGGGAGCGCGCTGGGGTTCTTGCCGTATAATTTCAATCCTGCCACCATCTTTATGGGTGATGCAGGCGCCATGCTCCTGGGCTTCGCGCTTGCTGTGATCTCGGTTGAGGGCGCGTTGAAAGGTGCAGCTACACTTGCTTTGGCTGTCCCTATGTTTACTCTGGGTGTGCCTATTGCTGATACGGTCTTTTCGATAGTCCGCAGAGTTCATAACGGTACACCGTTCTACGAGGCGGATAAGGAGCACATCCACCATCGGCTTGTGAGTAACGGGTTTTCCCACAGGGGAGCGGTAGTCCTTATATATGCGATCACAGGTTGCCTTGGACTGATGGCTATTCTTATGGCAAAGGCAGGTGTGACGCTTACCGGTTATATTGTAGTTGCTGCGCTTCTAAGCGTTATCTTAATATCCAGCCGAAAGCTCTGGATCACCCGCACGCGGGATACACAAAGAGGAGACGTAGAAACCCAGCATAGGTAAGTGATACGATACGAAGGTGCATTGCCGGATGACGCTGATATGTTGCATTAGACGTCTTCTGATCTGTAGAAGAGTCCGGCGGCTCATGTGTTAGATTGCGGGCTTCCTAATAATCAGAGTAAGAGCTATTGTAGGAGATTGTTGAAAGGGGATCGGAATGCCGAAGAAGAAAGTCATGGCAGTGTTCGGAACTCGTCCGGAAGCAATTAAGATGGCTCCGGTGGTGCAGGCTCTCAGGAGTTCCAATGAGTTGTCAACGGTTGTGGCTGTAACTGCCCAACACCGCGAAATGCTCGATCAAGTCCTTGACATCTTCGGTATTATCCCTGACTATGACCTCAACATAATGCAGGAAGGGCAATCGCTGTCTCAGATCACAATCCGCACACTGAGCGGGCTGGAAGAGGTGTTGGAAAAGGAAAAGCCTGATCTGATTCTGGTGCATGGAGATACATCCACAACATTCGCAGGTGCGCTCTGCGGGTTTTACCACCGCGTTCAAGTGGGCCATGTTGAGGCAGGCCTCAGGACCCGTGATAAGTACTCGCCTTATCCGGAGGAGATGAACCGGCGCCTGGCAGGGTGCCTTTCTGACATCCACTTTGCCCCTCTTGCCACACACAAGGATAACCTTGTGCGCGAAGGCACGCCTTGTGATTCAATCCATATTACAGGCAATACAGTGATTGATGCTCTCCTTGATATTGCGGGAATGCCGTTTGAGTTTACCTTGCCTGAACTTGCATCTATTGACTATTTGAATAGGAAAGTCGTGCTTGTTACTGCGCACCGCCGCGAGAATCTGGGGGAGCCGCTACGAAGGATTTGCTGGGCTATCAAGAGGCTCGTGGAAACAAGGCCTGATATTGAGGTGGTTTGGCCTGTCCACATGAATCCCGCAGTCAGAGACGACGTTTTTCAGATCCTGTCTGACATGCCCCGCATCCGTCTTTTGGACCCTGTAGACTATCAAACAATGGTAGGTCTCATGTCCAGGTGTTACCTGGTCCTTACAGATTCCGGCGGCTTACAGGAAGAAGCGCCTTCTTTGGATAAGCCGGTCCTTGTGCTGAGAGACGTCACGGAGCGGCCTGAAGGTGTCGATGCAGGGACTCTGGCTGTTGTGGGCACAGATGAAGAGAGAATCATCACGTTTACGCAGAGGCTTCTTGATGATGCCAATGAGTACAGAAAGATGTCTGAGGCGCCTAACCCTTACGGCGACGGACAAGCTGCACTCCGCATTCGTGACGCGATCCTGTGGAGGTTTGGGCTGGTTCCGGAGAAGCCTGTGGATTTTCAGGGATAATCTGGGCATAATACATGCTATAGGTAAATAGGTTTATGTTTCCAGTTGAAGCCTGATTCTGGCGATGATAGACTGATGGACGAGGTTCTTTTCTAAAACGCTGATATTTCTGCTTATTGAGTGCTGAGTTGTGCTGGGTTGAGAGGAGGAAGTTGTGTGGAAACTCTCCTCGTTCAAGGAGGAGCAAGATTAACCGGACGCGTGGCGATATCAGGGGCAAAGAATGCCGCTTTGCCTGTTATTGCTGCTGCCCTCCTTACCGGAGAGACGGTGAACCTTTCAGGCGTGCCAGGCCTTGACGATATAAACACCATGTGTGAGCTCCTGGAGAGTGTCGGTGTAGGTGTTCACTGGGGTCCGGGATGCCTTTCCCTTAATGCCCAGGATGCAGTTGCAGGAGAAGTCTCTTATAACCTCGTAAAACGCATGAGGGCTTCATTTCTTATCGCCGGTCCGATGTTGGCCAGATTCGGTTACACCCGCATGCCCATGCCCGGAGGCTGCGCTATAGGTTCGCGGCCGATAGATCTCCACCTTAAGGCTTTCAGTGCCATGGGGGCGGAGCTGTCTGTGGAAAGTGGGTATATTGAAGCACGTGCTCCCAACGGCCTTAAGAGCGCTCATATATATTTCGACTATCCCAGCGTAGGAGCGACTGAAAACGCGATGATGGCGGCTGCTCTCGTCCGGGGCGATACTGTCTTGGAGAACGTGGCCAGGGAACCGGAAATCGTAGATCTTGCAAACCTCTTGACTAAGATGGGTGCGAAAGTCGTGGGTGCAGGCACAGGTGTCATCCGAATCCGTGGTGCAGGCGAGCTGCAAGGCACAAGCCATACAGTCATCCCCGATCGGATAGAGGCAGGCACGTACATGACAGCTGCAGCCATCACCAAAGGCGATGTAATCCTTGAGAATGTAGTGCCTGAGCATCTTACCGCAGTAATCGCTAAGTTGCGCGAGATCGGCGCTCATGTTGATGTGGAAGAATCGGAGATTCACGTTTTTTCGGACAAAGAGCCTACTGCAGTAGATATAAAGACCATGCCGTATCCGGGCTTTCCAACGGATCTTCAGGCTCAGTTTATGGCACTTCTGTCTTTAGCTAACGGAATGAGTATTGTTACTGAGACTGTCTTTGAAAACAGATTCATGCATGTATATGAGCTTGCTCGGATGGGTGCGAAGATAAAGATCGACGGAAGAGCCGCGATTATCGAAGGCGTAGGCGGCTTGTCAGGTGCTCCGGTGGCTGCAACTGATCTTCGGGCAGGAGCTGCCCTTGTCATTGCCGGTTTGGTTGCTAACGGAACGACCGAAGTAGTCAATATCGCGCATATAGACCGGGGTTACGAGGATCTTGAAAAGAAGCTATGCGCCCTTGGGGCCAGTATAACCCGGAAATCCCCTTCTGAAAAGGAAAAAGCCTCTGCTGCGACTGCCTCATAGTATTTCCCTGTTCTAATCGATCCTTCTGCCGAGTATAGATAAGTCTATAGGTAGATCAATAGACAAGCGGTTATTTCTTAGCAGGAGGAACACAATATGGGCCAATGGATCATTGTGTGCGTCGGGTTTTGTGTTCTCGTGGTGATTGTCATCCCTTCAATCATCGTCAGAGGATGCGGACTTACTACTTCCCCTCCCACTCCCCCATTGAGTTCTGATGAGGACACTGTCAAGGTTTTCGTCGTTCCTTCCAATGAGATTCAGGAAATGCCGTTAGAAGAGTATATAAAAGGAGTAGTAGCTGCAGAAATGCCGGCATCTTTCGGCATTGAAGCTCTGAAGGCGCAGGCTGTGGCAGCTAGAACATTTGCTCTGAAAAAGATGACAGCTTTCGGCGGGACAGGATGCACTGCTAATCCGGGGGCGGACGTGTGCACAGACCATACGCATTGTCAGGCATGGATATCCCAGGATGAATTGCGCGAAAGGGTAGGATATATCAATTACCCGATATACGCGAGGAAAATCCAAGACGCAGTAAACTCTACAAGGGGACTGGTCACCGTATACCAGGGGAACTTGATAGAAGCTTGCTACCATGCTGCATCAGGAGGAGCCACTGATAACTCAGAAGAAGTGTGGTCTAATCCTCTTCCGTATTTGCGAGGTGTCTCTACTGAGTTCGAAGCAAAAGAACCCGATTTCCGCAAGGAGTTCAGATTTACCATGGATGACCTTGAGAAGAAGCTGGATACCAGCTTAAAGGAGCAGAAAGCAACGACGTATAAGGTTGCAGGCAAGGACGTCCAGGTCATCTCTACAGAGCGGATGGATAAGCCCATTGAGATACTGGCTGCATCTAAAGCAGGCCGTGTCAAAGAAATCCGAATCGGAAACAAAGTATTCAGCGGGTACACGTTGAGGACCCTTTTGGGCCTTCCCTCGACTAAGATGACTTATCGTGTAGTCGGGAATGAAATCCTTATTGTAACCACAGGGTACGGCCATGGTGTCGGAATGTCCCAGTATGGAGCCAATGTTATGGCTGAAGCAGGAAAGAGCTTCGAGGAGATCCTTAAGCACTATTACCAGGGGATCGAGGTCGTGAGTTACACTGAATAGGCGGCTATTAGATGATCGACGATTCTGATAGGTATACGTAGATAGGTATACGTGGATAGGTATGCCTGCTGTTTAGGTGCCTTAAAGTGTCCCTATGCTTCGGCGGTCGGTATTGCACGTTGCAATCACCGACCAGTTGTTCAAAAAGGCGCATACGGCTCTCATGATGAGCCAACCGGCAAGCGAAAAACGTCTGCACCTCTCCTATCGGCTTATCTCCTGAGCCATCTGCGGCCGTGGAAAGTCACGAAACTCTTTGATTGGCTTACGAGTTAAGCCATTCTACTGCCATAAAGCCTCCAGAACGTCCGGAACGGCTTAACGTGTGAACCATTCGCCAGCCGAAACAGCGCTAAATGAGTGTTGTTGGCTTTCGATAAGAGCCATCCGGCTACACTAAAGCCTCGAAATCGCTCTAGGTGGCTCACGCAATGAGCCGATCTTCAGCAAAAAGCTGCCAAATCATATCTTATTGGCTC
>FIZM01000090.1:0-1928 GCA_900019985.1 uncultured Clostridia bacterium
TAAAATGGACATAAATGGCCACGGAAATTCCCCACAATCAGACGGTTGAAAGAAGAAAAATGCCCACCCTCTCGAATTGGATTGGTAGAACAAACCAAGTCACCAGTTCGAGGGGTGAGCAAGCTTGACGAAAGTGGGGACAGTTGTGGAAATACGGCATTATCGCGAACAGGGGTTGACAAAGACAGCTACGGCCTTACGCGTAGGATCCGACCGGAAGACTGTCGCAAAATACTGGGACGGTCCGGTTGATGATCCGGATAAACCAAGATACCGGCAGCGTTCAAAGCTGGCCGATCCCTATTTAGAGTATATCACAGAACGCCTGAGGAAGTACCCGGAGTTAACCGCAGAACGCATCTATCGCGAGATAGAAAATCGGGGCTACACCGGCTCAAGAAGGACCGTCAGGCGTTGTGTGGCCAAGTTGCGTGAAAAGACCTACCGTGAATACAAACCTATCGAGACATTGCCTGGCGAGCAGGCGCAAGTCGACTGGGGACACTGCGGCACGATCAGTGTGGACGGCCGGAGAATCCCCCTCTATGTCTTTGTATTCAGCTTGTCTTGGTCCAGGGCAAGGTATGTGGAGTTCGTCACATCACAGAGCATGGCGACGTTCTACGGGTGCATGCATCGGGCTTTTGAATACGTCGGCGGTGTTCCTCGGGAGATCCTTTTCGACAACGCCAAGACGGTGGTTACTGAACGCGTCGGTGGGGTTGTCCGCTACAACGAAAACCTTCTCCGGCTGGCTGCCAGCTATGGATTTAGGCCGAAAGCCTGCTGGGCTAATGATCCTGAGTCGAAGGGCAAGGTGGAATCCAGCGTCAAGTATGTCAAGCGGGATTTCCACTATGCCTGCTCCTACTCGGATCTTCAGGACTTGAACGTCCAGGCAAGGCAGTGGTGTGACAAGGTGGCCAACTGCAAGGTCCACGGGACTACGGGAGAGGTTCCCTTTGAGCGCCTAAGCCAGGAGAGGCAGTACCTGCAGCCGGTGCGTGTTAAACAGCCTCTTTTCATCGTTGAAACCCGAAAGGCGACAAAAACGCAGCTCATCTCTATTGACGGCAACAAGTACTCTGTGCCGGTGCAGTTTGCACGTAAGCGAGTGAAATACCGTCGGTATGAGGACAGGATCGAGCTTCTGGAGGATGATAAGTTGGTGGACACAGTTCAACTGGCGGCAGGCAAGGGAAAGAACATTATACAGGACCGCCACTACCCGGCTCACAGCCGAGCGAAAAGGGTGTCGCATCCGCTGCAGGTGAAGTTCGAAGAGCTGGCGCCGTCGGCCCGAGCATATCTTCAGGGGCTTAGCCGGAGCCGCAGCGGACATCTAAGAGACCAGATGGAGAAGATCATCAGCCTGGCTGACACTTACTCCGGCGATGAACTTGAGGCTGCCATGAAGCGCGGGATTGCCTTCAAGGCCTTTGGTTATTCTCAACTGAAGAGGACTGTGGAGAAGCAGCGCAGGAATCCTCTGTGCCTGCCTGTTCAGCCCAAGGATGCATCGACCACGCTTGCTCACTACACAAGCATACAAAACGCCGGAGTCGAGCAGCGTGACCTGGGTTACTACGGGGGGTGCGGCTTATGATCCGAACTATCCCTCCGGTCGACCGCACAGCGCTGGAACAGGGACTCAGGCGGCTGAAGCTCAGGCACATGCGCCAGCATCTTGATGACATTAATGAGCTGGCCCTGCAAGAAGAGCCATCGTACATGGATTTCTTGGGCTACCTTGTTGCCCGGGAGGTGGAAGGGCGAGAGAATACGCAGAAGGAGCTTCACCTCAAGGCGGCTAGATTCCCGTTTTACCGAACCTTAGATGATTTCGACTTCTCGTTTCAGAACTCCGTTAGCCAACAGACTCTGCGAGACCTTGCAGAGCTGGACTTCTTGCGAGCCAGAGAGAACAT
>FIZM01000090.1:1952-29529 GCA_900019985.1 uncultured Clostridia bacterium
GTTCTGCTTGGCCCTCCGGGAGTAGGAAAGACTCATCTCGCGGTTGCACTTGGCATCGAGGCGGTCAATCAGGGATACCGGGTCCAGTTCGTTACGGCTCAAGACCTTGCCGATCAGCTCTATGGTGCGCTGGCAGACGGAACAGTAGCCCAGGCAATGAACAAGCTGCTCCGCAACGACCTTGTCGTTCTTGACGAACTAGGTTATGTGCAGTTTGATGCTGCCGGATCCGATCACCTGTTTCAGCTGATTGCGAAGGCTTATGAACACAGATCACTGATCGTGACGAGCAACCTGGACTTCCAAGACTGGGGACGGCTGTTCAACCAACCGGCGACCGCGGCTGCGTTTCTAGACAGACTGCTTCATCACGCCCACGTCATCACCCTGAGAGGCGACAGCTACAGGATACGCCATCGGCTCACGCCACCTGCGAAACCTGATCCATAACCCGGCGGCTCAGCCGGCGAGGGAGGTGAGAGGAATCGAGACTTCATAGATACGGAGACTGAAGTAACTCAGCTCTTCTTTTATTTCAGCTCACATGGGGAGTTTTCGTGGCCAAAAATGAGGATTCTCAAATGGCCATTGACAACTTCCGCTTGTCTACACCAAATTTCGTCGGAAGGATATATGCCTGGAAGAATTTCGTCCAAATCGACTCGTAATGCTTTCCTCCATAATCTTTCCAGCCAAGCTCAGACTCAAGCAACTCCTTGTACACGACAATTCTCTGTCTACGATGCACAGCATAAGCAAATTCTTTGACTAAGCTAGTCCTCCGATCTGCACATGTTATCAGGACGTTCACGTGATCTTCCCCTGAATCTATAATACTTTTGAACCTTGATATATAAGCTCCTCGTATCTAGGTCATCCCTCAATACAAATTGCTGGTAGTGTTGCTCAATCCAACTGGCTTCATATTACTTTTCTAATCCAGAGTAAACAAAACCAATTATTCGTCGTGAAATGTACTAAAGCTGCTTGATTCGACCACAGCTTTATGGCAGACGCCTCACTATTATTTGCTTAGAAGATTAAAATAGCCACTAGGAATCTGCTTCAGGATATGAATCTTGCACGAAAAAGCTATTCCTTCCAAAGATCAGTCCCCCTTAGCGTTTTCGTTCCCTAAGAATCCGGGCATAGTTGCATATCCACGTGTGTTAATACCCTCACGCTTAAGAACTCTTGGAATAGTCATTAGAATAATCCGAAAATCCAAAGATAGACTTCAATCATCAACATACCATACATCTAACTTAAACTTGTCTTACCAGCTTAGGCCATTTCTACCGTTAACCTGCGCCCATCCGGTAATACCAGGTTTCACCTCTCCAGACAATTCCTCCTCATAATTCTCAATGATTCCGGTATCCGCCAGTAGGTTACGACGAATCTAACTCCACTACTATGCCCCAAAAAAGCAGGCTGTATCGATAGAGGGAGACTGATCCTCCACTGTCTCCACAAACTCGCATTATTGCTCCGCTGCATTCGTCTGAAAAACAATTCTTCCACTCTAGAGGGTGCATTTGTCTATTCTTTGCGTGATTGATAACGTAAGTTACCTCCGATATGCCATCCTTTTGTTATCAACCCAATAAAGATCCAAAAACTCATATAACTGAAATACGAACCGCTTACCAATAAGGGAATGAATCCTATGCAAAGCCACATTGCAAACATTTCATATTGTTGTCTTGTGCTACAAACAAAATACCGCAAAACTAGAATGAGAAGACCGAATACAATCAGTGTTCCGACGACAGCGCCGTAGTTTGCTAAGATCTCTATAAAAATATTATGAACATAGGATCCACCACGGATGTACCTATCCCCTGCTATACCTATCCCCAGAATAGGATGGTCGGCTATCGCAGCTATAACATCACGATAAATCGTTTCTCTGATACCGAGCTGACCCTTTGAACTCAAGAATAATGCTATACTTCTACTTCGAAAGCCACTTCTTAATAGCAGTTCTTGAATACCCATTAGCAACTTATCAAAGAATAAGACTGCTAATACGATCGATGAAGCTACGCATAGAAAAGCGATTATTTCATGGTGTCGAGGGTTTCTGGGTCGGCGCAATAAGCATAACAACACAAATAAACCAATACACATTATTGGTCCTCTAGAACCCAACGCTAGAATGAAAAAAGCCGATATCAAGAATAGCATTATATATGTGAAAGAAGCAGTTCTCCAAAACTCACTAATGAACATTATAGAGGGTAGCAACAAGTAGTAGCCCAACGACATGCTATAACTACCAATAAAGACTCGACCATTGAAAACAAGGAATGCAAGCAGCGCTCCAATGGAAAAGACAATATAGCCGACCTTAATCATTACATCTCTGAGTACTGTCCAATCGTTGACGGCAGAACTATAGATAAACGCTGGCAAACACATAAAGAAAAACGGGAATACTAACTCATTTTGGTACATTCTGTTTTGAGGGAACACCAAGTAATGCAAAGAAAAGACGAATGCCCAGACAAAGTATGTTCCTATGATTCTGACTTTACTCCTCTTCCATACTATTGGTAATGCGCGAGCATATGCCATTGCCACTAGTAGCTTCGATATGAGCTGAATCCTTTCTGCAGCGAGTGTACCTTCTAGCTGCATCGAAACGAGAACGAGGTATTGAAGAGTCAGAAAGACAAAATGTGCCGTGATTGCACTGCCGATTCGCCTGTCTTCCGCGTTTTTGGAGATATGCCGATTCATTTGCTGGTATGTCATAGAGGTCTCAATCCACCCTACTTAGTTGTCTCTCGCGCCTGCCATGCAAAGCATAGATCTACAATGATTAAGGTCTATTGCTAACATTCACTGGTCAATGCCCACCTCTAACCTCAATCTAATACGGTAGCAAGTTATGATAGAAACCTTTGTACTTCGCTTTTGGATCAGCAACGCCACGGCTATCATGGCAGTGAGCTCCACTTATATTTAGTTAGTCATTCTTTCTCTCTATGCACCCTTTGCGAATATGTGACGTTTGATGAGCCTTCAGGAATGCGATTGCCCGATTAAGGATATCGTCCTTCTACGCAACAACCAACCATACCCTCTCGATAATTGTCTTTGAAAACCGTAAGACTGCGGTAACAAGGATCTTGTCAAGCCCAAGCAGACATCAAAAGAAGTCCACTCGTCAACTCTTTTAAGGTCACATGGTGAAAGATACCCGTTTGCTGAATACAATCTCTGCCGGCTATAGAATACCTCTGTATATTCTCTTACGGGCTCGATTGTCTTGCAACTTGCAGCGATCCCTTCAGCTGCTGACTTCTTCTTGATCCGGCGTATGCCACACGTTTTTCTGCTCTCCATATATATCCGTTTCACTTTCTCGAAGAAGACATATACCTTTACCTTTGCAGGCCCCCTTAGCCAATCGTAGTATCCGCTGCGGGACACTTTGCACAACTCACATGCCCGCTTTATGGCGAGCAGATTGCCGTGTCTCTTAATCGTCGCCTACTTTTCGTCTAGTCTCCTGCGAAGTACGGCACCGCTTTTCTTAGGAACTCGTTTTCGTTCCTTAGCTGTCTGTTCTCTCTTTCAAGCCTTTTTGCATACTCCAGATCCAGCCTTATGTGCCCACTTCCTGGAAAAGCGTATTCCCCATCTTCTGAGTACTTCTTTAGCCATATATAAATCGTTGATTTATGCAAACCCAATTCTCTTGGTGCTTCGATCGCTGTTAGCTTACCGGCCCTAATCTGCTCTACATAAGCTATCTTCGCATCCCTGTCATACTGCTTTGACATTGCGACACCTCGGGACGATAGTCCATTTATTATCGTCGATCTTTTCGGTGTCCGGCGGTAGGGTATCACAGCTATGCACTCTTACTATCTCTCCGCAACTCTACTAATAACATTACGAACTTTGTTCTTATGCTTCTCAATACCCTGCGTATGCTCCACTAGCACCGTCAAGTCTGAAGACAGAAACTTCATCATTTCCATCTGAATCCTGTAGGCTCGCGTCGAGTCCACTGGACCGCTTAAGAACACTCGAATCGTCTTAAGGTCCTCTTGTATGACCTGATACAATTCACCAGGTAGAAGGAGGGGTTTCATATGCATCCTGACTGTTACTGGCAGAATGGTCCTTTCAGGCAATACTATCTTGTCGTCTATTCTACCATAAATCTTCGAAATCTTGACAGGCAACCCTTTACCACATTCACACATCGTATTCGATTCTGGTAAAGCAATGTCACCCGTTCGATAACGAATAAACGGCATAGCATAGTTTAGCAGTGACGTACCTATGATTTCATACGACCCGTCTCCTAGTGGATCAAACTCAATGATACAAGCCTCAGATATCTCATGGTAATCCAACGCCTCTCCACATTGCTGCGCAACTGCCGCACATTCCCCCATACCGTACGAATCAAGTAACTTGCAGGAAAAAGCCTTCTCTATTATTTCTCTATCGTCCGAATATACAGTCTCCCCCGTCGTGAAGACTCCCTTCATACGAAGCGGCTTACCTTCCATGAGCAAATATTCCGCCAAAATAGCTATTGCAGAAGGGTGACCTTGGATGAAATCGATCCTGAATCTATCTATAAGCTGAACATACAAGCGCAGATTCTCGATATCAAGATGATGAGAGGATAGCAGAAGCTGGTTCTCCCATCTGTTCCACGCCCAATACGGAGGGCGGGTCGCGAAGATGCGTGCTCCTAACGTAGCTCTGCGGTCTCCAAGTTTAACTCCCGACCAGCTGTAGAAACGCCACTGGTTGGCGGTTGAAAATGACGACTTAAGCTCTCGCGGCATCAGATACGTAATCCTAAGACCCGTACTACCGCTTGATTTCGCCAAAAACGGTTGATAATTTCCTGCCTGTGAACTTTGCAGACTATTGAAGCTATTAACCACATCCTCCTTGCTGAGGGTCGGCAACCTACTGAAATCATCTAGACTTGTAACATCATCAGGCTTTATCCCATATTGGTTGAACAGTCTATTATAATACGGAACAGTGGAGTAGGCATGATCTAAGAGATCTTTCAGGAACTGAAACTGAGACGACTTTATGTCTTCCACATCCAGATACTGTGTTTTCATTAGGGTTTCATACCAAACTGAGAACTTCCCTGAAAAACGTTGATACGCTTGCCAAGCACCGTAGGTCTGTAAGGCCCAGTTCCTGGCAGTAGGAGGTAACCTGTAATATAAGTCCATCACGCCCATTTCTCACACTCCTCAACAGTATCTTCGCGATCAATCCATTAAGTTTTGAGGTTAGAGCTCTCGATGATACCAAGTTGGGCTTGAACACCCAGAAAACCGATAAGGACCACAATCAATTCGTTAGTTCACAAGAGCTCCCCCTTACCATATAACATCAAATATGGCGTATAACGCCTGTGTAAGGTCAGACGGAAGGGAGAATGAGCGGTGACATAGGAGCTCTCTTGAACCATAGGACACAACTTCTCCAAGCAAAAGACACTAATGCTGTCGGACAGGCAAACGCGACAGGAATGAATATTCCGTTTCGGTAAAAGCGTCGATTTGTATAACGTCCATCTATCCTAGCGATGTACGTTCCGTCTTTGCAGTTGTAGCAGTAGTATGTACAAAAACGGGTGCGGAAACAATGAGACTGTCGGCGAGTTCCAAAAAACAGCCTATTCTCTTACTGTTGCCGCAACCATACCCATCCATCATACTGCTAGTCACTACCGCAGAAGCGAAACAAGTGTTTTTCCGTAGGAGATTATATCCTCCCACCGATGTAGTTAGACCTGAATGTGTACCAGATGAGCAACATATGACGTATTACCTATCTCTCATCGTATACTAGTCAAGGTTTACAAGCCTTCTGAGTCTGTTTCTTAACCTGACTAGAATCTTTGATACTATGTGTCCTACTCCTACTAATCCATGAACCGCAAGTATATCGAGTGTTCGTTCCAAATAGTACTTGATCAGGTCAAGAATCCGCCGGAGTTTTTGATGCTGAACCACCAACTGTGGGTAGCCTGACGTCCAATCGGTCGCAATTCTCGGTCTAAGATCATCGTCACGATGCACTATATAAGGCATGAACTCAATGCCTGTCTCCGTCGGAACAACAGACACCATTCCACTTATCTGACGACGCCTGGTTCGACCATCAAAGATGAAATCCCCTAGACCGTAAAAGACTAATCCATTTAGCGTTCTTTCATAACCTTGCAGAGTATGTGCATGTGACCTCACTACTACGTCAACGCCATATGATAAAAGAACTCTTGGCAAGACCTTCTCATGTTCAAGCGGGAAGGATACCATTTCATCTCCAGCATGCAACAAGCAAATAACATAATCAGCCTTCTCGCGTGCTCTCAGTATCTCACAACGAACGATGTCCAAATCATCACATGTAGCAATGCTAGTACCGACTGCCCTTGGCAATAACCTCGAATCTAGCAATCCAATTAGCGATACTGCGTAACCATCGATAGAGTACTCAACTGGTTCCTGCGGATTACCCTCTGACCGATATCCAACTGCGCCGATGCCAAGCTCCCTAAGGGTGCTGACTGTCTCCCTTAGGCCTTCTACTCCGCAGTCGAGAGCATGGTTGTTTGCAACGCTAAGAGCATCGAATGATTTTAGTATCGGTCTGCATTCTTCTGGGTCCGCACGAAAACCATATTTGCTGACTGGTTGCGCTTTGCAGACCGGGCTTTCAAGATTGGCAACTAGAGGGCATAAGCCTAGCATTCCCCGAATGTCTTTAAGACTTTCAACTATAGCTTCATAATGCCCCGCAACACCTCTACCTAGCATGACATCTCCAGCCAAAAATAATGGCATGTTCCTGAAGATAACCTCCTTCGTGGAATGCTCCGGCAACCCAAATCATGAGACCAGAGAATCATTACCTAAATATGGTTGAATGATATCAGTTCAATGCCGAAGTTTTCAAACGCGGCCTTGAGTTCTTCACTTGTCAAGACCTTGACCTCTGCAAGTCTAGGTTCAACATATGAAGCATATTTACGTAACATCTTGTCTGGATATCCAGGATGGCAATATATTTCATTCACTCCGTTGGGCAAAGTGCGTGCCACTTCAATCCATGAATCGAGATAGGATTTGTGGGTACCATCAGCATACCCGGGCGTTATCAGCCTATCTGCCATCCTAATACGGTTCGTCTTGGCATAATATGCTAAGACAGCACCTGCAGAATGTGTAATCAATCTCTGAGGATTTCTGAGATAATAGAAGCTTCGTTGTGCGCGAGTGCCAGTTAGTAGGCGACGCGGACATCTTATCCGAAAGATTCTGTGCTCCCTAGCTACCTTGACTGCCGCAGCAAAAAACGGAGGATAGAGATGCTTATTTTGATGACCATCGAAGTGAGTGATGGTGACCCCTTGGTCCAACAATCTCTGAACCTGGGCACTTAACTCGATGAGCATATGCTCAAATCTTATTTTACCCGTCATGAGACGCCTCGGGAGTTCATTACCCCAAAACTCTCCATTCTCAGGATTTACCAATGAGAAGACTTTTCCTATTGGCGCCACTGGTGTACCTACTGACAGGTTGAAGTGAATCCCTATAGAAACATGCGGAAACTCTTCTGCGAACCCAGCAATGTCCTCTGAACTCTCGAAGTTTGGCACAGCACTTGTACTTGTCACAAGACCAAACCTAGCTGTCTCCCATATACCTTTATTCACTCCAGGAGTAAAACCAAGTCCATCTGCATTAAGAATCAATCTTTTACTCAATCCTCTCGGCTCCTCTGCATACTGGTTTCTGGGATAATGTAGGCATTTCTACTTCTCAGCAAGACCGGCAAACAGCCTTATAGCTGATAATATGCGTTATCCAAGTCACAGTACTCACTACCACTCTTAGGCAAAACGAGATTTTGGAGTGTCTCATCGATCGTTCAGAAGATAACGTCCACGAGGGCATTGCAACCTTGTGTCACTCAAATGACGGAGTGGCACAATCACAAAAGCATGAACCAGACAGGATTTCCATCTTCATGGAACGAATCTGTCTTACTCAGTCCATCAACAGTCGATTTACATACCGTCTTTGACAAGTATGCTATAAAGCTTGATCAGCTTACTCGCTTCAGCCTCCCAGTTGAACGTGTTGTGTACTAGTTCCTCACAATGCTTGCCCATTGTGGATAGGAGTTGCTCATTATTAAGCAAAGATAATATCGCATCAGCAAACCCCATAACGTCATTATTATCAACTAATATGCCACAGCCCGTTTCGCCAAGAAGTCTCTTCAACGGAGGCAGCGCACTTGAAACAAACGGTAACCCGTAACGCATATATTCAAAAAGTTTCATGGGTATCGCAACCATGAATCTGGGTTGATATGGATGGTAATTCAACCCTATTCTAGCTGTTCGTAGAATTCTTGGTACTTGGTTTCCAGGAACTCTCTCCATTCCGGTTACAAAACCGGCTATATCATCTTGGCCTTGTATCCAATCCTTCAATTCGGTAGAAACTCCAAGCAAGAGTAAAGTTGCCTTACACCCACGACTATGTAGTTCTCTGACTACGTCGAGCATGAATGATAACCGTGGCTTTGAGAGTGTACCGACGTGAATCAAGTCATATTCTTGGCGTATGTCATCCGGGAAATCACCCTCAGGAAGTTCCAATGGAGGCAAATTGAGAATCGGTGCCGTTATCTTAGCCTTACCTCCATAAACCGCTGCTAATTCGTCCGTTGGAGTGATAACCGCGCTTAGATTTCGAAGTACCTGCTTTTCAATCACATTGTGAGCAAACCGAATAGCTTTGGTAAGTAATGGATGGTAACCTTTATATGGAAACACTTCATGGTACCATTCGTGGCAGTCATAGATCGTAATCTTGCCAGATTTGCTTATTAACCCCGCTACAAGAAGCAGATCTGGGTCGTGAAAATGATAGATATCACCGTTAAGCTTCCGAAGAAATGCTACCGCCCTATATGGCTGAGTTAGCAACTTGAACCTCGTCAGGCTCGCTGGTAGTTCTACAAAGCGGACTCTATCAAAACGCTCGACTGGTACATGATGGGCGGCAACGTACACCTCAAAGCCCGCTTTGCTAAGTGAGCGACATTCTCGCCAAAAGATGCGAGTATCCATCGCATGGTGCGTACTCGTGACATGAACAACTCGGCACATCCGATGCTATTCCTCCTGGTTTCTAAGGAACCACGTCAATTAAAAAACACGTGTTTCCATCTTTCTCCACAAGAAAGCTAATACCCAAATGAAGTAATCCTTCCACTTTGCCAATAAACAACTGTGATTGTACCAAACACCCAAAACTAGATATTTGAGATTATCGCCTCATAAAGTATCCGCTGCCACTCACTCCCTAGGCTGCTGTTATGCCATAGTACCGACACATCCCCTTTAAACATCCGACACGTCTTAGCTAGACCGATCGCCTCTGCATAAGCCCGATCTCGTGCCGCGTCTTTCATGTGGTCATCAATTAAAGACACATCCATTACAACTAATGGCCTTTCAACAAGCTTCATTTTCCGCTTCTCGGCAATGTCATACGTTGAGTATTCATAGCATGTTCCGCATCGAAACCCCGTACAATCAGCGAACCCTAGTGTGCTGTCATAGGTCAACCCCGCGCTCTCCCATATCCGCCAAGTTGTAGGAGCTTGCCACCGCAAATAATGCTGTCTACCTCCTAAGACCGAATCCGAAATACCCTCTTCGGTCAATGCCTTGATCAGTATCGCAACTTCGCGTCTCGTTTTTTCAAGATCTAGATATGAATAATAACTACCATGATAGCCTATTTCATGGCCACGGCTTGCTATTTTCCGCATTAGTCCTCGAAACCATGGGTGATGGATTGAATAAGCTCTATCAAAACGACTTCTTGCTTCTGCCGTCATAAAATAGAAAGCGCTTCTGACTCCAATCCGTTCACTTACTCGCATGATAAAGTCAAATGTATTGAACGGATCGTTACTGAAATCTCCCCGGAGGGAACGATAATAGCCACGTATGCGCCGTAGAGCCATGTCGAGGTCTTTCCTCATAAGCATATCTCCCCCACAAGCCCTAATTACCATGCCTAGAGGTTTGCCCGCAACTGCAAGAGGATGATCAACGTCATGACTCAATAAGACTCTATATTCGCGCCGCCTTCTTTCAATCAGAGGCCATAATCGCTTTATACAAGTCCAGAGTATCTCCACATATTCATTTATGATGGGTCTCTTAATAAACCCCTCTTGCCAAGCAAGCGAAGCTGCTGCTGCAAAACGATCGTGCTCATCTCTATCGGCTTTAACAACTTCTTCATAACGTGTAAGCATGAAAAACGCACTGCCAAATACATCAATACCTAATAGAACTCTTCGATCGCTTTCAGCATAGTACGAGTCTCCGGCGATTCGCTCTCCGTATATCACTGGTATCTCAGGGAGCACCCTGGGAGTATTGCGAAAACTGTCCGTCATTATCCACTTTTCTAGCGGTTGAAGGGGAAGAGACTGGCTCGTAAGCCATTTGTCAGGTGAAGTTGTAAACAGTACTTCAGGAAGAATAATGCTCCTTCCGCTCGAATCACCGCACATACTTATCTCTGTTACTCCTGGTACATCCCCAACCCGGGTTTCGTATCTAATCCCTAGAAACTCACCAAATATGACATCATATATGTACTTCCTCTCGGATCCATATGTATGAGGATGTGTGATCAAGAGCTTAGCCATAAAACTATCGCCCCGTACTGCCAATAAGTAACTCAGACTCGCAGCCGAAGGACCGCTAGTGGACTGTGGATATACCCGTAATCCTGGACCGTCCTACACATTTGCCCTGTAGCACCATTAGTCTTTCAAGTAAAACTACGCTCCATACGATACAAGCTGTTGCAACAGTGGGAAAGATCTCATCATTACTGAAACAGCTGTCTCTGCTTAGCAAGTTACTGCACAATAATGGTCCCCATTCAGCTGATTCCGTCACTGAGCGGTGTCATGTTTAAACAATAGTGCACGGTTAAAACCCCGAAAACACAAAACTACGCCTCGTTGCATTACTATCCTTTAGGTTCTTCATTGGTATCCACTACGAAGCCGGCTGAACTTCACAAAATCCATCACATGGTGTGCAAGGGCTCTCACACTGGGCTGTCGAATAGTGTAGTACGGCACAAGTCTACCACCCCACGCAGCCTTGGCAGCTGCTACTGAAGGAATATTAGCTCCTACCCAATCGAACCCGCAAGCACCTGAATTCTGCAAATCGTCTAGCGTGAACAACCAGAGAAGTTGCGCGCAACCATCGCTGAGGTATTCTCGTTTAGTCCCGGCAACCCAGTCCAATGCTGAGGCCCCTGGATAATATAGCGCTATCCGTCCACTGGCAGCATCTCCGTTGGGTGCATAACACACGTAAGATCGACAAATATCCGAACCGAGTAGGCCCTGAAGGGTCTTAAGGTCTTCAACAGTTAGTTTGTAGTCAAACTGCTGGCGGTCCGCAGTATCTTCAAGGCACTGTACTACATCATTAAGCCGGGAAGTTCGCTCACATGTGTAGCCAAGTTTAGTAGCCTTCCTGATCTTAGAACGAACGCTTTTTTCTATAGCGTCAGGATCATATGGAAACTCACTGTAAAACGAGTAATTAACACTTACTTGGAAGCCACTCCACTTCCACGGCCTAACATCACCTATCGATGGAGGGAAAGAGACAGTGTTGACAAGACCCCTCTTTCTGAACTCCTTTACCACTAGTTGACCCACCGAAAGCCATTGTCGTCCAAGACGTGAAATCGACTCAGTATCAGCGGGAAGAAAACTCATAGGTGTATACGGATTCAGCTTCGGAGTCCTAATTCTACCTCTCTTGTCGGTATAAACTACTAGCTCTACCGATGGTCGATCCGATCTATCAACTGATAGCCTCAGTCTTACGGGAGACAATCCCCATTTGACACGATTGAACTCTAACCACCCGTCCAAAGTCAAGACTCTATAGTCCATGTTCAACTGTTTGCCCCTCCATCCAACGATGGGTGTTCCGCATCGATATCCCACGACCCCCATACCCAACGCTTTACTCGTGGAATCATCAACTCTACAGTATGAATTATCCCTTCAGGCTTGAATCCCATTGATACAATGCCTTTTCTAAATGCAGTATTCTCTGCAGTAGTATCCGTATAGATTCTAACATGTCCAATCGTATTGAGGGCATGGGCAACACGAAGTTGTATGCTATACTTATGCAAACCACATCCACGATATCTCGGTAGTGTATGTGCATAGAAAAGCCAACAAGCGTGTCTTTGTTGGATACTTACTGGAAGATGTGGTGGGCCACATGTATCAGGCATACTCATCCAACCATAGTTCATCCATTGAGAATCATGATATATAATGACTCCATAGTATCCTCTATCTATGAATCGCAGAAATGTTTCCTTTCTGCGCGGATCATGCCGGAATAGGTCTTCAACGATGTCTCTCGTCGCTTGTGCCCATCGGACGTTCTTGGGTAGATGGGGCTCTTCTCTAGGATAGTCCACCAACTCATATACCAGCAAACATCTTTTTCTTACTAACACTCCCGCAACTCCCCCACTCAACACCTGATCGAAAACACCAGATGATATGAGAATCATATCGGTAATGAGTAATAACCTTACACAGCAAAACCTGCGATTATTTAAGTCAAAGCAGAATCTGCAGATAGACAATCTGCCTGTAACAGGTTATCGAGGTTCTGTTGGAGATAGGGTATTGGCTCTGCCTGGCAAGTTCAAGCTGCGGATCGGACTAACCTTACTGATAGGTGGTGTTTTAGAATCCGCATTATATCTTAAACGCAGAATCATAACATCCGAACCTTGTCTCTTGCATCGTTTACTGCGGAAGACGCATTTCTCGTATCCAACACTGCGCTTGCGGCTCGAACCACCAACTCATAATCTACACAAGAATGTCCCGTTAGAACTAGCACCAAATCTGCATTACTAATCTCATGAGAATCGAGATTATGAATAGACTCAAGCCTTATGGATTGGTTGTTTTGATGCCCAGCTTGATCTTGCAGCTGTATCTCAATACTTGACACGTACGGGTCATAGTACTTTACTTGGCAGCCTTCCTTGATTAACAGCTGTATAACCTTAAGGGCTGGCGATTCTCGCAAGTCGGGCAAGTCTGCCTTATAAGTAACCCCCAGCGCAAGAATCTTGGAACCTCGCAAGGATTTCCCGTACAAACCCAATATACGCTGTGCCTTCTGAACCACGAAGTACGGCATTGAAAGGTTAATCTCGCCCGCCAACTCGATGAACCGGGTCGAGAAATCATATTCTCGAGCTTTCCATGCAAGATAGAAGGGGTCGACCGGAATGCAATGCCCGCCAACTCCAGGTCCGGGATAAAATGGCTGAATACCGAAAGGCTTAGTAAATGCAGCATCAAGCATTTCCCAAACGCTGATGCCCATCCTGTCACAAAGTAACGCCATTTCGTTTACCAAGGCTATATTAACTGCCCTGTATGTATTCTCAAACACCTTGGCCATCTCAGCAATAGCTGGTGAGGAGCACTTTATAACCTTAATGATGGTTTCCCCGTAGAATGCAGCTGCTACCTCAGTACACGTCTTAGTAACCCCGCCTACAAGCTTATTGGTGTTCTGGGTCGTATATCGCTTGTTGCCTGGGTCTACTCTCTCAGGAGAATGACATAGAAAGAAGTCCTCCCCAACTTTCAACCCTGTAGCAGCTAGCTTCGGAAGTATTACTTCTTCAGTTGTTCCCGGATAGGTAGTGCTTTCCAAAGATACAAGCTGACCGGGGCGCATGTGTTCTGCAATCTGCTCAGTTACATTCTCTATATATTGAAGATCAGGCGTTTTATGTATGGTAAGAGGCGTAGGCACACATATGATAATCACGTCTGCTTTACTCAGCTCAGAAAAGTCATTTGATGCACGGAACTTCCCTTCCGACACAACCTTTCTGAGCTCCTCATCCTTGACATCACGGATGTAATTCTCTCCACGATTGACCATTCCGACTCGCTCTTTGTTGCGGTCTAACCCTATAACGGGAAAACCCACTTTGGCCTTTTCTACAGCCAGCGGCAGCCCTACATAACCAATGCCTACAACAGCTACTACCGCGCTATGGTTCTTGAACTTAGCTATGAGTTCTTTTGCATAATCGGGTTTTGGCTCACTTTTTGCTTGAAGTGCCATGAATTTTTCCTCCTGACGGCTTCGCAGCCCGGATTAGCCTTTCAATATGTCACGAAGCTCTTCTACTACACGATCCTGCTCAGCATACTCTAATTCGGGAAACATCGGAAGTGACAATGCTTCCTCAGTTGCCTTTTCACTTTCAGGGAAATCCCCTGGCTCATAACCTAGATCCTTAAAGACAGGCTGCAAGTGCAAGGATAATGGATAGTACACTGTAGAGGCTATACCTCTAGCTTTCAGCTCTTCTTGAACAGCATCCCGGTTAGGAACACGGATAGTGTACTGATGGTAAACATGGTATGCCCATTCCATTTCCGTAGGAAGTACTATCGCATTGCCTGCTACGTTAAGCTTTTCTCTGTACCTTTCAGCAAGCGCTCTCCTTGTATTAGTCCATGCGTCGAGATACTTAAGCTTAACCCTTAGGATAGCTGCTTGGAGTTCATCTAGCCTACTATTACAGCCTAGGATCTCATGATGGTATTTCTTCTTTGATCCGTGCACTCTGAGCATTCTGATACGTTCTTCAAGCTCTGGATCGTTAGTTGTTAACATTCCGCCGTCACCAAATGCCCCAAGGTTCTTGGTAGGGAAAAAGCTAAAGCATGCAATATCTCCTAACGAACCGACAGGTCTTCCTTTGTATTTCGCTCCGATAGCTTGAGCAGCATCTTCGATGACGTAGAGACTATACTTTTTCGCAATGGAGTTTATAGGATCCATATCAGCTGCCTGCCCATAAAGATGAACCGGCAGTATCGCCTTCGTACGTTCTGTTATGGCATCCTCTATTCTCGAAGGGTCTATGTTGAATGTACCCGGATCAATATCGCAAAACACTGGTTTAGCACCGGTATGCGCTATAGCCCCGGCTGTGGCGAAGAATGTAAATGGCGTAGTTATCACTTCATCGCCCGGACCTACACCGCATGCGCGCAGTGCTAAATACAAGGCATCACTGCAGTTCCCAACGCCTATTGCATACTCCGCCTCGCAAAGATCAGCGATTTCCTTCTCAAGCTTAGCTACATTCTCACCTAGGATGAACTGCCCTCCGCGCATTACGTCAAGGATAGCTTCAGTCACTTCTTGTTCTAATTCAGCATTTTGCCTGGTAAGGCTAAACCCGGGTATCATCAAATACAACACCACCCTCATAGTCTAGTCACGATGGATAATCTGTTCAGGGGGCACATCTCGTACCACCCTAGCAGGAATACCCATTACAACCTTGAAAGCTGGAACATCTTTCGTTACTACACTTCCTGCAGCAACCAAAGCTTCCTGGCCTATTGTCACGCCAGGAAGGATCACAGCATTACCTGCAATTCGTCCGCCTTTTTTCACAGTGACACCTTTCCTGTATTTGAAACGCTCCTCTGTACGAGCGACGAAATTATCGTTAGTTGTAGTTACCATAGGAGCAATGAAGACATCTTCCTCAAGCACAGAACCAGCTACGATATATACACCGGTTTGGATTTTTGTTCTATCTCCTATTATGCAGTTATTCTCAATTGTTGAGGCATGCCCGACGATCACGTTCTCTCCTAGCCTGCAATGTTCTCTCACCTGAGCAGAATCAGCAATAAAGCAACCTGACCCCAGCACTGTTCCTGCGTATACTATGGCGCCTGCACATATCTGGCAGTTCTCTCCCACCATAAGGCCTGGGAGATCCGGATCTGCGGAAAGTGTGCTTGTTCTGGCTCTTGAAGGAGCTTGTCCGACGATAGCATTTACTCCAATTGAACTACCTTTGCCTATAGCAGTACAGCTCCTTATCACGGTACCGTAGTCGATTATCACATCATCATTGATAATGCAATCATCTTCAATAATGACGTTTGCTCTTATAACAACGCCTTTTCCGAGTTTAACATTCTTTCCAACCCGGGCACTCGGGTCAATGAATGCATGTGTCGTCATATGTCATACACAAATCCTCTCTGTTCTAGAATAAACACATTGATATGACAGGGTTCGACAAGATTTGGCTTATCCTAGAGTGTTCCTCGTAAACACCAAGAATCCTGCTTGATAAGAATGAAAACTAATGATTTATTTCAGCAGGTCTCTCGCCAGCGTTGTGAAGGCTAGAGACTAGGTTATTGGCAGGAAGTCTCCGAGGATGAACCCACCACCGACTCTATCACTTTGATAGCCATAGCAGCAGTATGTACCTCTGGAGCAACGATGATTCCCGACTTCAGATGGTTTATGAAATACCTAATGACTCTCTCATGTGCCCAACTCGGATTGTGTTTCGGCGCAGTATCCTCACTCCATACTCCAAGTACTTCGCTTTCGTCTTTATCCCCTTTTACTCTCCAAACCCTGATGGCATCTATTCTACTGCCTCCGAGTACTGCTGTTCCCTTCTCGCCGAAGATGCTCACTGTCTGCTCGAGGTTTCGGGGGTAGACGTTTGTAGTTGCTTCAACAAGTCCCAAGGCTCCGCTCTCAAACTCCAAGGTCACAAGGGCAATATCCTCTGTCTCGACATCATGTAGACGCTTAGATGTCATACCTTGCGCTCTTGCGACTGGCCCCATAAACCAAAGGAGGAGATCCAGTGCATGCCATGCCTGATTTAGGAGGACGCCTCCATCCATCTCCCTTGTTTTTCGCCATGGCGCCTCGTCATAGTACTCCTGTGTTCTGTTCCATCTAACTGTAGCTACTCCGTGACTAAGCTTCCCAAAGCGCCCTTCTTTAATCGCTTTATGAGTCATCTCACTTGTTTCATAGTACCTATTCGGATGGACAGTCTGGAGAGTACGTTTGACTTCTTGAGCTTTCTTGATGAGACTGTCTGCATCATCAGCAGACATCGCAAGGGGTTTTTCTACGAGAACGTGTTTTCCGGCATCTAATGCATCTTGAGCCATGTTTGCATGGAGTCCGCTGGGAGTTACAATGATCACAGCATCCACATCAGGATCCTCTAGCATCTCTCGATAGTCTGTGTATGGCTTACCGCCGTAATTATCCACAAATCGTCGTACGTTTTCTTCAACCAAGTCTGCCGCGGCAACTAGCTTTGCATCCTCTATTCGGGAGATAGCCTCCCCATGCTTCTTTGAAATCGCTCCACAACCAATGATGCCTAATCTAACTAACTCCACTCTTCAACCCTCAAATCAAATGTTCATATATGGAGATATCCTCACATGTAGTCACGTATTGCAGAGATATCTCTCCAAAAAGGCTACATCGACATCCGAGTTCCTAACAAAACATTAAACCTGGCGATATCTGCCGCAGTCTAATGTCTCTGGGTACCACTTATTGATGATTCACAACACGAAGCATGAACCATGTGTACTCAGACACCTATGCGTTCTAAGTACCGATATCTTCTTGGCTGTAGCCGATAGTAATCCTGGCCCAAAAGTCACTGTTATCACGTTCGACACAGCTTTAGGATTTCCTCCCGTTCGTCCGATTCGCCCTCACCACCAATCTTCAAGATTGCTATAGAGTGTACCTTTGGTTCAAAGCCTATTTGGGCCCTAACCCAGCACCTCGCGCAGAAACCCCACTACCATCCCCCTCTTTAGTTCATCATGACAAAACTGATTTCTATAGTTTCTCAAGCACTCATAGCAACTTGTGTCGTTATCAATGCTTCCGCAATCGCAGCTTGTCAATCGCCGCAACGTCTCCTCAAGGACACTTCTAAGAGGCGCCTCATTGGCAATACGCCTGACATGCCCCGCTCCTCCCGGGACATCATCAAAAAGAATCAATTGCCTTGTGCCCGGATTACTTACTGGAGTATACAGACACCCGTCAATATCCCGCCTCTCTATATCGAGAGCTCCGCTGACACCTTCAAGGAGACCATACAAGAGAGATAACCAGAAGCCTGGCCTGGGATCCATCCAATCGCGGAATTCAAGCTTTAAGACGTCAGTCTGAAACTCATGGCCGAGAGAATATCCGCCTGTAAGCTTCCCTTGGCATTCCCCTCCCCACGGATTCTTATGTTTGGATGGCGTGTGTTCAGAGCCCAGAATCGCGTACCCACATGTATTACAAACCTTAAACCTAACCTTTCCTGCGTCATTTATCATGCCTAAGGTGCCACGAGCAATCGGCGTTGCTACAAGAGATACACCGCGAAGCTGCAAGGTTACACGCTCTTTCGCATCTTCATTTCCTCCTTGATAGAATACCCGGGTGGAATACGTCCTCTCAGGCCTTGAATCTCCTGGTTTCCCAGGCTGCTCTCTGCTTGTCATAAATCCGAATGCAGGCACTATGAAGACTCCTTGGTTTTTGCCATAAGCCTTTCCACATACAGGACAAGGTCCAAACCGCTCGGCAAGCTCCGCTCTTTCACTGACATAACTCTGACAGTTGTCACATATAGCGTACCTGTATCTCTCCCATTCCTTATTAGGCAGACGTTTTATATATCTACTCGTCCACAGCTTGCCCTTTGCAACTACCTGACTGCTTGGAGCATACTCCGACAGCGCAATCCTAAGATCCCGCTCGAGTTGCAGCTTATTTGCATCTTCTCCTTCATGGAGGATTTGGAGCTGCACCACATCCACTGGGAAACCGTACTTCGGCACCACATTCCGGCTTGACAAGAATCCGATAATATCTCTCTTTTTTATGGTATCTATAAGTCTTATTAGGTAATCTGCAGGCTTCCCTTGCCTGAACCGCTCCTCCCTCAGCTTCTCAAGCTCCTCAACATCGCTTTTGACCTCTCTATATGCCAGTTCAAGCACTCCGTTCTCTTCTCCAAGAAGAGATTCAACCCAGCCCCATCCTTGAATATCAAGGCCTTCGTACAGTGTCTCAGGGACTATTCTAAGAAGAGATCGATACAAAGACAGAGGTTTCGTTCTTAGATATCTCGCTAGAGCTTCAGGTCCGGAAAGGCCCTCTCTAAAGAAGAATGTCTCCACCCCTTTCTCGTTGAAGTAACCCCTGTTTCTCTTAAAGAAAGCTGAAAGGGCTGTAGCGTACACATGTCTTCTTATAATCTTCTCGTTCTCAAGTTTAAACTGGGGAGCTGCGATCTTGCCTGAGACCATACGCCAAGGTTCGCGGTAGTGCGTAAGATCATGGGACCTTCTCTCCGCAAATGTTAAGGAAAACGCAGTAGAATCGGTGCGCCTCCCTGCCCGTCCTGCCCTTTGTATGTAGTTAGCCGCTGAGGGGGGCACGTTTCTCATGAACACGGCTTCTAAGTCGCCTACATCCACACCCAGCTCAAATGTGGTAGAACAACTCAGGACATTAACTTCACCCTTAATGAACTCCTCCTGTAATTTCGCTGCTTCCTCACTAGTAAGCTGCGCTGTGTGCTCCTCCACCTTCATCGGGATAGGTTCCGTCTCTTTGTAAAGCCTGTAGTAGTGGTTGTTTTTCAGCTCTCTGTCGGGATCGCATGGCCGTAGGGTTCCCTGGCACCTGTATGATCTACAAACACCTCGCACATTATGGAGAGTTAGGCTCTGGCATGTATCACAAATGTACCAGGTAACATCATCATCCAGGATTCTCGATTTAAGATCCCAAACGTCGTACCTCAGCTGATAGACCACACCTAAACGAGGCATCCGTACAATATGGAAATACTCCCGCCAAGGGCTTCCGGAAGACTCAAGGCTGAAGCAACGACTCCATATACTGCTTAAATCATTCCGCAACTCCTCATCAGTCTTATCAATGCCGACCCTTCCAGCGACTCTCAGGAAATAATCCACTCTGCTATTTAGCCTCGTTGAATTCCAGCTCAATATGCCGTGCTTTGAGCTGGCTGTATTCTCTCGCACGTAGAAAGGTTTGTTTCTCGGCGCAAAGGCTTCATCGCCAGGGGAGACTTCATCCGGGAAAAGAACTGCTCCACTTATTCTAAGCGTATCAAGGAGCGCAACAATCAAAGTCCATGCTTCATCCTGAGTAAGGTTCCGAGGAGGTTCTGTAAGAGCCCTAGGTACTACCGGTATACTTGGCTTTGCAAGAACAAATCCCAAAAGACCCAGGCCTTCCAAGCTAATGTTGCGGTCTATTGAAAGGAATTCCTGAAGGATCCACTTCCATGCCTCTTTTCGGAGTTGCTGGTAACTGTACCTGGGAAAGAGCTCCGCTTCTTCTATACTTCTTACAAGCGGATCTACGAGATCTTGCATCCTCCACCTATTGCGGAAAGCACTCTCCTTGTACCTCTCCAGAGTCTTAAGGATTAAGGTCCTCCGCAGAATACGGTTATGTGTACGGTTTAAGTAAGGTGCAAAGAAAGCGGCGTCTTGCCTGCTGTCTGAAAACGCCAGGAGTTTTCTGGAACCTCCGGACAGGTCAAGGCTCGCTGCAGTCTCAGAAGATGCACTCTGCCATACAGGAGACCAAGGGTCATCTTCAAGAGGCTCTCTGTGGTCTATTTCAATCTCAACTACTTCTTTTTCTTCTCGGGGCTCAAGATTTTGATAAAGAGCGGTGGCCAAGACACTTGCCGCAGCTTCAGTTCCCACCAAGAACCGCCACACTATTCCATGGGGGTTGCACCTTCCGCAGGCACAGCACAGGTAAACCCCCTTTTTCTCTGAACTTGAGGTTTTTGCCTTTACTAAAGGATAGATATTGCCGTCGTCACAATCACATAAGGGAAATAAGGAGTCAGCTGAAGCTATCGCCCCGCACGTGCCGCAGAGACGGTATTCATCCCGGTGCTCTGAAGACTCGGATAGGTCTGGAAACCCTACTTCATCGTCTTCATTAGGTGATGGTTTCTCGACGTCTTCCTCAATTAGGAGAAAGTACCCGGGGTTTTCATCAAAAGCATGAGCCTGCTTCAATACTTGCCCACTGTTACCGGACTCGATCCGTCCTACTAAATACATAGAACCGCACTGCCTGCAAGTAGCCACCTCGAAAACAGGGTACTTCTTACCATCTTTGGTTACGGATTCGTGCCTTTCAAGGTATAGCTCCTTTTCTCCGGCAAGACTTAAGTAAGCTCCTTCAATCGCACGGACAAAAAGATGGTATCTGGCAGGCAGCAAAGCCTGGCTTTCGCCATCGGCTTTCGCTTGGTTAGCAAGGTCTACCAGCGCAACGAGTTTCTGCGTGGAATCCTCATCATGTGGAATAAGTGATTCCGCTAGGTCTCTCACAAACCCAGGCCCTTCTTCGAGTTTTCCCTGGAGCTTGAGGAGTCTTTCGTCTCCTTTTAAGATCTCATGCAGGAAAGCTTTCCATCCTCCGGTTTCCCCTGCTCTTTCAGCTGTTTTTGACACTGGCTCAGGTACGCCGTTTGCACGTGCAATACGGGCGAGTTCACTGGGAAGTGCAGCTTCTGGTATGTTCTTTACTGCGTTTTGGAGTTCCAGGTAGACTGCGGGGTCAAACGTTCCCCAACCGGGTCTTGCTTCCGCAAGAGGGAGCTTCGATGCTTCAACTACATCCTGGTTATCAGGGTCTCCGTCGACCCAGCTGAATCCCTCACCAAACAGATCCGACGCGAACCTTGCTACAGCGGGATAATCATCCCTTCCCCTGCCCAGTGTTGCGCTTGTGGCCACACACTGAATCCTGCCTCTTTCGCCTTGGACTACCCGGTCTTTTAGCCTCCTCAGGAGCATTGCGATTTCAATGCCTCTTGCTCCTGAGTAGGTATGGGCTTCATCGATGACGATAAAGCGCCAGTTCCTGGCGGAAGCACCGTCAAAGAAGACGCTGTCATCAGGCCTAAGGAGGAGGTATTCTAACATCGCATAGTTGGTGAGCAGGATATGAGGAGGAGCCTCCCACATCTTCTCCCTGGAGATCAGTTCATTAGGGAGAGGATCACGGCCGCACATTTCTCTGTACTTTGCAAGCGCAGCACGATGAGATCTCTCAGTCTCGCCGGTATACCGACCGAAAGTAATCTTAGGATAGTTGGCAAGTAGTCTACGTAGCCTTGCCAGTTGGTCGTTGGCAAGGACGTTCATGGGATATAGAAGAAGAGCACGTACGCCCGGGCTAAGCTTCCCTCTTTCATCTTCTTGGAACAGGTGGTTTAAGATGGGGATGAGAAATGCTTCCGTCTTACCGCTGCCTGTCCCAGTTGCCACAACGATGTTCCGTCCCTTTTGAACCAGCTTCCTCACAGCGGTTTCCTGGTGTATATAGAGCGTTCTTTCGGGCGGCAGGCACTCCGTATCAAGCTCGAGAAACCGCTTTGAAAGGACCCCTTCTCGCACCATCTCTGCTATGGATGAGCCTGTTGCAAACGCAGGTGTCGCCTCAAGTATCGGCTCCTTGACAAACCGTCCCGGCTCCTCTAGTGCATTCACAAATTGCTCTTGAAGGACAGGATCCTTGAACCTGAATGTGGTGGCAAGGTAATTGAGGTAGCTTCTTCGGATATCACGCGTGGCATCAATGGGATTCATGCTCATTTATACTTTCACTCCCTGATAACGCTGATACCAACTCCTCCTCCAACGAAACAAGGAGTCTTGTAAGCTTAGTCAAAGAGTCGATGTCGTCTCCTGTTAACAACTCAATGGGTAGCCTCCCATGGCTGGGCTTTGCGTGTAGGGTTAGAGGGTAGTTCCCAGATAAAGCGTAGGCTTTGAAGCGGCAAAACAGATCTGTCATAGGCTCATCTACTAGAAGCAGTGATGCCTTGACAACTTGTTTCTTCGGATAAAGCGTTTTACATTTTGGATAATGATGTTTATCCCACGTAGCTTGGTCTTCAACAAGCTTGTTGCATGCGCTGCAATACACTCGCCCTGTCTTAAGTGCGATCTGTAAAGACTCCCTCGAACTTGTCCACCTTATTGTCGTCTTGTCTTTTTCTGTTCCGATCAGAACACTCACATCAACGCTTTCGTCATCTTCGAGCCATGCCTTGATTACTCTCTTGCTATCCTCATCTGAAAGATCCGGGTGGTCGAGAGAGCCTTCCTCACATCGAATCCTTACGATTGGATTACGCTCAGGGATCGGAAAGTCAACGCGCAGAGTATCCATTAGAAGCCCTGGCAACTCTGATGCACGCTGGACTATGAAGGCTTTTCGGGCTTGTCTCAGATAAGGCCATTCCAGGTGAGCTGGGGATGGGGATTTCGGCGCAAACCACCATTCAACCTGCGCGGGCTCAGGGAGTATTGCGAAAAGATGTGTCACAGGATCGCTTTCCACGGCGATCCCTATCCAGCGGGCTGAGTTCTTAATGGTGTACCTCTTCTTGACGTCATCTTGACGCCTGGCTCGACGCTCATTCGCCTGTGTTTTCTCGTCCTCACGTTCATCTTGAATACGAATCATAAATCGCCCGGCAGAGTCAACAACCGCATGCCCCTTCCAGCAGCAAGCCATACCCTGCCTGATGCCTAAAAGTATTGCTTTAACCTTCGTTCCAGGAGAGACGTTGACCGCACTACCTGTAATCTCTGCGGCGTAACCAGAATCCGCCCGAGATTCATGGTTCCATCGAACACTCCAGTTTTCGATGTAGGGAGCTTCACGGTAAAGGTGGACGATGAACGTATTGCATTCATCTGAAGGGAACCGAGGCTCTTGGCTTGCCGACGACCATTTGTCAAATGTATCAAACTGGACAAGATACGCTCCTTGCGGAAGCCGGCCTTCGTCGGCAGTAAGACCCAGGTGCGTTTGGCCGCTTGGGATCCGCCATTCAACCGGTGGTTGCCACGGCTTATCCATTCGCCACATACGAAGAACCCTGTTTTGGACACGTCCCTCCTCTTTCCACTTGAACTCAAGATGCCATACTCCGAAGCGGTTCTTCTTTTCACAGCTAAAGCCAATGACTTCCCAACGCCAGCGCAAGCGGAGAATAGCTCCTTCCCCCACTACTTTTCCAGATGCATCAAATGCTTGTCCTGAGATCTCGCCTACAGATCCGCCTGCTCTTAACGTATCCATAAACTGCATCAGATCGATTTGGGCCTTTCCGTCCTTTACAGGTCTCCTGGCAGTCTGTTTATCACCCAGCGAAAGCCGGACCTCAGTGACATCTCTAGGCACATCCAGCTGCAAGACGAGTTGCTGTGATGAGCTTAAGTCGCCGATAAACACATCCTGGACATTGCCTGACCAATCTGTTCCGCGTTCTTCCATCCTCTCCCTCAAACACCACTTCACCTTCGGCACATCAATCCGAACAGGCAATTCCAAAAACCTACCATCAGAGGACGCAAAAGAAAGCTTTCCTGCTACAGTATCCTCTGAAGGCTTCACGAGGAACCGGTAGTCATTTTCTTCCCCGGAAAGGATTCGGGCCGGCGAGAATACACTGAACTTGGCTCCTTCAAACGTACTGACCAAGAGCTTGACCTCGGAGCTGTCATCTTCTACAGGGAATACAACGGATGGCTCGAATGCATACGAAAAATCGGGGACTACAGTAAATGTAAACGAAGCTTTCAGCCTTCTCCTGTCTTTTTGTCTTACGTAGACTGTGTATTGTCCGATAGGATCAGGCCCCAGAAGGCCAGGGAGCTTAAGATCTATTCTGATCCTGTCATCTTGAGCCACAACCCCGGTCATTTGAAGGCTCTCACGCAGTGTGAATCTTTTAGACTCAGACAGGGGCTCATCGCCATAACGTATAAGCACATCCCAGGTGTCTGTTCGCCTATCGTCTGAGAATGGGATCTCAAGGCATGGAGGCCCTCCTATGTAGAGCGGATTACCGTCTATCAATACACCAGGGATAAGTCTACCGCCTTCAAGGCGAGGCTCAGACAGCCTCGAACTCTCTATCCTGAACTCGAATTCCTTTCCGCTGCCGTCGCCTACAACCAGCTTATCTGAGTCCAAAAGAGCAAGGTCAATAAGGTAAATGCGGCAAGCATCTAAAAGGTAAGGCGGCGTAGCATCTTCGACTATCCGCAACATCTTAGTGAACCCCCACCCTGATGGCAATACAAACCACACCCTGGCTCTCGGGAGTCTTCTCGACTCAATAAGCTTTCCATCCTCATGAAAGATAAGGCACGGAGATGCATCGTCAAACACCTCTACACTCCAAGTCTTTTGGCGATGATCTCCGATAACCAAGGAAACCTCATAACTCTTGGCAAGGCCGGGCAAACATGTGGCAATCGGGGATACACTACTTGAGTCGTAACCCTCATGTGTGGAGGCTGCCTCCTGGCAGACTTCATCCAGTATCTGTAAAGCATATTCGACCGCGTCGGTCTCCACAAGCCCCGGAATTCTGGTTCGCCTAAGCTCTAACGGTATCGTCTTTGACCATCCGGGATAAGCTGAAGATGTGAGGACCAATGATGCAGACCGGACGTTATCGGCTTGCTCAAGTCTAAACCTCAGAGAATCAATGACTATCTTTATATCTCCATTGATTGAGTCAAGCATGATCTTAGGCGCAGGAAGGCGTTCTCTTGAAGCCTCATGTGAGAATCTTTCGTGTTCCGGGACGGTTTTCCGCGATTCCCACCATTCCCTGAACCCCTGGACCACCCTAGACGGCAGGCCTGACATGCAGCCTTCCGGAATATCCCCTTTCTCCCGGGTAAGCTCGAGCATTTCTACAGCTCCGGTAATCCACTTTTTGGCCCAGTCTTCACCATAGATGACAAACCTTTGCACAGGTTCGTCTGTGTATGGGTATGCCGGAGGGTAGTCCTGAAGCTTGGATTCCGTATCCTCTATCGAAAGCTCCAGCTCTTTGAGGTCTTTGCGTCTTGCATCGCGTAAACGCAGTAAATCATCGATTGAGTCCATCTCTGCATCTATCAACCCCGGGATGGTCTGCATCAGTTCACGGATGCTCTGTCGTATCCTCGACATATCGACCTTGGCTTTAGCGAGTCTCCGAAGGACTTCATATTTGGCCTTAAGCTCCTCTAGACCGGCTTCGAAAGATCCATTGCCTAACCTGGCTACGGCACTATCGAGTTCTTCGATATGAGCCTTGATATCGGCTGATTTCGTCCGGAGCTCAGAGAGCTGGGGCAGAACACATCTTTCCAGATGCTCCTTGGCATTTCTGCTGTCCTCACTTCGTTGAATAGCATCATCGAGAGAGCTTGTTAGGGGTTCTACGGCTCGTTGAAGGGAATCTTCGTCACAGAGGTCTTCTATCTTGAACTTAGCCTTAAAACTCTTAGTCTCGCCCAGGCTTTCCTCTTCGTTTTGAACTTCCGATCCTCTTTTGTTTTCGCTTTGTTCATCAGCCTTGCTTTTGAGCCCGGGAAGTCCTACCTGTAACAGAACGCTATCGAGTCTATGCTCCCACTTAGCGATCGATTCCACGAGCTCCCTTTTTCGCTTAAGAAGCTTGCAGTATGAAGTGACAGTGTCAACTAATGGCCTTAGTTTGTTTTCGCAGTCCTCAATCATGGACTGCATTTTCAACACTTCCTCAAGGGTCGCATCGTAGCATGCTTTGCGCTGCTTGTTATCTGTGGATACTCTGTCGTTTTCGCGAAGGCCCAAGATGACAGAAAAACATCCCAACAAAGCAAGGGCAGCGGCGACTCCTAACCTTAAAGGTGAATAGGTTGGTATAAGCCATATGAGTAACGCTGCCAGAAGAGAAGCTGATCCTACCCAGAGTATGTCGTGGGGCTCCTGAGGTTCGAAGGTCATCTGGCTTATTTCATCGCGCACCTTAGATGTGCTGGCTTTCACGGCATCAAGTTCACTTAAGACGTCAGCTACAGCGTTCAAAGCACCTACAGCAACTGGAGAAAACTCTGATAAACCACTAATAGAGCTGCGCTCAAAGAGCCTCTCGCTCTGCCCGTCTCTTCCGTCTCTTATGTAACCCTTTAACGTTTCTACGCACTTAGCCTCATCTGACAGAAGAGACTCAAGCTCTGACTTATCACAAAGGATCTGTGGAAGTTCAGGGCGGATAGCACAAATCATCGGGCCGGCCTGGATGACTGCATCATGCTGCGGGGTGAAAGCAGACACTTTATCTCGATAAAGCTGCTCTTCCCTTTGAAGCTCTGAAATCTGCCCATTGATGTCTTCTAGCTCTCGTAGTTTTTCAAGGCGGTAAGTCTCATAGTCTTCCGGGATTTGACGCCAATCAGGGGACGCATCAATAGTCTCCTCGACTTTTGCGGTTTGTTGTCGCAAGTTAATGAGCGAAGCAAGGTCTTCTAATCCTTTTCGGCAGTCTGATTCTTTTTCCTTAAGAATCTCGAGCTCTTTCTCTAGCGCAACCCGTGTTTTCTCATCTTCCCTGAGCGAGTTGAGGTGGTCGGTAATGTCATCGCCTGTGACAAGTTTAAACTCTAACATATCCATAATGACATCATCAAAGAACTGATCCAGACACTTTTGAGGGATACC
>FIZM01000091.1:0-472 GCA_900019985.1 uncultured Clostridia bacterium
CTTTATTATTGTTCAAAATGATAAAGGACAATTTCTCACGATAGCAAACTATTACTATGGTGGAAGCAAGTTAATGATGGAAAACATCCTCTAAGAAAACAGGACACAGGTCTTACCAAAGAATGGCATCTTAAGATCCAAAAGGAAATGTCACGGGGAATCCAGTGGGAGCCTAAATCGGGAGCTCCAAGGGAGCTTCGCATAAATCTACGATACTGGAGGATAGGCTTATGAAGGCAGTGCTGAAGCGCGAACCTCAGGCCGGAGCTACGCTTGTAGAGTTACCTGTTCCGAAGCCCGGTCCGGGTGAAGTGCTCATCAAGGTTAAGACAACTGCTATCTGCGGTACTGATCACCACATTTACATCTGGAATGAATGGGCGCAGAATCGCATCAAGCCTCCACTTGTAATGGGACATGAGCTGGCAGGAGAGATTGTTGAATTAGGTCCCGGCGTCAAGAATGCCAAAGT
>FIZM01000091.1:541-2216 GCA_900019985.1 uncultured Clostridia bacterium
GATATAGCGCCGATCCAGGAACCGTTGGGCAACGCTATTCATACGGTATTATCCGGTGAAACCCGGGGCAAGACTATGGCTGTGTTCGGATGCGGTCCCATAGGGCTTATGGCAATAGGTGTAGGTAAGGCTTGCGGTGTATCCCGGATTGTGGCAGTTGACATCAACGACTACAGGCTGGGTATTGCCAAGGAGATGAAAGCGGATCTTATCATCAACAGCAAACACGCGTCGCCGGTGGAAGCTATCATGGATTATACACGTGGAAAAGGGGTAGATATAGTCCTTGAAATAGCAGGAGCACCCATTGTCTATGACCAGATCTTCAAAGCTGTAAGACCCGGCGGCAGGGTCTCTTTATTGGGTTTGCCCGCCACTTCGCTTACAGTGGACTTCTCCAACGAGATCGTTATGAGGGGTATAACCATACACGGAATAGCAGGTCGAAGGCTGTGGCAGGACTGGATTGTCGGGCGAGAACTCCTGGTTTCAGGGTTGCTTGACTTGGCTCCCATTGTTACACATCGTTTTGACCTGGAGGATTATGATAAGGCTATGGATCTTATGACACAAGGCGATTGCGGTAAGATCGTCCTTTATCCTGGAGGGGTTGAATAATGGATAAGTTGGAATTTCTGAAGCGCGAGTTAGAGTCGTTGCGGGAACAGAGCCTTTATAATGAAATCCGAACCATAGAAGGCCCTCAAGGCGCTTGGATTGTTGTCAATGGCAAGCGAGTGCTTAACCTATGCTCCAATAATTACCTTGGTTTTGCTAACAATGCTGAACTCAGGGAAGCATCTAAGAAAGCTGTAGACGAATACGGTGTGGGGCCTGGGGCTGTCCGGACAATAGCAGGCACTCAAGCGGTCCATCTGGAACTTGAACGAAAGCTGGCTTCATTCAAGCATGCTGAAGCGTGCATAGTGCTTCAGGGCGGATTTGTCGCGAATCTTGCAGTCATACCTACTATCACAGGAGACGGCGACATTATCTTTTCAGATGAGCTAAACCACGCCAGTATAATTGATGGTTGCAGGCTTTCAAAAGCCAGGGTCGTGAGATACGCCCATAATGATGTGGCTGATCTCAGAAAGAAGATTGAGGAGAACAAAGATTCCGCCAGACGAATGCTGGTAGTTACAGACGGTGTCTTCAGCATGGACGGAGACATTGCTCCTTTGCCCGATATTGTGGATGTGGCTGATGAATACGGTGCTATCGTCATGGTAGATGACGCCCATGGTGAAGGAGTCTTAGGAGACAGCGGAAGAGGCATTGTCAACCACTTCAAGCTCGAGGGCAGGGTAGATATTGAAGTAGGCACGCTGTCAAAGGCATTCGGAGTCATGGGTGGGTATGTCACAGGCTCTCAGACGTTAATCGATTATCTCAAGCAGAGAGGGCGTCCGTTCCTATTCGGGACAGGGATTACTGCTGCAGATACGGCAGCTGCGATTGCGGCAGTGGATGTCCTTACAAGAAGTGATGAGCTTGTAAGGAGACTATGGGATAACGCTAAATATTTCCAGAACAAGCTGAAGGATGCAGGATTCGATATCGGCGGCACAGAGACGCCGATAACCCCTGTCATGCTGGGGGAGGAGAAGATAGCGTCTGCATTCTCAAGGAAGCTGTTTGATGAGAATATCTTTGCCCAGGCCATAAGCTATCC
>FIZM01000092.1:0-10747 GCA_900019985.1 uncultured Clostridia bacterium
TGAAAACCGCTGAAGATGAGCCGGTCTACGGATTGGAGGAGACTCCGTTATCCCACAAAGAGACTGCAAAGCTGATACGGACTTTGGAAGATGAGATGTATAAAGCAGCTCGGGCTTTGGAGTTTGAGCGCGCTGCAGAACTCCGCGACAGGATAAGAGCCCTCCGCAAGCGGTTTGCTAAGTGAAGAGATTTTCGGAGGAGAGACAGTGAGTAAAGACTTCATAGTAATAAAAGGAGCCAGACAACACAACCTGAAAAACATAGACGTCAAAATACCCAGGGACAAGCTTGTTGTTATTACCGGAATAAGCGGTTCCGGAAAGTCCTCTTTGGCATTTGACACAATTTATGCGGAAGGGCAAAGGCGTTACGTTGAATCCCTCTCTGCTTACGCCAGACAGTTCCTGGGCCAGATGGATAAACCGGATGTAGATTACATCGAAGGCCTATCGCCCGCTATTGCCATTGATCAGAAGAGCGGCAGTAAAAACCCCAGATCTACCGTAGGCACGGTAACTGAGATATACGACTATTTAAGGCTTTTGTTTGCAAGGATAGGCAAACCCCATTGTCCGAAATGCGGGCTACCTATTACTCAGCAGACTGTCCAGCAGATTGTGGACCAGGTGATGTCACTTGAGAAAGGCACCAGGGTACAGGTGCTGGCGCCTGTAATACGGGGCAAGAAAGGTGAACACAAGAAGGTCCTTGATGATATCAGAAAAGAAGGGTTCACCAGGGTCAGAGTAAACGGAGAAGTCTTTCGTGTTGACGAAGATATCCAGCTGGATCGGTATAAAATGCATACTGTCGAAATCGTCGTTGATAGGCTGGCAATCCGCGACGGGATAGAGCAGCGCCTGGCTGACTCGATAGAGTTGGCTATGCGTCACAGTTCCGGGATTGTCGTCATCAATGTGGTGGACAAGGAGGACCTTGTCTTCAGCGAGAGGTTCGCGTGTCCTGAGTGCGGAATCAGTTTTGAAGAGCTGACTCCAAGGATGTTTTCGTTTAACAGCCCCTATGGAGCATGCCCCGAGTGCGCCGGATTGGGAAGCAAAGAAGAGATCGATCCTGAACTTGTTTTGGATTTGGATAAAAGCATTATGGAAGGTGCGCTGATACCATGGCGTAGATCTTTTGACGGGACGCGCAGTGATTTCTTTGCAAACAGAGTTGTGAAGGTGTGCGAACGCTTTGGAATAGACATAAATGTGCCTGTTAGAAGCCTGCCTCCGGAACACCTTGACATCTTGCTTTACGGCGTGGGAAATGAAAGGTTTAAGTTCGGGTACCACAACTTTGCCGGTGATTGGGTTTTGCGCGAAGCAGGCTACGATGGATTAATCCCTTACCTTGAGCGGAAGTACAATGAGGTCAGAACGCAAGGAGTACGGGATGAAATAGAAGACTTCATAACAACGAGGACTTGCCCTTCCTGTAAAGGTGCCAGGCTTAGGCCGGAGAGCCTCGCTGTGACCGTAGGCGGCAAGTCAATAATGGAGATTACCGCGTTATCATGTAAGGATGCACGCGACTTCTTCCACAACCTGCAATTAACAGAGCGAGAGCGCGCTATTGCAGCGCAGATTTTGAAGGAAATCCGCGAGCGTTTAGGGTTCCTCGTCAACGTCGGATTGGATTATCTTACCCTTGATAGATCCGCCGGTACTCTGGCAGGGGGAGAAGCACAAAGAATCAGGCTGGCGACACAGATTGGGTCAAGCCTTGTCGGGGTTTTGTATATACTTGATGAACCCAGTATCGGGCTTCACCAGCGAGATAACAACCGCTTGATAAGCACGTTGAAAAGCCTTCGTGACTTAGGAAATACAGTCATTGTTGTTGAACATGACGAAGAGACGATAAGATCCGCTGATCACATAATCGATGTAGGTCCGGGAGCAGGTGCTGAAGGCGGCTATGTAGTTGCATCCGGAACTGTTGAAGAGATAATGTCCTGTAAAGATTCTGTCACCGGGCGCTACCTATCAGGAAAAGAAAAGATCCCTGTTCCGGTTCAGCGTCGCACCGGTAACGGAAAGTCTCTCTTGATAAGAGGGGCAAGGGAGCATAATTTAAAAGGAATCGATGTGGAGATCCCCCTTGGCCTGTTCGTTTGTGTAACCGGTGTTTCAGGTTCAGGCAAGAGCACATTGATAAATGAGATCCTTTACAAGAGGCTGGCGCATGAGTTGAACAGGGCAGGAGACAAACCCGGAGCCCATGATGGCTTGGTTGGCATCGAGCATCTGGACCGTGTTATCAATGTTGACCAATCTCCGATTGGCCGGACTCCAAGATCGAACCCGGCGACATACACAGGCACTTTTGACTTTATCAGGCAAACCTTTGCCCTTACCCCGGAGGCCAGAGCCAGAGGGTACCGTCCGGGCAGATTCAGCTTCAATGTGAAAGGCGGAAGGTGCGAAGCATGCCGCGGTGACGGAATCATAAAGATTGAAATGCACTTCCTCCCTGACGTTTACGTTCCTTGCGAGGTATGCAGGGGGAAACGCTACAACAGAGAAACATTGGAGGTCAAGTACAAAGGGAAAACTATAGCTGATGTCCTGGACATGAGGGTAGATGAAGCCCTTGAGTTTTTCCGGAATATCCCTCGAATAAGGCGGAAGCTGGAAACCCTTTATGATGTTGGGCTTGGATATATCAAACTGGGACAACCTGCTACAACATTGTCAGGTGGGGAAGCACAAAGGGTGAAGCTTGCCACAGAGCTTAGCAGGCGCAGCAACGGGAGGACCCTGTATATCCTGGACGAGCCTACCACCGGGCTGCATTTTGCAGACATTCACAAGCTGCTGGATGTTCTCGGACGCCTGGTAGATGATGGCGATACCGTCCTTGTCATTGAGCACAACCTGGACGTTATAAAGACTGCCGATTACATCATTGACTTAGGGCCTGAAGGCGGTGAAAGGGGCGGAAGGATTGTCGCATGCGGAACCCCTGAGGAAGTAGCACAGGTAGATGCTTCCTACACAGGACAGTTTCTCAGAAAGGTGCTGTATTAATGGGCTCTGACCTAAAGGCGAATCTCATAGAAAGAGTAAAAGGACTACCTGACCGGCCCGGAGTCTATGTAATGAAAGACTCATCAGGTCGGGTGATCTATGTAGGAAAAGCTTCATCCCTGAGAAACAGGGTTCGTTCCTATTTTCAGTCGTCTGCAGGATTATCCAAGAGGATTCAGGTGCTAATAGACCGTATTGCCGATTTCGAGTATATTGTGACGGACTCTGAGGTTGAGGCGTTAATCCTTGAGAACAACCTTATAAAGAAGCACCGTCCCGGGTTTAATGTGCGATTGAGAGACGACAAAACCTACCCTTTTATCAAGATCACCCTTGCAGAGGACTTTCCCAGGGTGATCGTGACGAGGAGAGTAGAACCGGACGGCAGCAGGTACTTCGGGCCGTACACAGATGTAGGTGCAATGCGTGAGACCCTTCGGTTCTTGAGGCGTCTGTTTGCCATTCGCAGCTGTTCGAGGGAGATATCTGAGACCAAGCCGCGCAAAATGCGTCCGTGTCTCAACTATCACATAAAGCAATGTCTTTCGCCCTGTTCAGGCAGGATATCGAAGGAAGCGTACATGCAGCTGGTTAACCGGATCATTCTCTTTCTCGAAGGCCATCAAGATGAGGTGGTACGTTCTCTAAAAGAAGAGATGCAAGCAGCATCAGACGCATTGGATTTTGAAAGGGCGGCATCTATCAGGGATGCCGTGAGAGCCATAGAGCGTGTGGCTGAACGGCAAAAGGTAGTCCTTGCATCAAGCAGTGATATTGATGTTATAGGCTACTTTCGCGACGAGGGAGACGCATGTGCCCTGGTGTTTTTCGTGCGCTCCGGGAAACTGATGGGGAGGGAACGCTTTTTCATCAGTGATACGGCAGAAGTATCTGACTCTGAGATTCTAACAGCTTTCATTAAGCAGTACTATTCTGAGGCAAGTTTTATCCCTGACGAGGTTTTGCTTCCCATGAAGCCTCATGATGAGGAAGCCATCAGTATGTGGCTGCGGGAGAAGAAAGGCAGAAAGGTAAGTATTCGTGTTCCTAAAAGAGGAGACAAAAAGCAGCTTGTAAGCATGGCAACAGACAACGCCCGACTCAGCTTGGAAGAGGAAAAACTGAAAGCCATGCAAGACGCGATGGTGAAAGACGCTGCATTGCTTGAGCTTAAGGAGGTTCTGGAGCTGCCCCGGCTTCCCAGGAGAATTGAGGCATTTGACATATCAACTATCCAGGGTTCCCACGCTGTAGGCGGGATGGTAGTGTTCGAATCAGGGAGGCCTGTGAAATCCGCATACCGGCGCTTTAAGATCAAGACAGTGGACGGTCAAGATGATTACGGGATGATGCATGAGATAATCTCCAGGCGCTACAGGAGGATTGTGGAGCAAGGCGGAACCCGGAACCAGGTGCCGGATCTTATCATTATTGACGGGGGCAGAGGCCAGCTCAATGCCGGACTTAGAGCACTAGCCCAGGTAGGTGCTGAAGACATCCCCACTATCAGCCTTGCTGAATCCCATGAATTGATTTTTGTTGATGGCCGAGATGAACCCATTGCTTTGCCGGAGGACTCAAAGGCCCTCCTCCTTCTTAGGCGGATCCGTGATGAAGCACATAGATTTGCTGTTTCATATCACAGGCAGCTGAGGACGAAAAGGTCTATGTTGTCAGAGCTTGAAGAGATCCCCGGTATCGGTAAGAAACGTCTTAAGGCCCTTCTTACCGCGTTCGGCTCTTTGAAAGGTGTTCGTGCTGCCTCTGTTGATGAGATCGCAAAAGTGCCCGGAATGAACTATAAACTCGCGGAAAAGCTTAAGAAAGCCCTGACGGACCATGCCAATGACAACCCATCTAATGCTATGCCTTCCAATAATCTGTCATCCACATCATAAGCATGCTAATGTGCCTCAGTAATGGAGATCCTACCAGCGAACACCGGCTTGATGACTGAAAACAGGCCCTGTCTTCGGGTAATCCCCACTCGACTATATCAGAGCAACGACAACCTCTGATATGAAATCTTGCTGAAACCTGTTGACACTATTCTATCGCCGGTTTTATAATATCAATAAAGTCATTAAGGATGTTAATATAAGACTTAAAAATATTAAGGAGTGGTAGTGTGAAACGCAGAGCTCTCGGTAGATGTCCTGTATGCAGCGGATCTCTGGACGTTACAGAGCTTTCTTGCCCAAGGTGCGACACGTCTATCAGTGGGCGCTTTGAAACGTGCAAGTTCTGTCAGATGTCTGACGAACAAAGGGATTTTGTAGCAACGTTTATCAGATGTCGCGGAAACATAAAAGAGGTCGAGAGGGAGCTGGGCATATCTTACCCAACAGTCCGAGGGCGCCTTGACGCTGTAATCCAGGCGCTGGGTTATCCTGTAGAGAGCGATAGGGAAACTGAAGCTGAAGTTGCAGCCAGGCGTAAAGAGATCTTGGATTCCCTGTCTAAAGGCGAGCTTTCAGCTGATGATGCGGTAAAGCTTTTAAAGCAGAAGTGAGTTTGGCGGTCAAGCAACCATTGATTCTGTCTTTTCTAATAAGGTACCGGAACGACGAGAGCAAACCACAAGCTGCAGATGGAAGTCAGGCAGAGACTGAAGGGAGGACGTATTGTGCGGGAAGAAATCATGATGATTTTAGGAATGCTTGAAGAAGGCAAGATTACTTCAGATCAGGCTGCGTTGTTAATAGAAGCAGTTGTTGAGACTGTGGGACTGTATGATTTGGAAGAACCTTTGCCGTCTTTCAAAGACGATGCTAAGAATGCCGGAGAATGCCACCATCACGAATCAGCTGAAAAGCCCGGTGGAGAAGGAGTAAAAGGTGTGGCAGATAAGCTTTCAGGCCTTGCTGATGTCGTGGACCGGGCTGCCCTCGAGAGATTGGTTGAGCGAATCCGGGACACGCTGGAGGGCGCAGTAAAAAGCACAGACCAGTTTATGGGGCGCATTCAGCGTGAGGTCATGAGTAGGAAGCGGACCAATGGATCAAGTGACTGGGTGTTGTCACTCAGTACGAATGTGGAGAAGGTCGTTGATGGGAGCTTTCAGGGGGAAGACGGCAAGAAGATCGATGTGAAGCTTTCTACTTGGAACGGACGTATTAATGTGGAACCATGGGATGAACCGGGTTTTCGTGTGACTGTAACCGCAGACGCTGTACTCGGAAGGGAGAGAGAGACTCCTTCCGAGGCAGACAGTACAATGCTGGATGACGTTTTTGAATACGATGTAGCTGATGATTCCCTTAAAGTGAAACTACATGACTCAAGAGCAGCGGTGAGAGGTGCGTCGTTAAACGTAAAGCTGCCCAGAAGGTTTGTGTACGACATGGATCTTGAAACGCAAAACGGACACGTCAGTGTAGGCGAACTTGAGTGCAGGATGGTTAAGGTAGAGACTTCAAACGGCAGAATCGAACTGGACAATACCTATGCAGTCATAAGTGAGCTGGAGACTTCAAATGGCAGGATTGTTTTGACCGGAGTCACTAAACGGCTAAGTGCCAGGACTTCAAATGGGCCGATAAGAATCGTTCCCAAGAAGATAGAAGGAGATTCCCTGTACGAACTCGCAACTTCCAACGGCTCAATAGAGGTACAGGTTGCAGATGCTGATCAGGTAGGCTATCATATAGACGCCAAAACGGGCTTAGGGCGTATCGTCATCGATCTTCCGAATGTAGCCTATCAAGTAACAGACAAAGGATATGTAAGAGGAGAGGTAGTTACTGAGACGTCAGGGTTCTCTGAGAAGAGTGACAGATTGACCATTAAGGCGAGGACCTCAAACGGCAAAATACGGATTATCGGTAGCCGGGAGAATGCGAACAGTTAGTTGTGGTCATTTGACAAGTGGCTAAGTCCAAAAGATACTTGATAGGAGGGACCTTGATGTCTGAAGAGAAGAAGCGGATCCTCGGGCTTGTGCGGGACGGTAAGGTTACTGTAGATGAAGGCCTGAAACTCTTAGAGGCTTTGGACAGCTCCGCTGACGAAGGTTCGGGAACCTCATGGCAATCAGGCGGCAGCCCCGGAAAGATGCTACGAGTAAGGGTCTTTGATACTGAAGACAACACTCGGGTCAACGTTAATATACCGCTTGCCCTGGCCAAAGTGGCAATGAAGTTCATTCCCAAGGACGTAACCAAGCAGCTGGAAGATGAGAATATAGATCTCAATGAGCTCCTGGCCCAGATTACGGAACTGAATACCGGGAAGATAGTTGACATAGACAGCAAAAATGCAAAAGTCGAGATCTACGTCGAGTAGGAAGATGTCTTTGAGAATTCCTTCATTCTTCCTTGTAGTAACTCTGAAGCTACCCGGTACTCGGTTTCCTGTTCCCATTGTGCTGCCTCTGTTTGTTTTGGACGATCTTCTGGAGTCAGTAGACGTTGTTATGGGCATTATGAGTCGAGTGTGTCCGCGATTGAGCAAGAGAATTCAGTGTACAACAATCAGGTGCAGTGTATCGCAGGACAAATCTGTTCTCGGTTTGGAAGGAGACCTGGATATCAGATCAATGCTTAAGGCATGTTCCGAGTTAATAAAGGAACTGCGATCCTATGGAAGATTCACATTGGTGGAGGTATCTAGCGAGTCCGAAGGTGTCCACGTGACCGTGCGTCTTGTCTAGGGTAGACTCGGAGTAGTGTGAAGTTCAGCAAGACGCCCTTAAAAAGGGCGTCCTTGTTATGAATCTTGTCAAGACTTCATTGATATAAGCAGGCGTTTTTCTTGCGGGGAGGTGTTGTTGTTGAGAAGGCGGACATTCGTCATTAGGTGGCTGGCAAACGCTATTGTACTTTTTGTGATTCCCTACATTATGGGGCCGGCAGTTCGAATAACCGGACTCATTCCTGCGCTCATAGCAGCTTTCTTGTTGGGGATTGTCAATGCATTGATAAGGCCTGTTTTGGTCATCTTGGCTCTCCCGATACAATTGCTCACCTTAGGCCTCTTTACGTTTGTCATAAATGGTTTTATGCTATGGATAGTCTCCAGGATGGTGCATGGCTTTTACATATCCGGTTTCTGGTCAGCTGTCCTGGCATCAATACTCCTCTCAATTGGAAGTAGCATCATAAGCTGGGTGGTGCAAGATCGGTGACATATTCAAGAATAGGAAGAATCAGACTCGTCGCTATCGATGTCGACTACACATTGATTGGCAGTGATATGAAGATAAGCGGTACAACGAAGCAGGCTATAAACGCTGCGGTAGATGCAGGGTGCCAAATCACATTGGCTAGCGGACGGATGCACCGGTCAGTAGTGCCTTTCGCAGAAGAGCTGGGTCTTGATGTTCCGCTTATATCGTACGACGGCGCTTTAGTGAAGAGCGCAAAAACCCAAAGGATTTACTCGCACAGGCCGATACCTTTGGAGGATGCAAAGGAGATACTGGCCCACCTTGAGAGCCTGGGATTCCATATCAATGTCTATATCGATGATGAGCTCTATGTTGAGAGCCTGAATGAACATGCCCGCCGCTACATGAATCATGTCAAGGTGGTAGCCAACCCTGTAGGGAATCTGTCAAAGTTCATGGATAGGCCTCCGACGAAACTGTTGATGCTGGCAGAACCGGAAATCGTTGATAGCCTCTTGCCTGAACTGGAACGAAGATTCGGACGCAAGGCGCATATAGTGAGGTCTTTGCCTGAATACATTGAGTTTACAGAAAGAGATGCAACGAAGGGTTCTGCTCTTGAGCTCTTAGCCGGACAGCTGGGTATTTCAAGAGATGAGGTTATGGCCATCGGTGACAGTGATAATGATATAAGCATGCTGTCATATGCAGGCATAGGTGTGGCTGTGGGTAATGCACGAGATTCAGTAAAAGCAGCTGCAGATTACATTGCTGACGGAGAAAACGGCGCCGGGGTAGCGGAAGCCATATATCGATTTGTCTTAGGCCGTTAACGTTGAGAAAGGATTCCCTCCTCCAACATAGAATGAGAATAAAAGGAAAACATTGTATGGGACAGGCGATCCTGACATCTTTTGCACGTTAGGAGTTGGAGGTTTCATGTCAAATAGAGGCGGAGAATGTGTTGGCCTGCGGGTGATCGATCTTGAGGTGGGACAGCCTGTCAGGAGCACTTTTATGGCTAAATACAGGCAGTTGTTGAGTTTTGCCTCGAAGCCCGGCCAGTACCTGACGTTCATGCTGTTTGACCGGACAGGGGAGATTAAGGCTGTTGTGTGGGACAACGGAGAGAAGGTTTATCACTCATTTGAAGACGGAGATGTGGTACGTGTTGAAGGCTATGTAACAGAGTACAGAGGCACGCCTCAGATCACTGTGGAGACATTGCATAAATGCGATCGCAGTGAGTATGACATGTCCCTGTTCCTGCCTTGTACCACGAAGGACGTGGATGACCTCCTTCAACAGCTGAAAGACAAGGTCACGGCGTTTACCAATACGTATCTTAAACGCCTGGTCTTAGATTTCCTGGAAGGCCCGGAATTTGCGGCGGCATATACCAAAGCCCCGGCGGCAAAGGCGATCCATCATGCCTACATTGGAGGATTGATCGAGCACACTGTCAATGTAGTGTCTTTGTGCGAGGCCATAGCCCGGCTTTACCCTGCGATTGACGGTGAACTCCTTGTCACAGGGGCAATATTTCATGACATAGGCAAAGTAGTTGAATATACATATGACGGGCCTTTTGACCTAAGTGATGAAGGAAAACTCATTGGCCACCTTATCATAGGGGAGCGTATGCTTGCAGACGCTATGGACAGAATCCCTGGTTTTCCTCGGAGTCTGGCTTTGAAGTTGCGTCATATGATCCTCAGTCACCACGGGAAGCTGGAGTGGGGTTCTCCTAAACGTCCTAAGACTCTTGAAGCAATCGCTCTTCATCTCGCTGACAATATGGACGGAGAAATGGCTCAATTCGTTGAAGTGGTAGCAGAAAGCTGTGATATCGAAGGTAACTGGAGCAATTACAGCAGGCGCCTTGAACGCCAGCTTTACTTAGGGTAAAGGCCTCTCAGAATGGGATTCAAGTGCTGAATCCTTTACCTGCGAGGAGAATAAAGACAAAGGATCGGAATGGGAAAAGATAGGAAACGTGCTGCCGTGCCAAGGGCATTCGTGAATCGGACGGGTACCGCTTTTGAACAGCTCCCACCGCGTGTTTGGGCAGCCCGGTGAGGCCAGGTATCCGGTTTCATGACATATCTCAGCCCGCTCTATGCCGCGTGGTGTCTGAAAAGATAGGGCAGGCCTATCCCGAAGTGCCTCTTCTATGAAATCCGCGAAAATCGGACCTGCAGCTTCTCCTCCTGACTTTCCTATGGGAACACCGGGATCGTCATTCCCGATGTATACTGAACATACCAGGTCAGGGGTATATCCGATGAACCATGCGTCAGTGTAGTTCTGAGTTGATCCTGTTTTCGCTGCAACAGGCCGTGCAAGCCTCGTTGATACGTCTTCCGCAGTTCCCCACCGGCTGACGACCTGCCTTAGTATGTCAGTGATAATAGAGGCGTTTTTCGGGTCAAGGACTTGCCGGGCTTCGACCTTAGCCTGGTACAGTTTTCGCCCCCATCTGTCTTCAATCCGTGTTATGAATATAGGTTCAACGCGCTTACCGCCGTTTGCGAAAGGTGCAAAGGCTAGTGCCATCTCAAATGGGGTGACCTCTGAGGTTCCGAGGACAAGGGATAGATTAGG
>FIZM01000092.1:10791-10999 GCA_900019985.1 uncultured Clostridia bacterium
GGGCCGATTATGTTGGCAAGGGAGACCGATATCACATTACACGAGGTCACCAATGCTTCTCTTAAAGTCAGCCATCTGTAATGATATTGGGCTGTGCCGTAATCAGTAGGAGTGTAAGGCTGGGGGACTTGTGTCGTGAATGTTATAGGTTCACAGGGCAGGGTAGATGCAGCTGTAAACCCACTGTCGAGAGCTGCTGCGTAGAAGA
>FIZM01000092.1:11008-11179 GCA_900019985.1 uncultured Clostridia bacterium
AAGAAAGGCTTAAAGGAGGAGCCGGGCTGCCTGAAGGCTTGCATTGCGCGGTTGAACTGAGTCTCCGAGTAGCTCCTGCCGCCTATGAGAGCTTTGACATGCCCGGACCTGGGATCAATGGCTACCAATGCACCTTGGGGTTGAATGGGACGTCTTGTGCCTTCCTCTGAC
>FIZM01000093.1 GCA_900019985.1 uncultured Clostridia bacterium
CGGACCTTTTTTAGTTCTGCTGCTTTGTTCAGAACGTCCATCTCCAGTTGGAGGGCTTGTACCTGCTTCTTTAAGGGACTCCAGTATTGCTAGCAACTTGTCCTTGTCATCAGACAGCTTGCCTATACGTTCCATGCTGCTAGTTCTTCAATTGACTTCATCAATGCAGTTATGGTAGGGTGTATCCGCTAAAATAAAGGTGAACCTCTTTTGGCACATGATATGCCATAGAGTGGACACCGCAATGAGTTAAAACTGTCTTTAGTGGGCAGTGTAAGATGAGTAGAAAAACGTGTTCACTTGAGCAGATGTTATCGGCTGTTAAATCGTACTTGGAAGGAAAAACTGCCTTCGACAAGAAGCACAAGAGTATGGGCTGGATTCAAAGACTATCAAGACGGATTAGCCGCACGTTCTAGGAACACACGCCATTGTCATGCCTTGAAGATAGCTACCGTGGACGCTTATCTGGCCGGGGAGGGTTCCCTGCACCGGATGTGGGGTTTACTGAGTGAGTGGTATCGGTCTCAACCTATAATGCTTCAATCCGAAGACGCACGAAAGACCATTGCTGATTACCGCTCTTTCCGTCAGTCATCTCAGACGGATTATCACTATTTTGGGGAGCTATACAAGCGGTTGATGGCAACCTCCAGCAACCGCTTGTAATCTAGTATAATGGTCGTGATATCACGATTAAGCCCGCATTGACGGCTTCCTATTGCTTGGACAACAAAAGTTCTGGGTTTCTCTGTGAGGGACAGATTCGTTGATCGCAACAGACGTTCGCACTTCGAAAGCCATTCGGTATGAGCGATCATGAATCCATAATACTAGTACCGAACAAGTGTTCAAAGACTGACCAAATCTGCCGAAGACTCGAATATCTATATTCTAGAGGAAAAGCCCCACTCTGTGGATGTGTCTTTTTGCATCTATGTTCGGATGATCTGCGATAGCCTAGTCTAGGTTGGGATGAGAAAGCAAACGATCATGTTATTCTAAGTACCAGTTTTCTCACCCCAACCAATTCTGCGTATAAGCCAGAATTCCCAATATGGCTCCTACCGCCCCAGCGAGAACAACATAAACATTGAACTGCTTGCCGCCATTTCCTTTCATATCAAGCACCTCCCGATGTGACTTCGTCATTTATTCGTGCCCTATCTGGGTTGCTGTTGTTGTGAGTATCACGCACAAAATGAACCTTCATTATTAAGCAGGAGAATCCTGTATCTTGTATAAGTTTGTCGCAATCTTCGGTTCAATCCGGAACCTCAAGAGATTATAGCGCTGAAGGAACGAAGACCTTGGTTCAGCCATATAGGGATTGACTCCAAGAGTCTAGAAGAGTTCTCAAGCCATTATATAATTCTGCCGAAGAATTGTCAATGGCCACTTGAGAATCCCCATTTGGGGGTGCGGACATTTTTTCAGACCCGTGTCGCCGTCCTCCCAGGCACGCAGATGGCTTCCTAAAAACCCCGGCCGTCACCGCAAACACCTCGCAGGCAATGGTGAGTAACCAGTTGATCGCTACTGAACACATAATACCGAGCTGCCGCTCATCGGCGGTGCTTTCCATCAAGTTCAGTCCTTCAGAACAGTTAGTCTCCTTTACGCGCAGACAAAGCTAGCGGTAATTCTCCACATAGAGTGCCCCTGTATCGGACCAGGTAAGTCGTATACGATCATCGCATCCAGCTTGGACGGGCACAAAGGCACCTCTCGAGTTGAGTCACCTCCTGTGCAGTAAACAGATTTGCCGTTCATCCCTTCGTGAGCAAGCATGGGAACCGGTTCTAGGTCAACTTGTAACTTTTGATAATGAGGTGCTTGGCTTTTTCAAAGTCTTCCATGCTGCCAATCCGCACTTCCAGGTCGCCTGTGCCCCAGTGACCGATGTTTCGAACATCCCTAGAAAAGCCTTCTTCCAACTCCACTCTATCGGGATCAAGATTAAGGTACAGAAGGATAGCTTTGTTCCGTATTTCAACGCACGCGAAATTCCTGATCTTTTTGAAAGCCACATAGAGCTTCAGAACCTTTTCCTGGACATCGTCTCCCAAGTCCAAGATGAAATCCCTAAGGTCAGAGTAGATGTTCTGGATTCCCACATCGGCCTGCTGAAGGGCTTCCATTACAGTTTTGTCTTTATACCGTTTAGCTCCATCAGCTCTTCCCGACGTAGGAGTTTCAGAAGCCACTACAGCGTTCATTAGTTCGAAAAGGATCAGTTCGTCCCCGTATTTTCTGTATCTGATGAGTTCAATGTTCCTGTTGATCTGTTTGACGGCGTGCTCATCATACTTGGTGAAGTCGCCGGCTATGCATACCAGGCGGGGGCCTGACCAGTCGATCTTGTCAGCGGCCTGCTTCCCCAACTTGTCCATAACCAGAAATTTGAACTCTGCCTTATGGTCCATAAGCCAATCAAGGTAAAAGAGACCTTGACTGATGACATTCTCGTCCACTGAACGCTTATACTCGAGGATTACTGGACAGTGATTCTCATCTAGTCCCAGGGAATCGATCCTCCCTCCATGGTTCTTCCCGGTCGAATACTCGGAGGCAAGAAAGGAAATACCAAAGAAGACCTCCATATTGGTTTCGATCAAGGTTTGCAGAGACTTTTCGATGGCTGCTGAACTCCCCTGAAGTTCCTTCGCCCCGTTTCCGATCCGAAAAAGCTTTATGTCACCCATATGAAATCCCCCCACTTACCATCGTCTGTCAGAGACTCAGCCCGCCCCGCATCATTATGAATATGGCCACCTTCAGCTCGAAACCTTTGGGCCGGCGCATCCTTGACATCTTCCTGTCACGCCAACCTTTGTCGGCTGTTCATCATCGCGATGATACGCGTATAAAGCACTCCTTTTCAGACACCCCTGCTACGGCAATCTCTTGAGGCCATCTAGTGAACCCACACGCGGCCAAAGAGATATCCCGGTTTGCCACTTATGATTGAAATCGCGATCCCGGTGATCTGCCGATTTCGCCCAGGAAGAATCGGAATATGGCCGAAATCTGGACTCAAGATTTGCCCGTTCCAATACGCGGCGCTACTCCAAAACCCGCTGCCCCCAATCACTCGTCCCTGAGTGTCCAAGACACGAAAACAGCGGTAACCACATCAACGGGCTCTGTACCCGTATTCCGCAGCTCACTGTCATTTCTTCGTAGAGGGTTGTCCTCCGAGACATGCGCAAGCCAGTAAGCCGAAGAACCTCATTCACGAAATCCGATTCCGAAAATGTGAGCGAGCAATCGACAGGAACACATCTTCGTAGATATCTTTGTCTCCCGGAAAAGCCGCGCCAAACAATATCAACTCACCAGGGTGCACTGGACCGTCGATTCTCATGAATCCAAACGCCCAGGCGTAGTCTTCGTGCTCAATCGTTACCAACTCCCAGCCATCTTGTGACATGGAGGATACCCCTGCCAAAAGTGATCGGCTTGAGACGTATCAGGCGGTCGAGATGAACCGCATTTCGCGCCCGCTATACATCGTTCACTACCCATGAAATGGTTACCCGTTCAACATCTTCTAAGCATAACAATGTCTTCGTCCAGTCCATGCCGCAGAATGTCCAACCTTTGCGAAACTGTCCCGATAGACTCAATTGAAACAGACTCTATACGGAAGGGGAACAAGCCTGGACTGTTCACCAAGTCCTTAAGCGGTACGGAATCATTGGCGCTAGCGTGGAGAAAAGCCTCAGTTAGCCAG
>FIZM01000094.1 GCA_900019985.1 uncultured Clostridia bacterium
TGTTACTGCTAACCCATACTGTCCAGCAATAGACGGCGTTAATCGACCAAAAGGTGACGGATATAGTGTCCAACAAACGTTGCCCCTTAGGGGCCAGGGAGAACTAAACCAGCTCTCCCTGGATGACCAACTTGACCATGTGATCGTCAATAATTCTCCGCTTGTTCTGCGCACCATAAAGCAGGCAGTGAGTACAGACCTTGTTTACCATCCTTGCCGCTCCGCCGGAGAACTTGAAAATCTCATCAATAGCGTTCTCGGAGAAGATATCATGGTCGGCACCTGCGTATTCCAGGTGTCGTTTTACGTAATCTCCCACCTCAGCCCTGTCCAGGTGGGGCAGCCTGCAAATCACGTCAATCCTTTGCCGTATCGCTGCATATGATTGAAGCTTGAGCCTTTCCCAGAGTTCGTTCTGACCAACCAAAACCAAAGCCATGGGACTCTGGGCATCCATTTTGAAGTTCAATAAGAACCGGACTTCTTCAAGCATCTCCCTATCCAGCAGATGGGCTTCATCAACGATTACCACCGGCTGCAGCTTGTGGATGCCCTTCATCAGTTCAATCTCTTTATGCAACTGACGTTTGGCATCACCCCGATAGAATTTGGCTTCACACCCTAACTGCTCCAGTAAGCCTTTGTAAAAATGCCGCGGTGTAAGCTTCGAATCCGCCAGATACATTACCTTGAATTTCGAATTGTCCAAGGTATCTTTAAACCTTCGAATGGTTGTCGTCTTTCCCGTACCACAGTCCCCGGTTACAACTATGAATTGCTGGCGCTCCGCGGCGTATTCCAGCCTTCCCAGGGTCTCTTCAATCCGGTGCGACTGGTATAGCTGGTCTGTTGGAATATCCCTCGAAAATGGGGTTCTGTTAAACCCATAGAAATCCTCAAACATTGCCTTCGCCCTCCTTCCAAACTTTCCGGTAGGAGACGACCGGGATGGGAGGTTTCTTACGCTCTTGATTCTTTTTAGCTGCGGCACTTAGTAACCGTGAGGAATCTGCCGGTTCCGGCATTAAATGCTCCGGCAGGTGTGGCCTTTTTCCGCTATGCTCTCCGATTACCATTGGGCGCACCCTGAAGGGTTCATGGCCTTCGTATTCAATGGTTAATTCGCTGGTATCAGCCGGGTCATAAACCACATTTACTTTGCATCCGATAAAGTTGAGCCCAACTTCGTACTTGCGCCCTTGGAAGCTTATGCAGCCTGATTTGTCCACCTTTCGTTCTTCACTATGCATAAAGGCACTGGCCAATGTTTCCGGGTCTATGTATTTCAGGGGATGTTTATCGCTGTGATAAGCAGCATACGGGGTAATGTTCCCGCCTAATCCGGCATGCGCTTTATGCTGATAACATTCCTCCAGCCAGACTGCGAACAGTTGGTTCAATCGCTCCAGGGTTTGCGGTTTCTCCAATGATATCTCTGCCAGGAATGAGTCTACCAATCTATTGAACCTCTCCGGTTTTCCGGTGGCTTCAGGGGAATAGGGCCTGGCATAGAGTAAGCGAATACCCATTTTGGAACAGGCTCTAACCATCCATTTGGTCCGGTACTGACTGCCGTTATCAAAGTATACTTTTTCAGGCACTCCATACTTCAGAATCGCCTGCCGGAACGCGTCTTCTACAATGATTTGATCGAGCATGGGATAGAATTGTCCGTGCAGAATAAACCGGGTAGCGTCATCGATGAAGATTACCAGGTAAACCTGTTTCTTACGCCCATCCTGGCCAATAGGCAGGTAGGGGCCGTACTTCAAGTCCGAATGCCATAATTGATTGCGATACTTCTTTTGATAGCGCCGGGCGGCGGTACCGCTTTCAGCATAAAGCTTCATATGCCGGGCGCTGTACCCACGCTCCGCTAGTTTTTCCTGCAGGGTGCTGCGCTTGATTTGGCCGGGCTCGGCCAACCCCTCCCACTCCAGGATCTGAATTATCTGTGATATGCTGCGGCTTGGTACCTGCCTGCGCAGCAGGATGGCTTGTTCAAGAATTTCGGGTGGGATGGCTTCACTGTCCCGGTAACTTCTCCTGCCTTTCGGTTTTAGTCCGGAAAAGCCTTCTTTTCGATATTGGGTCAGATAACGCCGGAAGGTTCGTTCCGATATCCCGAATTCTTCACATATCCTGGCTCTAATCTGTCGGGCCTGAGCACTATCTAAACCCTCGGCCAGAAGTGGAGATATCAGTTGCATCCGCCAAGCCGCAATTTCCTCGGCTTTCTTTTGGTCCTTCATGCTGATTTCCTCCTTTGTCAGGTTTCAGCATGAGTCTATCCCATGTCCATTACGGACAGAATGCAAAACGGGTATGTGGCCAAAGATTTAGATTTGCTATCGGTCGGACAATTCTCGCCAGCCATCCCGGGGCATCTCCAACATGATGCCATATTCTCTGGAGCTTGGACTTCGGAAGTAGGGATGGATCGTTCACAGATTCATTGCCATATCTGATCTTGATTGATTCCAGGCACCCTTGAAAGTAATCAGCCAGGTTGTTAAACCAGTGTCGCCAGCGGCCTAGGGTTGCTTCATCGGCTGGTATGCTTAATTTCGACTCTCCGGTTACCACTGCTTCAATACTCTCACTGACGTGGCGCTTGTATGGAACAAGTTTATCGGGGAGTTCGTGATGAATACGCCTGCACTCTGCACATCGCAACCTGCGGATGACAAGGCACATTTTTTGGCCCTTATCATTAATACAGATTCGCTTCCTGCTGCCGATTACTTTTAGACGTCCATTACAGCATGGGCAAGAATTCTGTTCCTCGCTCCTAACAAAAAACACCCTTTTCGGGGTTTTCTATTAGCTCATAATTTGATACAATGACCATGCTTTTAGGTGGGACGTCCTTGGTGCTATTGTGGTGATTAGCACACCAAACAGGGACGTCTTTTCCTTTCCTAAGCTATGGCCATTATATCCGGCAATTCTCGGTCAGGCAATTCCATCAGCTTTCAGCCAGTTTAGAGTGGCAGTAACACTTGATACTCTGTTTTATTCGCGGCAATACGGATTTCGGGAAACAACAGAAACCGGATATG
>FIZM01000095.1 GCA_900019985.1 uncultured Clostridia bacterium
TAGTTTCGATCCGGGTATAGATGATCAAATAGAGGGTGACGGAGTACCCTTCTAACTGAAAGACCAACTATTAAAAGTCAAATAAAATATGTAAAAAAACTATAAATGAGATCCAACTAAAAACAGGCATCACAAAAAGGCTTGTATTATTACAAACCTGAAACAATATATAATTACATGGAATTAAGCTTTGGGCACATAAGGTTGGTTATTCTTTAGGACAGCATAAATGATATTACACATTTTTCTAGAAACTGCACCAACACAGGTAAGATGATGTTTACCTTCTGCCCGCTTTTTCTGATAGAAAGCGCTTAATACAGGGTCTTTAAAAGAAGCAATCAAGGCAGCCTGAAAAATGGCTTTACGTAAATATGGTGAACCGCGTTTGCTCATGACATTATGTGTAGATTCGTATTCACCGGATTTACTAACTGAAGCATCAATACCTGCAAATGCTACCAGTTTTCTGGGGCTGCTAAACTTAGATATGTCACCGATTTCACCGATAATCGTAGCGCCAGTGACGTTTCCAATACCAGTTATGGTTGTTATGGGAGAGCCTAGTTTCTCCATCAGACGGCTGATTTCGCGTTCTGTATCCTTTACTTGCTGTTCAATAAAAGAAATCTGCTCAATTAAAGCCCTTAGTTGAAAGGAAAAACTGTCTTTGGCAAAGGTGATGCCAAAAGAATTAGAAGCAGCAGATTTAAGTTGCTTTGCTTTCTCAGCACCAACCTTTTGGCGACTTAGCTGTGTAAGCAGTTGTGCCAAAGCATCTGCTGAAACGGATTCAAAATCAATTGGTGAAGAAAACTGGCATAGAATCTCCTTTGAGGTCTTACCAAAAATGTTTGAAAATATGTATTGATATTCAGGAAACACCTGATCAAGGACACAGACCACCTTGCGCTTTAAATCACTGATAGACTCCACCAGATAGGAACGGAAACGGGTCAAGTTACGGAGGGAAAAAATATCCTCGTCAGAAAGGCGGGTTTCCACAAACTGTCCGTAGCGGATTAAATCAGCAATGAGGATAGAATCAATGATGTCGTTCTTGCGTTTTCTAATCTCAACACCTTTGCGCCAGCCATCGGTCTGTATGGGGTTAATAACATGAATCAGGAAACCTTTACCATAGAGAAATGAGTAAACAGAAAGCCAATAATGGCCAGTAGCTTCCATGCCAATCTCAAAATCGGCAGTGTTGGAAGAATAAGAGGAAAGCTTAGATAAGAGAGCGTCTGCACCATCAGAAGTGTTTGAAAAAGAAAAAGCCTTAAAAATTATCTTCCCACTGTCATCCATCATAGAAGCTACATGATTATTTTTTCCAATATCAATACCAACAAAAAACATAAATACACCTCAAACAAATTATTTTAGATTGGGAGTCCACTCATCTAATAAGCGTCACTACCTTGTGTTAAATACGGAGAGAAGCCAAACTGGCAACCAACATCCAACTCATACGCGAACTGCTTATTAGAGAGAGGTATCAGTCTTTCAAGTACGAGCATAAAAGCTCAAGGAGGCAACGATAATTCTCTCAATCTAATAAGACAATTATCTCCTGACAGATAGAAGATGTAAAGAATA
>FIZM01000096.1 GCA_900019985.1 uncultured Clostridia bacterium
TATGGCGGTGCAAGCTTAATATGGTTTCCTACTGAAGAGAGTGGATCTATCATTACCTTTGTTGTAGGCACGGCTGGCCTATCACCAGATGAAGGCCTTCTCAGCCGACCAGGTCACCGCAGAAGAATACACGCTCTACGCCGTTACCTGGCTAAGCACGGGGTGTGGGCCTGGACAAAACCAGACCCAACTGCTTTGGGGGTTCCAGTCCCCCATTTCGTACGTCGTCGGCTCCCGAATTTTAAGAAAGCATTGGAGAGATATGGCAACGAGCTCTATGCTGTTGCAGAAGTCCCCAGGGATGATTTTGATGTAGCTCGTTTTGTGGTCCAGGCTTTCTTCGATTTATACGCCTTTGAACGCGGCTGGCCACTACTTAAAGCCTTTGAAATGGAATACCATAAGCTCATTGATGCTCTCCGAGCAGACCTTTTCGCTCGCATTAAAGAAGATGAGGTATACCAGCTGCTACAGGACCGCCGATTTGTCATCCTTCAAGGTCCTCCTGGCACCGGCAAAACTCGTATGGCTGATCGGATTAAGCGGTACTTTTTCAATGACCATGGCATGACTGTTCAGTTTCACCCGGCAGTCACGTATGAAGACTTCATTATTGGCCTTTCACCAGACACCAGTGAAAGGTCTCTATACTTTAACGTGCGTCGGGGTTGGCTGCTAGAATCCGCAAAGGCAGCTCAAGACAAACCATTTCTCCTTGTTATTGATGAGATCAACCGGGCAGACTTAGGCAAGGTCCTCGGTGAAGCGATTTACCTGTTTGAGCCTGGTGAAGAAATACCCCGCACAGTGGAGCTACCTCACGTAGCAAATGGAGAAACTTCCTTTTCGCTTCCCCGAAACCTTTATGTTTTGGGCACTATGAATACCGCAGACAGATCCATTGCCCCTATTGATCTGGCAATTCGACGCCGCTTTGCATTCGTCACTCTCTTCCCAGATTCAGATGTAATCGCCAAAAACAGTCCCCGAACTGCAGCAAAGATCTTTGGGGCCCTGCAAGATATATTCACCGAGCATGCTCCTGATGAAGTACTCAATCTCCTGCCTGGCCAAAGCTTCTTCTTGGCAGACACCGAAGATGAACTGAGACAAAGATTCCGCTTTGAGCTTCTTCCGTTACTCGACGAATACTTGCGAGAAGGGCTTGTAGCCTCTTTCGGCGCAGAACTACAGGCAGTCCGAGATCAGATCGAAGGGTTTGTTAATCATGGCGTCTGGGTTGAGTAGGCGATCTATACGTCAACAGCTGCCGCTGTATATAACAGAAGATAACAGTCGCCCTATCACGCTTTCTCCTCAGCCTTTTGCTCCCCGGCAACGCGGTGGAGGCTGGGGAACTTTTGCTCACTCCTTT
>FIZM01000097.1:0-3169 GCA_900019985.1 uncultured Clostridia bacterium
GTAGGAAGGATGAACCAGGGTGGCAGATGGTGAACCCTGAAGCCGGCTGAACCCGGACAGGACAAGTTCCCATACGATCTGTCACCCTAAGTATAAGCCTATTAGCCTCTACGGCTTCAAATCACATAGGCATCTTGACATCTGTGAGCAACCCCGCTACTAGATCCACAATCTCATTTACCGTATCTGCCACAGGAACACCTGCTTCCCCAAAAGCCTTTACCTTGGATTCAGCTGTCCCCATGGAGCCTGATACTATAGCCCCTGCATGTCCCATTCGCTTTCCCGGAGGAGCTGTGCGCCCGGATACAAATGCCACAACCGGTTTTGTCATATTACTGATGAAAGACGCAGCTTCTTCTTCGTCCCGTCCTCCGATCTCGCCTATTAACACCACTGCAGAAGTGGCATCATCCTCCTCAAATGCCTCGAGGCAATGGACAAAACTCGTACCGATTACAGGGTCGCCTCCAATCCCTATGCAAGTTGACTGTCCGATCCCTCGGGCTGAAAGCAGGCTGACAACTTCATAAGTCAGAGTACCGCTCCTTGAAATTACACCGACAGGACCGGGACGAAAGATCTGCGTCGGCATGATTCCGCAAGATACTTCGCCGACAGTGATAATACCCGGACAGTTAGGCCCGATAACCCTTAGCCCCTGCCCTCCGTTCTTTGCTTTATCCAGCATATCTATTACATCAAGGGTGGGAATGCCTTCAGTGATGCATACGACAAGTTCTATTCCGGATGCAAAGGCCTCCACAACCGCATCTCTTGCAGCTCTTGACGGTACAAAAATACAAGATGTATTTGCCCCGCACTGCTTAACTGCCTCAGATACGGTATCAAATACAGGGATGCCTTCGACATCTTGTCCACCTCTGCCGGGAGTCACCCCGGCAACAACCGTCTCAGGGTTGTAGTCCCTCATGCGAAGGGCATGGAACCTTCCTTCCCTTCCTGTGATACCTTGAACAACGATCCTCGTGTTCTTATCTACGAATATGCCCACATCACATTCCTCCCCTTGCAATTGCCACAATACGCTTGGCAGCATCAACCATGGTATCTGCTGCAACCACAGATGTGCCGCTAAGGAGGGCCCGCCCTTCCTTTTCCCTTGTGCCGACCAGCCGCACAACAACGGGAAGGTCCAGATCTACGCTTTCAATGGCCTTAATGAGGCCTTGCGCCACCTCATCACACCTGGTGATGCCGCCGAATACGTTAATCAGAATGGCTTTAACATCCTTATCCATAAGGATGAGTTCCAAGGCATTTTGGACGACTTCCGCTCTGGCACCTCCACCGATATCAAGGAAATTTGCGGCTTCTCCTCCTTCAGCCTTGATAGCGTCAATCGTCGCCATTACAAGGCCTGCTCCGTTTCCGATAACCCCAATATCACCGTTTAGCTTCACATAGGTAAGACCTCTTCTCCTTGCCTCCTGCTCCAAAGGGTCATCACCTTCCGCCTCCCAAAGCTCCGCGTACTCAGGGTGCCTGAAAAGGGCGTTGTCGTCCAATGTAATCTTGGCATCAGCAGCGATTACCCTGCCGTCCTCAGTAAGCATGAGAGGATTGATTTCAGCAAGCTCAGCATCGTTTTCTACAAATAAGCGGAAAAGATAAGAGAAGTACGCACCAACTTGAGGTATACATCTCCTATCAAAACCTGCTGACAAAGCCAAAGCCCTTGCCTGCCAAGGCATAAACCCTTCTTTCGGAGTAGACCGGACCTTAGAAATCTTCTCAGGGGTCTTCGCAGCGACTTCCTCAATATCAACTCCGCCTTCACTACTGGCTATAATCACAATTGCTTTTCGTGATCTATCGATTGTCACGCCCAAATAGTACTCATCCTCTGCTTCGACAGCCTGCTCCACCAAGACTTTCCTGACGGTAAGGCCTTTTATGTTCATGCCGAGGATTCGACTGGCAGCCTCTTTTGCTTCCTCAGGGGACTTCACCACACTGATGCCGCCTGCCTTGCCCCTGCCACCGACATGGACCTGGGCTTTCACCACGACATGCCCCTCGAGCTCAGATGCGATTCTGTAGGCCTCATCCGGGGTCTGTGCAACCTGTCCTTTTGGAGTAGGAATCCCGTAGCGCCGCATAATCTCTTTTGCCTGATATTCATGGAGTTTCATATTGAGCTACTACCTCCCTCCCCTTTTCAAGACCGACATTGAAAGCCTTCATGTTCAGCTCTTCAGTGCCCTTCGGGACTCTGGCAAGGATCGCCTGTTCCATAGCTTCAGGCGTTACTATGCCGGTTATTCCTACGAGAGCGCCAAGAGCCACGACATTGGCCACTACCTGCCTACCCACATCCTGTCTTGCAAGTTCAGTGATGGGTAAAGTCAGAATGGAAGCATCTCGCACGCATGGTAGGGAGCTTACGTTAGTATCGTCGATAATCACGAACCCGCCCGGCTTTACCAGGCCGCCGTATATGTCGCATGCCTGCTGGGACATGACTAGGACTATGTCAGGGGAAGTAACCTTAGGGTAGTCTATCGCCTCATCTGAAATTATCACCTCAGCCCTGCTGGCTCCTCCGCGTGCCTCAGGACCGTATGACTGGGTCTGGATCACCTCATACCCGTCATATACTCCTGCAGCCTCAGCAAGGATCAAACCTGCCAGAATCAAACCTTGTCCTCCGGTTCCTGAAAGACGTATCTCCTTATACACTTTTATCAGTCTCCTTGGAAGCAGCTTCAATTATCGCATCGTAGCGCTTGGTGTACTCAGGCCTCGTCCTTGTCCCGATCTCACCGATAATGAACTTCCCCTCCATTTCATCCGGTGAAAGCCGGGATGCAGCCTGTTTTGTCACTGCGTGTTCTTTCTGCCAGTCCAACATAACCAGGGCATTTCTCATCCTGTTACGGCGTCCGAAATACGTGGGACACTGAGAAACAGCTTCAACAAAAGCAAACCCGTCTGTTGATATGGCCTTTGCTATCAACCTCGACAGGGGCCTGGCATGATATGCAGTCCCCCTTGCGACGAAGCTTGCTCCTGCAGCAAACACCAGATCGCAGAGGTCAAAAGGCTCTTCTATGTGCCCGTAAGGCGCGGTCGTTGCCATCCTCCCTGTGGGAGTCATAGGTGAATACTGCCCGCTTGTCATCCCGTAGATGCTGTTATTGAAGCA
>FIZM01000097.1:3217-4122 GCA_900019985.1 uncultured Clostridia bacterium
TGCGTTGTGTGGAGGGTATCAAAATCCAGGTACCCCGGGGCCCTGGATGCACAGCCAATCCCAGATACTACACAGACATTGTTCTTATCGAGACCCAGTGAATCCACGGCTCTGATGAAAGCCCCAAGGACAATCCCGTGGCCACAGCCTTCGCACCATATGTGCGGCATTTTGTCTTCTCTGAGATAGTAGGTAATAGGCTTTGCCATGTTCTATACCTCCTTCAGCAGGGCGAGGATTTGGTCCGGGGAAATGGGCTCTGCATCCACCCTGGTAAGGCTTATGACTTTCGTCTTGCCCTTAGCGGCCCGCTCAACCTCACAGACTAATTGCCCCATGTTCATCTCAGGAACGATTATCCCTCTGACATTCCCGGCAATCCTCTCCACGTGCTCTTCCGGGAAAGGCCATAGTGTCTTTGCTGTAAGGAGGCCTGCTCGTATGCCCATTGCCCGCGCATCCCTTATTGCCCTGGCACCTGCACGGGCAGTGATGCCATAGGCAAATACCGCGACATCAGCATCTTCAATCATGACCTCATGGACAAAGGTCACTTCCTCTTTGGCTGTGTCCACCTTGCCCGAAAGCCGCCTTATCAGAGCATCCACCTCAGGCCTTTTTGTAGTGGGAAACCCTGTTTTGTCGTGGGTAAGGCCTGTCAGGTGGTACCTGAACCCAGTTCCGAAATCCGCCATAGGCGGAACGACTCCGTCTCCTGCATCGGCATCAAAAGGAAGGTAATCTTCGGGCTTGCATGTAGGACGCAGCCTCTCTACTATCTTGAGTCCATGAGGATCCGGAAGCACTACCTTCTCACGCATGTGTCCTATGACTTCATCCATAAGAAATACTACAGGGATCCTCCATCTCTCTGATATATTGAACGCCTCAATTATCAAGGTATA
>FIZM01000097.1:4181-11014 GCA_900019985.1 uncultured Clostridia bacterium
GCAGCAAACCCAATACTCTCCTGCTTTAGGGAGAATCCGGGTCCGCTCGTGGCAGTCATGGATTTCGCTCCTGTAAGCGAGGCCCCGATTACCGCTGATATACTTGCGATTTCATCTTCCATCTGTATGAACTTCCCGCCTGCTTTCGGGAGGAGCTCCGCCAGTTTTTCGGCAATCTCTGTCGAAGGGGTTATGGGGTACCCTGCAAAAAAACGCAGGCCTGCTGCAATAGCTCCTTCAGCACATGCCTCATTCCCTTGCATCAGCCTTGCCTTCGTCTTATTCTTCATCTCTGCCACCTCCCCGAGCACCGGATCTCTCCTTCTTCTTGTCTCCGGAAGGCACTACCCGGATGGCGAAATCCGGGCACATGATCTCACAGATCCCGCACCTTGTGCAGTCTTCGTCACGAGCTACAAATGCCTTTCCTCCCTCACGCCTCTCCAACACATCCTTGGGACAGAACGAGACGCAAATATCGCATCCCTTGCACCATTTGTCGTTGATAATCACCGGCCTGCTGTTTTCAGCAACAGCCAGGCCGGTATTATCTGACTTCTGCATTAATCCTCGCCACCTTTGTTTAGTGATTCTTTCCTAAACTATCTCAAACTGCCGGATTGGCACCGGGAACAGCTTGATGACGCGTGTAGGAAGGCAAGAGGATAGGTGAGATCCTATCTTTCGGAAGCCCCGCATCCTCAAGTTCCTTATGATAATCGGATACATGAGCAAGTGACAGATGTCCGGATTCCACATGCCGAGCCTTTCGTGCGGCTGCAACACCTGCTCTCCTGCCGAATACTACGACATCAAGAAGAGAGTTCCCCATCAGTCTGTTCCGTCCATGGACCCCGCCGGAAGTCTCTCCTGCAACAAACAGGTTCTCCACTGTAGTGACTGAGGTGTCATCTCTTATGTCTACGCCTCCGTTCTGATAGTGCAAAGTAGGGAACACCAAGATAGGCGTTTTTCTCATATCAATGCCGAACCTTGCATACTGTCGATACATAGCAGGCAAGGACCTAAGAATCGTACCCTCGCCGTGAATCTGCTCTATCATAGGGGAATCCAACCACACCCCGTATTGACCTGTTTCGGTAACAATCCCCTTTTTCCTCTCAACGCACTCACGGATTATCGCACTGGATACCGCATCCCTAGTTTCCAAGGGGTACACGAACTGCTCGCCATGGATATTAACCAATTGTGCTCCCAGGCCTCGAACCTTCTCAGTGATTAGAAGGCCGACAATCTGTTCAGGGTAGGCAGCACCTGTCGGATGGAACTGAGTTGCATCAAGGAATACCAGGCGTCCGCCTAATCTGTAAACCATAACGAGTCCGTCTGCAGTTGCGCCATAATGGTTGGTAGTAGGAAAATCAGCAATATGAAGCCTTCCGAATCCGCCTGTAGAGACGACAACAGTCTTGGCGCGGACAATGAGAAACTCGCGAGTCTCCAGATTCATGAGGACAGCACCTGTGCATGTGCCTTCGCCGTCTGACAGAAGCTCTACGGCGGGAGAAAACTCGAGCACAGGGATTTCCCTGTTTTTTACTTCGTCTCTCAAGGTGCGCATTATTTCTGCGCCTGAATAGTCTCTTGCGGCGTGCATTCGCTTCCTGCATGTGCCGCCGCCGTGCTGAGTTGTCATGGTCCCGTCAGGTTCTTTATCGAACATGCATCCTAAGTCTTCAAGCCACTTAATCACCAGAGGTGCGTCTTGGACAAGGGCACGTACGAGCTCAGGCTTGTTGGCGAACCCACCGCCGCCCATTACGTCAAGGTAATGAAGGGTAGGAGAATCATTGGGCTTATCCGCAGCCTGAATTCCCCCTTGAGCCATCATTGTGTTGGCATCTCCGAGCCTCAGCTTAGTCGCCAGTAGGACGTCGGCTCCGTTCTCATTGGCCATAAGTGCAGCAGATGCACCTGCACCGCCTCCACCTATAATCAGAACATCGACATCGTAATCTATCTTATCCAAAGGGAATTTTTCAGGATCCAGCCTGCTCCAAGACTCCAAAACATCTACAAGCTCATGAGGCATGACCGTTCCTCTGGACACGCCGACTTTGACAGGGCGCATTGTATCAGGACGGTAGTCAGGGTGGAACTTCTCCAGGAGCTGTTGTTTTCCTTCCGGACTCAGGCGTGGGTGCCTTTCATCGTACCGTCTCTGTCTCGTGGCTTCCACAGCCTTGATCAGTTCATACATCCTCGGGGGATAACCCACGTTAATCTCCTCCCTACTCCGGCTCGATGTCCCTCTGGTTATAGAGGGCTTCAAGTTCAGCCCGGGACAGTCTCATCACTTCGTCAAGGCTTTCATCAAACGCCCCATCTAGGATCTCCTCAACCCTGGCTGCAAGGTGCTCTGCCCTTGGCGCTATGTGCCTCCCGTAAACCCTTCGCAGAAGGATTGCAATATTGTACTGGACAGTCTCAGCAGGACATCTGGCTGCGCACAAACCGCACATTAAACAGTCAAAAGACATATCTGCAGCTCTGGCAATGTCCCCTCGCATCGCCGCTGCCATGTAATTCATGACATCCAGGTCTTGGGGGCATGCTTTGGTGCATGTGTTGCATCCCAGGCATCGCGTAAGCTCAGGATACAGTTTCAAAATATCGCTTAAGACAGGGCGGAGCTCTTCTACGTCATAGGTAGCCTTGTTCCCGGGGAAGACAGGTATCTGAGTCAGGTACATGCCGTCTTCTACAACTGTCTGGCATGCAAGCCCCACCAGGAGCCTGTAGTCATCAGGCATGCGGTAGACAGTGCCGCATGCGCCGCAGAACCCTCCGCGGCATCCGCAACCGCGTATGAACTGATAACCTGCGTACTCCATGGCCTTCATTATCGTAAGGCCTTTTGGAACCTGATAAGCCTTACCCATAATGAAGATTTTGACTTTCTCTTCTTCCATCCCCCTCACCCCCTCTACCTGGGCTCAAGCTCATCTTCCCGAAATGTCGTAAAAGGAAGTGCATCTTCCTGGCTTCTTCCCGGAACATACTCAAGAAGGCTTTGGGTCCTGTCAGCCACGCGGGCAAACAGCGAAAACAGGTTTATGTTTTCTGGGCAAGCGTCTTGGCACATGCCGCATGCCACACAAGACAGGGACATATGGTTCATCCGAGTCAAATGGTAAAGGAGAGTATCTCCGGGGATCTTAATGCCCCCCTTACGGTCTGCTCGCCTCAGGAGTTGCCTGGTCTCATAGTCAAAGACGTCCCCGTCAAAAATACACTCCCTGCAGTAACACACGGGACATGCCACCCGGCAATTGCGGCACCCTGTGCATGCTGCCAAGAGCCTGGCTATGCTTTCAATGCCTCCGCCGTTCTGTTCAGCGCGGGAGTTTAGGAAAAACTCGCGGTGCGCACAGTCACGCTCTTCTCTGAGCGCAGCAATGGCTGACCTGCGCCTGTCGGCTAACGAACCATCGCTTTCGAAGCCAAGCTCTTCCACAACTGCTGCAACGCCGGGGTCAAGTCCGGTAGAAAGAGAAACAAGCAAAGCATCTTCATCATCAAGACCGATGTGTCCTATGTTTATACCTGGAAAAGCAGTGTCAGGAGGTGAAGGATTCAGGCATACCTTGCACGCTTCGCGAAGGTCAAGATGACTTGTATCAGGATAAGCTTTTTTGTATTCATTCCTGTCAACTGTCCCGGTGCAATCAATCCCGATAATGAGGAGATTGTCCGGCGAAGCTTGCTTAAGCTTTACAAGCTCCACAAGGGCACGCACCTCACATGGCTTGAGCAAAGCACCGATCCTACCCCTGGGTTTCTTTGAGACTGTTCGCGCTACCGGAGAGCCTGCGTTAACCGGCATCACAGCGGCGAAAGGTTCAGCTTTTTCCCTTATGAGCTCAGGATCTCTTGCCATCAGGTACGTCATAATCCCTGGCACAGTCATTACAGGAAGGACCATTGAATCCACTACACCGAGCTCGAGCAATCTTGCAAGAAACCCGCTAAGTGCTTTGGCTTTGCCTTCTTCTCCAACAGGCATAACAAGGTTATTCATGGCTGGCGTCACACCCCGATCCGGTCATCCCGACCGCTTTTAAGTAATCCACATAGCTTTTGTGGGGTTAGGGCCCAGACTCTTTAGGGAGTCAACCATCTCTTTGACTGTATCTGCGAATAAGGCTCCTTCACTCGCACTTATAAACCTAAACCATACCCTCTCGCTTCCAATCCCTAATTCATCCAGGACTTCCCGCAAAACTGCAATACGGCGTCTGGCTTTGTAATTCCCGTTAACATAGTGGCAGTCTCCTCCGTGGCAGCCGCCTATCAGGACTCCGTCTGCGCCGTCCAGCAGCGCTTTCAGGATGTACATGGGATCCACTGATCCCGAACACATGACTCGGATGGGACGTACGTTTGAAGGGTATTGAATCCTTGACACACCGGCAAGATCCGCCCCGGTGTAAGTGCACCAATTGCACAGGAAAGCGACGATTTTCGGCTCAAAGCCTACGGAAGATTCCATCCCGGTTCCTCCTCCAATCCCCATCTTCCCTCTGATATCATGAGAAAGCCACGTCCAGGGCGGAAAGGAGCTTCACAGGCTCAAACCCGCGGAGTACAGCTGCCCCGCCGGGGCAAGCTACTTGGCAGGCTCCACACCCCTGGCACAGAAATTCATCTACAAGCGCAATGCTCCGGCCTTCATCAAGGGATCGGGCACCGTACGTACAAACCTCTACACAGATCCCGCAGCCTTTGCAAAACCTTACCCTTACGTCCGACGTGTTATCTCTTGAGCACTCAGCGCCTCGTGCAAGCCTCACTGCTGCTCTTGCAGCTGCCGCCTCAGCTGAAAGCAAAGCCTCTACTACGGTAGCCGGGGCTCTTGCAGTCCCGCACATGTATACCCCTGGCACAAGGAATTCATTAGGACGCACCTTTATATCGGCTTCGGTGTAAAAGCCCTGTGAGTCAACGGGGATTCCCAGTTCAGATGCTAAATTAGCATCAGGTGAGCCCAAAACCCCGACGGAAAGGACTACAAGATCCGCAGGAATGTGAAGGAGTTCATCAAGGCCTGCATCATAAACCTCAACTGACAGCTCTCTGTCATTATTGCAGGAAGACCCCGCGCCGCCCGGGAATACCCGAGGCATTCTGTTTTCCGGGTACCGTATGAATACCACACCCAGTTCCCTGGCTTCTTCGTAGAAAAGCTCCAAGAATCCGGGAGCCCTTATATCGCGATACAGGACATATACTTCGGTTTCAGGAGACAGCTTCTTCGCATAAATCGCGTTCTTTAGCGCCTGCAGGCAGCATACCCGGCTGCAGTGAGGCCGCTCGTCATCGCGGGAGCCTGCGCATTGGATCATTACTACACTTCCAATCCCGTCTCCGAAACCCTCCGGCCCTTCCAGTTTGAGATCTAATACGTCAAGTTTCCTCTCAAACTTTGTTTGTGTGATGACACCTGATGCAACCTGCCGGGCTAAAGCCTTCGGAGGCTCAGCCTCTATCCCTCCTGTCGCCAGAATAACGGCTCCGCACCTGATGTCATCTTCAGAAGGCTCGGAATGTGCGTTGAAATGTCCGTCTAAAGCCCTAATCCTTGCCACAAATCCCCCGTCAACTCGGCATACGGATGAAACCTCAGACGATAGGCAGACTCTTATAAGGGGGTCTTCCGCCACTTCGTCACGCAGCTTGTTGACAAGAGACACAAGATCGATACCTGAAAGAGAACGCTTCACCGACCGAGCTCTGCCTCCTAGAACATGCGCCTTTTCTACCAGGGTCACCTTATGACCTAAGTCAGACAAAGCTTTGGCTGCCCTCATCCCTGCGATACCGCCGCCGATTACCAATGCACCTTCCGGAATAGGCCGCTCTTTTCTCGCAAGAGGTTTTCCGTTGTAGATTTGCTCTATGGCAATTGCCACAAGGCCCATTGCCTTTTCGGTAGCATCTTCATCATCCATATGCGGCCACGCACATTGCTCGCGGATGTTAGCAACTTCCCATAAACCCGGTTTTATTCCCGCCTCATAAAGATGCTTTTCTAAAAACAAAGCAACGTCTCTCCGTGAGCATCCCGCTATAACAACTCTGTCTAAGATGTTCTCTCGGATAGATGAAAGAAGCCCCTCAATACCTTGGCCATCACACATATCAGGAATCGTGATCGCCGTTACGATGTGGTCTTGCTCCTTTGCCCAGCTGACAATCTTATCAAGATCAATGGAGTCCATGGAAGACTTGCATGTGCACACAAAAACCCCGATCCTTACATCTGCCTCACCGTTTTTCTCAACCTCGCCTGCAGATACTTGGGGCGTGGGGACTGACATCTTAGAGGCCTCTTCGGTACAAACCGGTCTATCCTTTGCGGCAGTTAAGGCATCTTTTAACGCGTAAAAGGCACAGGATCCGGACCACATGATCGCAGTGGGGATATCCTGCGGCTCAACACCGCCGCCTGAGACGTATATTCCCTCCCTGTCTGTAGTAACATGAGAGAATCCGGCAGCATCTGAATGAAGATATCCGAAGAGTCCTTTCTTGATTCCCAGGGCCTCGGACAATTCATCTAGCCCATCAGGCGGCGTAAAGCCAGTTGAGAGAACAGCCAGGTCAAACTCCTCGCCGGATACTTCCCCGTCTGTCTCCGCGTGGACAAGTACATGTTCACCTACAGGTTCAACACATGATACTCTACATTGAACAAACTCTACGCCGAGGCTTTTGGCTTTCTCGTAATACTCCTCAAACCCCTTGCCGCATGCCCTGATGTCTATATAAAAGACCTTTACAACTGCATCAGGTACCGATTCCTTAACCTT
>FIZM01000098.1 GCA_900019985.1 uncultured Clostridia bacterium
GTATCAGGAATCGGACCCCAAAAGGCTCTTTGATGCGGAATTCTCGAAGACAGGAGCTTGAAGGTTCGAGAGGCGTATCAGGAATTAGGCCGCCAAAGGCTCTTTGATACTGAATCCTGGGCAGCCGGGGCTCGAGGATGCGATATTCCGCCTACCGGCACTGTTGCCGCCATTTTCGCCAGCGTGTGGGAATCATGATTGTAAATATCCTGACGCAGCTGCGTGGCGGTTCATATCGTGAGTCAGTTGGACAGCTGTACGCATGGAAGGCGTAATGTGCTCGGCAGCGAAGTAGACCCTGGCTTCGGTATCGTCTTCTGTTCGCCCAGCACGGCCTGCCATCTGGATAAGAGTTGCGGTATCGAATACTTGTTCATAGTCAGCATAAAGAATCAGAACATCAGCGTTGGGTACTGTGATGCCTCGTTCAAGCACGCTGGTTGAGACAATGATATCGATTTCACCTTTGCTGAAGGCTTCTCGATGTAAGTCCCGGTTAGGATGGGACGAGTGAATCGAAGCTATCCTCGGGATTTGCAGTGAGTTAGATAGTCCTTTGCATACAAGATCGGAAAGGGCTACTGTCGGCACAAATACAAACAGCTTCCTGCCTGCTTTAAGCGAACGTCTTATTATCGTCAACACCCTATCCGGACGACGAAATCTGCTCCTTATTGTCTTGCCGGTTCTGCCACTGCTATGCTCCGCTTTACCCTGGAATCGCGTGTAATCTTCAGGCAGCGGCAGGGTAACGCGGACGATCTCCGGTTCAGGCAGAGGCCTGCCGTGATAGCGCGCAGAGATCCTTACCAAAGCCATCTCACCTCTATCAGCTTTTTGCAAAAGCTCTCGATCAGGAGTTGCCGTCATAAACACAGTTTTTCCGTGCTGGGCTGTAGCCCGCCTCACTGCGTAATGAAGGATTCTGCTGCCGCGGTAAGGAAACGCATCGACCTCATCTAAGATAACCAGGTCGAAAGCTCGAAAGAACCTAAGCGTCTGGTGTGTTGTAGCTACAATGATATCTGCATCTCGATAACGCCACTTCGCTCCACCGCGGAGCTCCAATATACGTGCGTCAGGTATTGCTGTCCTAATCCGCGGAACCAGTTCAGCTACGACATCTCTTCTCGGAATGGCAAACAGGACTTTTCCTCCGCTCCTCAGCACATGTGCAATCGCCTCAAAGACGACTTCTGTTTTTCCCGCCCCACACACGGCAAACACAAGACATTCCCTTTGTTCGGGGTCTTGAATGAAATCTACCACAAGTTGAGATGCATCTTTCTGCGCAGGAGTAAGCTCAAAACGCAGACTAACTGCAAAACTGCGCTTATCCTTTGAAAGACTGTTCCTTGTCCCGGGTGAATAGTACAGAGGACGGCAAGCGCGTGACTCTCCCATTGACGCACACTCAGGGCAATAGAAGCAAGTGTCACTGGAGCATGCTGCACATGAGGCCTGGATTACGTTGGGATTGCTGCACCGTCTGCACGAGGGGATTCCAAATCGTTCAATCGCTACAGACGGGACTCTCCCTATGACACTCCTTAGGATCAGGGTTTGGAGTATGTCATGAAGATCACCGGTTATGTGGTGTCCGCGCTCTATGAGGGCTTGCCTGATTTCGTGCCGAAAAAGGACACGGCCTTGGAGCACCTCAACGACTGTCTTAAGGTCTTCTTCTGTGGGTAAGACGATGTTCCTGCAGTCATGAACGGTGACGATATCAGGGCGTGCGGTATTCAGGCTCCGGATAATGGGCAAGAGGATCGAACCGAGAAAGGTTGGGACGAGATTCTTTCCTGGGGCTCTTGTGTGATTTCTAGAGAGCTCTGCTTTCCGCTGTACCTTGAGTTTTTCGGCTTTGCGCACAGCCCGGGCTAAGGGCATGGGCTTCGTAACTACAGCTAAGTGGGTATATCCGGCAGTTGAAAGGATTTTGAGATCGAGAAGGGGGTAATGTGTGACTTCGATTACGCGGCGGTGACCCGTTGTGTCGTTTACATCAAAAGCCTCGTATACGAAATAGGGCTTCTCCAGCATTGCGTTGCCACCTCCATATATTTCCATTCAACGCATAGAAAGACTACCCTTCAACTGGCATGGGTAAAACCACGAAATCACCTGAAAATCATTCTTATCGGTGATTGGCAAAGCATCCGTAGAAGGATAGGATGCGATTAGACACCGAAATCGATAGAAGGATAGGATGCCATCAGACATTGAGGATGAAGAATGACACGTCTGAGCTTTGGTGCGTGGCTGTGTCTTCGTGCGTTTTGCGTAGAGCCTGGCTAAAGGGTTGAAAAGGAGGGCTTGAAGGACTGGCATGTTGAGGACTGGCGTATTAAGGACTGGCGTGTTGAGGACTGCCGTGTTAAGGTTGGCAGTTGGTATAGCAACATGCCTTTGTCTGTCCTTCGAAGAGTCAGCCTTTGACGTTTACGGTGAGTGAGGTGAAAGGGGCATTGACCCGTGGATGAACACGATTCTGAAAGGAAGATACAGCTTGACCTGGCTGGAAGGCCGGATTTGGGAAGTCACCGGGTAAATCACGAGATAAACTACCAGGCAAGTCAGCAGGGTCTCCAGCAAGGCTTTCCTGCCGTCTCAGGTGGCGTGGAATATGCCGTAGCCACCTTCGTCAAGAAGGTGCTTGATTTTGTCTTTCCGGAGAAGGAAGGATGCGTGCTCTGTGGGAGGCTGGGAGATTCAAGATATTCTAAAGAGGTTTTTTTCGCACTGATTTGCGGTGACTGTTTGAGCAGGATTCCTTTCGTGCAAGAGCCTATCTGTGATATATGTGGGCGTCCGTTAAGAGGACGAGCCGTAGACACGTCGGAGCAGGAATGTCGGACCGGTACCCGAGATGCGTCAGAGCACGATCGTCAGAGGGGTGCCGGTAATCGTGGATTCCTAAAACCGCAAGAATCCCTGGACCCTGGCGTAGTGACTTCCGGTGCAAAAAGGGTGGCATCAGGTGCACCGGGGCCATCAGGTGCACCGGGGCTATCAGGTGCACTGCGAAGGAGCGATACTTCCGGCAAGATGCTCTGCACCGACTGCAAGAGTCGCGGTAGGTTCTTTATGAGGGCTCGAACCTTCGGCACGTACGATGGAGTGCTGAAAGAGCTTATCCGCGAGTTCAAATTCCACGGAAGGCGCGACTTGGCTGAAGGGCTTGGTGTTTTGATGGCAAGGGAGGTGTCGCGGGACGTTAGCATGAGGCGCTGCGACATTATCGTTCCTGTCCCTTTGCATCCGATTCGATTGGCTGAGCGAGGCTATAACCAGGCAGAGCTCCTCGCGAAAGAGGTCGGCTTCTGTTTTGGAATACGTGTTGAAAACTGCATTGAACGACTGATCAGACCCGGTGAACAGAGTAGGTTAGGACGGCAACTTCGCAAAGACCACATCAGAGGAGCTTTCACCGTCGCTTATCCGGCAAAGGTTGCGGGAAAGCGAGTGTTGTTGGTAGACGATGTGATCACAACAGGCAATACTGCCAACGAATGCGCACGGGTCCTGCTCCGCGCAGGTGCGGCTGAGGTTTATGTAATCGCTGCCGCCATCTCCCCATACGAGCCGGAATGGATTATTCATTAATCCCAGGTGCTCGACGGCTGCGCTACTCGTGGGCGATTATATCCTTGTATTCAATGGTGAACTCAACAAGCCTCGGTGCCATGTAAATAGGGCACATGCTCCTGACTGCAAGGGCTATCGCGTCACTGGGCCGCGAGTCAACTACTGTAACCTTGCCATCATGCTGAATATGGACTTCCGCGTAATAGACTCCTTCTTTAATCCCGGTGATGACTATATGTTCAACTGTTCCGCCCAAAGCCTCGCAGACTGATTTCAAAAGATCATGAGTCATGGGGCGGGGAGGTTCTTCTCCGGAAAGAGGAATCGCTATAGCTTGAGCCTCAAAGGGGCCAATCGCTATCGGAAGGATATACTTGTCATCAGGATCGGCCAGGAGGACTGAGAACTCGTTGTTCGGGCCTGCTGCGATACCGAAGACTTTCATGGATAGCACGGTAATCACCTTCTTTCACCTTGATGGTGCCATAGTCCTTTGCAGTAGCGTCATAGGCCTTGCCTACTATTTTATCATACGCAATGACAAATGCTCTTTGTTCGCTTCAGGCACTTCAAGTCTCGGCAGAGCCTTGCCTGTTTCCGGCAATCACAGTGATCTTTCCCCTTTTGCTCAGGATTTCATCTAACAAATATCATTTCATGAGCTTTAAGGGAGCTGTGATAGACAGAAAAGACATGTACGGCCTATTGGAAGAAACTTTATCTTTGGAAGGACAAGTGAATCAATAATGAGTCTATATTAACGTTATTCGTGATCCTGCCTGAATCTCCTCCCAAAACAGGAAGGCTTGTGGTTTTCAGCGACGTCACTCGGTTATTAGGGGAGTCGACACAGAACGGCTCCTTTTAGATCTGGGACGGTGTAGGTGTATAAAACCGGTCCTCTGGAAAGCGTGGAAGACGTTGACGCCTTTTGTCGAGGTAAACCAGGCTCTTTTGAGGCAGATGAGTTGGATCTAAGCGGTACACAAGTATTTGATAGACAAGTATTGCTTTTTCGTGAAATGCTTGGTATTATATTACCGTAAACGTTTACGGTAAGGCTTTTGACCTAGAGACGTAGATAGAGACAGGGAAAGACATCAGCATTAGGGAACGGGAAGCCGATCGAAGCAGGCAACAGGACAGGAATCCAGACGCGAACCTGTACAGGAGTCCAGACATGGATTTGTACAGGAAACTATACAAGATGCATTACAGAGTGAGCGATAGTAAACGGAAAAGGGAATGCTGCAGGGAGCAATGCAAAAGTCAGGACACCTAATGGACGACTGATTGTACCAGCAAACGGATCACAGATGTATCGGCGAAGGGATAATGACTGCATCGGCAAACGGAGCATAAATGCATCAACAAACGAAGAATGATTCAACAGCCAAACAGAACATAAATGCACCAGAAAACGGAACATGAATGCACTGGCAAACGGAACGTAAATGTACCAGGGAATAGAGCACAGACAGGACACGAAACAAAGCTGAAACAGTATGTGAAACGGGAAAGAGAGACTGTAGGAGACAGAACAAAGAACGCAGCAGGAGACGGGGAACGGCCAGAATAGCGAACGCCACAAGGATCGAGATAGCATCGCGGAAATAGGCTCGGACAACAAACGAGGCATCAAACGTAATAGGCAACAGCAAAAGATTAAACAGGAAACGGGCAACGAATCGCAGCATACTACGGAACACAACCAAAGATAGGAGTAAGATTGTCGGTATGGCTGGTATTCCCACGATTAAAGATGTGGCTAGAAAAGCCGGGGTGTCATACGCGACGGTTTCCCGGGCTCTAAATGATCATCCCGAAATCTCTGAAGAGACGAAGAAGCGAATCGTCAAAATCGCCTTGGAGATGGGGTACAGACCCAATGCCATTGCCCAAGGCTTAGTAAAGAAAGAGACGAAAACTATAGGGCTCATAATCCCTGACATTACGAACCCGTTCTTCCCGGAGGTGGCGCACGGAATAGAAGATGCTGCTGTCGAAGCCGGGTACACCGTCTTTCTTTGCAACACCAACTGGAACCCGGAACGGGAGGAACGGTATTTCGACGACTTGATACGGAAACAAGTCGACGGTCTAATCATCGGTCCATGCTCAGAACAGATTTCCCACCT
>FIZM01000099.1 GCA_900019985.1 uncultured Clostridia bacterium
AAGGCATTCGTCTACGGTGCGGTATCAGTGTTCCCTGCAGCCTTGATAGAAGCCCCTTTCCGCCCTTTCATTGCAGGTGAAACCCCTAGCTTAGCAAGGCTCTTTGTGGTAACAACACTGGTTATCGGATTTGTAGAGGAGACAGCTAAGTTCTTCGCAGTGAGACTTGCAGTCTATGATCATGAAGAGTTTGACGAGGTTGTTGACGGCATCATTTACGCAGTGGCAGCAGGGCTTGGATTCGCTGCAGTGGAAAACCTGTTCTACTCAGTCAGGTTCGGCATTACCGTAGGGTTATTCCGTGCATTCATAACAGATCTCGCCCATGCCTCTTTTTCAGGCATAGTCGGCTATCATCTGGGGCTTGCAAAGCTCCATAAAGGAAACACTACCTTCCTGCTTTTGAAAGGACTGGCTGTTGCCGTCGGCCTCCACGGAATGTACGATTTTCTCATCATCTCCCGCCTGGTCCCACCTGCCTTCGGTATCGTTTTGGCTGTTGCAACCTATTTCTACCTGGACAGCAAGATTCAAAAAGCACGCTTGCTATCACTCGGACAAAACCCTCCCCCACCTGTAATCGACAACGAAGACGAAACTTGATTAGGCGCGGCTTAACACTCCTAGTTTAAGGGCTATAGAACATATGCCTTGACTATGCTAAAATTGAATTGACAGGGAGGGGGAAAAGTGGCTGGTCACTCTAAGTGGGCAAATATAAAGCGTAAGAAGGCCAAAGTTGATGCTGAGCGAGGGAAGCTGTTTACGAAGATTTCCAGAGAGCTTTTTGTAGCAGCACGCCAGGGAGGCGGGGATCCTGAAGAAAACTTCAGGCTCAGGCTGGTTATGGATAAGGCGCGAGCTGCAAACATGCCCAGCGATAACATCCAGAGGATTATCAAACGGGCAACCGGTGAAGCAGGAGCTGATTCCCTCGAAGAAGTTACGTACGAAGGGTACGGGCCCGGCGGAGTCGCAGTAATGATATCTGCAATGACTGATAACAGGAACCGTTCTGCCTCAGAAATCCGTCACGTGTTCTCGAAAAACGGAGGTAACCTGGGGGAGACCGGCTGTGTGGCATGGATGTTCAAGAAGAAAGGCCTTCTTGTGGCAAACCTTGATGAAATCGGCATGGACGAAGAGGGATTTGTCGACCTTGCAATAGAATCAGGTGCAGAAGATTTCGAGATTGACGACAAAATTGTCGAGGTTTACACAGAACCCGAGGATTTTGAAGAAGTTGAAAAGTTCTTTGAAGCTAAGGGGATAAAGTTTTCCACTGCTGAGATTACTATGCTGCCGCAAAACACGGTAAAGATCACAGGCGAGGATGCGCAAAAAGTCCTGAATCTTATAGAATCCCTGGAAGACCTCGATGACGTGCAGGAAGTCTATTCCAACTTCGACATTCCTGAAGACGAGCTGGAATCAGCAGTCAGTTAAGGCTATTATCGAGAAACAGTATCATCTTCCCTTTTGGATTCCAGAAGAACATGGCTGATATGCCATGTTCTTCTCTTATTTGCGAATACTATCCTTGGCACAGGGCATTATAACAAGGGAATATTGGAAATAAGAGTTTGAAACCTGTCTCCTATAGGAACGGATTACCTACGTATCCCTGGATCCAAGGGAAGTGGTACAACTGTGAACCGCAAAAACAAGCTGGTCACTGTCTGTTTGACTCTTATGCTTCTGTCAGCAGGCTTAAGCTATGCTTACCTTAGCATTAAGGGCACAGCTAACCCGGGGAAAGCAAAAGAGGAACACCAAAACCTGTCCGGCCCTGATTACCGGGACAACACATCCTCCCTCAAGTTGGAGCAGGCAAACATCGAACTTGCCAATCCCGCCAAAGTCCGTTCATCCATGGAAATGGTATACAGGGCTGTCTATGAATGTGGACATGAAGAAACGCAAACGATTCCTGTACCCCGCGAAATGGTAGGCCTCACCAAGGATGCCCTTGCCAAGGAGATACTGCCATGGATCATCACTGAGTTCTCAGAGACTCAAATAGTCGTGCTCCAAAAAAGGGAAGGAATCTCGCCGTTATGCCTTAAAGCCATGCATATAGGAGAGAAGGACGGTTGGGTTACAGTGTTTTACGGGACCCCCGAAAACCGCTGCAGGCCTAAAAGCACAACAAGGATTAAAGCATCCAACCTGCCCCCACAAGAACAAGATGACCTGGAAAAAGGCATACCTGTCTCCAATGAAGAGGAATTGCTGCACATCCTGGAGGCACTTGCAAGCTGGACAGATGGATGACGTGATTTTCAAGAATTTGTGAAGCATCCTATTGACAACATAGAACAGGGTTTAGTAATATTGAAACAGATTATTAGCACTCTCCTTTGGTGAGTGCTAAATTTCCACCTAAAAGGGGGTATAGTAAGTGATTAAGCCATTAGAGGATCGAGTAGTGGTTAAACCCAGTACCGAAGAAGAACGCACAAAGGGCGGAATCGTATTGCCTGATACTGCCAAAGAGCGTCCCCAGGAGGGTGAAGTCATGGCAGTCGGTCCGGGAAGGCTCCTGGACAGCGGCGAGAGAGCTCCGATGGATGTAAAAGTCGGTGACAAAGTGATCTTCGCCAAGTACGGCGGAACGGAGATAAAAATAGACGGTGAAGAGTACATAATTCTCCGCCAAAGCGACATTCTGGCTATTAAGTAATCCAACCATTTAATCCAACAATCCAACCATTGTTGAAGAGGGGGTATACATATAATGGGCGCAAAACAGCTTGTTTTCAGTGAGGAAGCCAGACGGGCCTTGCAGGCCGGTGTAGACAAGGTAGCCGGCGCTGTAAAGGTAACCCTCGGTCCGCGTGGAAGAAACGTTGTCCTCGAGAGGAAATTCGGATCTCCTACCATTACCAAAGACGGTGTAACCGTAGCAAAAGAAATTGAACTGGAAGATCCATATGAGAATTTAGGAGCTCAACTTTGCAAAGAGGTCGCATCTAAGACCAATGACGTGACAGGTGACGGCACCACCACTGCGACTGTGCTTGCTCAGTCAATTGTCGCAGAAGGCCTGAAGAACGTTGCAGCCGGCGCAAACCCAATGTTTATCAAGAAGGGTATTGACAAGGCAGTAGCTGCAGCCGTCGAGGAACTGAGGAAACTCGCCATACCTGTTGAAGGCAAGGACGACATAGCAAACGTTGCAGCAATATCCGGTAACGACGAGGAAATCGGCGGGGTTATTGCAGAAGCAATGGAGCTTGTAGGTAAAGACGGCGTAATTACAGTTGAAGAATCAAAAGGCATCGAAGTGTCTGTTGAAAAAGTCGAAGGAATGGAATTCGACAAAGGCTATATTTCCGCTTACTTTGTTACAAATACAGAAACCATGGAAGCTGTCCTCGATGAACCCTACATCCTTTTGTATGAGAAGAAAATCACTGCTGTAGCAGACCTTCTGCCTGTCCTTGAAAAGATAGCTCGCACAGGCAGGCCCCTCCTTATCGTCGCTGAAGATGTGGAAGGCGAAGCCCTGGCAACTCTCGTAGTCAACAAGATAAAGGGAACTCTCCAGGTAGCAGCAGTCAAAGCACCGGGATTCGGTGACAGACGGAAAGCTATGATGGAGGACATCGCTATCCTCACAGGCGGCGAATTCATTTCTGAAGATCTCGGCATTAAGCTGGAGAACGTAGAGCTCAGCCAGCTAGGCCAGGCCAAGACAGTCAAGATCGACCGCGAAAGCACGACTATTGTGGAAGGACGCGGTGACCTTGACAGCATTAAGGGGCGGATCGCTCAGATCAAGAAGCAGATCGAAGAGTCAGACTCTGACTATGATCGCGAAAAGCTTCAGGAGCGCCTTGCTAAGCTTGCAGGAGGAGTTGCAATAATCAGAGTCGGAGCTTCAACTGAGACTGAACTTAAGGAGAAGAAGCACCGCGTAGAGGATGCCTTATCTGCAACTCGCGCTGCTGTGGAAGAAGGAATAATCCCAGGTGGAGGCACCACTTTCGTGAACATCATCCCTGCCCTTGACAAAGTCGAAGCTAATGGCGATGAAAAGGTCGGTGTGCAGATTGTAAAGAGAGCACTTGAAGAGCCTCTCCGCCAGATCGCCAATAACGCAGGGTTGGAAGGGTCAGTTGTCCTTGAGCGTGTCAGAGAACAGGAGAAACCGGGTATCGGCTTTGATGCGATTACTGAAGACTACGTGGATATGGTGAAAGCAGGAATAGTAGACCCGGTAAAGGTAGCAAGATACGCACTGCAGAACGCGGCAAGTATCGCATCATTGCTTCTTACAACTGAGGCCCTGATAACTGACGTGCCTAAGGAAGAGCCTCCAATGCCTCCATATCCAGGCGGAATGGACTACTGATAAAGGCAGATTCAATATGGAATGAAAACAGTCCCGGACGGAGTCCGGGGCTGTTTTTTTGGGGAAACCAATTCCATTGGTGTAAAAGGAAGTTCATTCAGCAGGGAAGAGATTCCTAAGTTCCCTCCCCTCTAGCTGAATATAGGTTTCGGGGACATCGCCCATTATCAAAACTTCTGTTATAGGTACCTGGACAACTACATTATCTGTAGCAGTTACCATGGGGACAACTACTTGCATATGGGCAGTGACTTCAAGATAGATCTTGTGACGGATTTGGTTTATGCCTGCCTGCTCAAAATCACTGAGTATCTTTGTGGTCACAGTGCCTATGGGGATTATTGAAATGCCGATCTTAGGGCCGACGTTTGCAAGGACATTGCTACCGAGAATCTGACCCAGAGGAATCCTTATTTTGGTGTCGCTGATCTTGCTTAAGAGCTCTTGTACTCTGAGAGTGACCTGTGAAGTAAGCCTGTCGATCTCGCCTGTATTCGGCTGGACCATGACGACTTTTCCACTGCTGTCAGGACGGAGCGCATAAAGGTCTTCCCACCTTATTCCTTCAGCTATTTCCAATGCAACAGCTGTGGTCAAGGCTTCTGTCGCCAGCACCCTGGCTTTAGCTTTAGCAAACTGGTGAAGCGTAGGCCTGAGGCGCCAATCTACAATGACAAAAAGGACTATGCCGATTATCAATAACAAGAAAATGCGGCCGGCAAGCAAACCGCGCCTCGGGGGTTTCGGAGACAATCCGCCAAAACTTCGGCGTGCTGCAGGCGGTCTCTGCACCCTAAACCTTGGCTGCCGGGAAGGAAATATAGGAGGCCTGTTCCGCGTTATGAAATACTGCGGATACCGGCTCGCACCGAACATTTGGGCTTGCGGCATTCCTCTCGGTGTATGTCTACGGAACAGCCTGGCAAGCCAATGGCTAACACCTATCCACCAGGGCCGTGGGAAAAGCCCCCTCGTCCGCCGGTAATACCGGATCATCTATTCCCTTCCCCCTGCACCCTTTTCACTGGACCTACATGTCAACAAACAGCAACCTCAGGTATAAACCTGCATAATTAGATCATATTCGTTTGGGTGCAAGAAAAGAAAAGGTGCTGTTAGCCTACGTGAACCCTGGCAAACTTGCGCTTTCCGCATCTCAGGATCATGCCGGAGCGCACAGGAATATCCATTGTGGAATCTTGTATTCTTTCGCCGTCCAGGGTCACGGCGCCTTGAAGGATTAAGCGCCGAGCTTCGCTGTTGCTACTTGCAAGACCCGCAAGGACCAAGAGCTTGGCACACCATATCTTGCCGTCTTCAAGGTCTTCCGGAAGGATCGTAACCTTAGGAATATCCTCAGGAAGACCGCCTTGCCGGAACACAGTATCGAATTCTCTCTCTGCATCCAGGGCTGCCTCATGGCCGTGGTACATGGCAACAATCTCTCTGGCAAGCCTTCTCTTAGCGTCACGAGGGTGCAGCTTTCCGGAGGAAAGCCCTTCCCTGACAGCTTGGATGTCCTCCTCTGAAAGGCCTGTGGCAAGCTCGTAGTAAGTCATCATCACTTCATCAGGTATGGACATTATCTTTCCGTAGCTTTCTTTCGGATTCTCAGTAACACCCACGTAGTTGCCTAGGCTTTTGCTCATTTTCTTTACGCCGTCCAGGCCTACCAGTATAGGCATGAGCATTGCTACCTGGGGTTCTTGGTTGAATTCACGCTGAAGCATCCTGCCGAACAATATGTTAAACTTCTGGTCAGTGCCGCCAAGCTCCACATCTGCATCAAGGGCAATGGAATCGTACGCCTGCATAAACGGGTAGAAAAACTCATGGATGTAGATGGGCCTTTCTTCGTGGAATCTGTCACGAAACTCTTCCCGCTCAAGCATTCTTGCCACTGTATACCTGGAAGATAAGTTGATTACATCTTCGAAGGTAAGCTTAGAAAGCCACTCTCCGTTAAACACGGTGTGTGTACGGTCGGGGTCCAGTATCTTAAATGCCTGTTCCTGATAGGTTTTGGCATTTTCCATTATCTGTTCCATGGAAAGCTGAGGCCTTGTTTCCGACTTGCCTGAAGGATCGCCTATACGCCCGGTAAAATCTCCTACAACCAGAAAGACTTCGTGCCCTAACTCCTGGAACTCTCGCATTTTTCTAAGGACTACCGCATGCCCCAGGTGTATATCAGGAGCGGAAGGGTCCAATCCCAGCTTAATCCTGAGAGGCTTCCCTGTTTTTATCGACTTATCCAGCTTCTTTTCAAGATCCTCCTCAGAGATGATCTCAGCGCATCCTCTTCTGAGAATGTCCATCTGCTCCTTAACTGTCAATTCTTCCGCCTCCTAATACTCTACACTTTCCACCGTTCAATAGGTTCAGTTTAGCACACGCAAACTGCTACAGTCAACGAGTGGGCCCCCTCCACCTGGGTATACAGCCACTCAGTTGACGCAAGCCGAAATTACTGTGGTATAATTATGGCTAATAGAGAGATAGCTCATGGAAAATGAACAGCCGGAAAGAGAGGCATCGCAGATGTCGAAAGGTATTGGCCGTATTACGTCAATCCTTGCTATTGGGCTGATTTTCGTTCTTTGCATTGGAACAGGTGTCGTAATCGGCGTAATCTCAGCAGCACTCAAGAACATGCCCGCGATGGAAGAATTCGAGTACAGGCCTATTGAAGCAACCAGAATATACGATGTCAACAACGAACTCATTGCCCGGCTATACATCGAGAATCGAGTATGGGTGCCGATCTCTGAGATCCCGAAGGACTTACAGAACGCAGTCATTGCAGCTGAAGATCAGAAATTCCGTGAGCACCACGGTGTGGACTTCGCAGGAATCATCAGGGCTCTCCTGGTAGATCTCCGCGAAAGAAGGATTGTGCAAGGCGGAAGCACAATCACCCAGCAGCTTGCAAAGAATGCCTTCCTTACCCACGATAGGACATGGACGCGAAAGCTCCAGGAGCTGCTTTATGCTATCCAGCTGGAACGGACTTATACGAAGGATCAGATCCTTGAATTGTACCTGAATGAAGTCTATTTCTTCCCGGGGCAAGCAGTCTACGGAGTTGAAGCTGCAGCCCAGGGATATTTCGGAAAGAGCGTTCGCGACCTGAACTTGCCGGAATGCGCACTTCTCGCAGGCCTTATACGTAACGCATACCTCTATTCGCCTACTCAGCATCCGGACTCTGCCAAGACCCGTCGCGATTACGTGCTGAGGCGCATGGCAATTGAGGGATATATTACGGAAGAACAGGCCCAGGCTGCCACAGAGGCTCCTCTCGGTGTAATTGAGCCCAAACCCACTCAGAAGGTGGCCCCGTATTTCGTTGACTATGTGCGCGACCAACTGATAGCAAAATACGGTACTGAAACAGTATATAAAGGAGGCCTGAAGGTCTACACGACTCTTGATCTCAGGCTCCAGACCCTTGCCAATGAGATCCTTCTTTCTAACATACCCGAGGGAGAGAAGGATTCCAAAGGCCTTACCCAACCCCAGGCAGCGATGATTGTATTAGATGCACGTGAGGGTTACATCAGGGCAATGGTAGGAGGCAGAGGCGAGGACGAGTTTAACAGGGCTGTCATGTCTTACAGACAACCGGGTTCCGCGTTTAAGCCTTTTGTTTACACTGCAGCGCTGAAAGCAGGGTATACTCCTGCAACTCTCCTCGACGACTCGCCTGTGGAGTTCGTAGTGACAGGACAGGACGAACCATGGGCGCCGGTTAACAATGACAAGATATTCCGCGGCCCTGTCACACTCCGGAAAGCCCTTGAGGACTCTATTAACGTCCCGTCTGTTAAGCTTTTGAATCAGATAGGCATACCCAATGCTATAAACGTGGCAAAATCTATGGGTATAACAAGCCTGGTGGAGTCGGGACGTCTGAATGACATGAACCTCTCTCTTGTACTGGGAGGATTGACCCGCGGGGTCAGCCCCCTTGAAATGGCGTCAGCGTATGCTGTCTTTGCCAATCAAGGTATTAAAGCTGAACCCATAGCAATACTCAGGGTGGAAGATACCGACGGTAATGTGTTGGAACGCAACACCCCAAGAAAACGAGTGGTGCTTGACGAAAAGACCGCTTACGTAATGACTGACATGCTCAGAGGGGTAATTGCCCGCGGAACAGCCAAGTCTGCGAATATCGGCAGGCCTGCAGCAGGCAAGACAGGAACAACCACTGAATACACAAACGCCTGGTTTGTAGGGTTCACACCTGAGCTTGTAGCATGCGTATGGATAGGAAATGATGAGCAACAGAAACCCATGGTGTACGGAGGGACGAGGATAGGAAGCAGCAGGGCAGCAGCGATTTGGGGGCAGTATATGAAGGAAGCCCTGAAAGATGCGCCTGTAAGTGAATTTCCGGTGCCCAGCGGCGTTGCTTTCACAAAAGTCTGCACAGAGTCAGGTGCTCTCGCAACCGAGTCCTGCCCTGAGACAATGACTGAAGTCTTCATTGAAGGGACGGAACCGCACAACCTCTGCTATTTACACGCAAGAGTCTACGAAGCTGATGTCTGCCTTGAATCAGGACAACTCGCAGGTAGGTACTGTCCCGCAGATAAGATAGAAAGGCGCACTTACTTAGCATCAAGCGGCCTCAGGCTCCTGCCTGACGGAACAATATCAGTGGGAGAGTCCATCCCGAGGATAACATGTCAAGTGCACACGTGGTGGACAGCGGGCTTCCGCAGCACCACAGTGGAAGATGGACCTGAATCTGAACCTGAAGTTGAAAGGTACAGTTATTAAAAGACGGCTGTTTATAGAGTCAGTCTGTTTCCTGGGTCAATCTATCTTTGGCGCAACGAGACAATAGTCACCCCGTCTCCGCCTTCAGACATCTCTCCGGGTGAAGCTGTGTCTACTTGAGGATGTGCCTTTAGGAAGGTGCGGACAGCCTGCTTCAAGGCGCCTGTACCTTTGCCGTGAATAATCCTGACTTTCGCAAGCCCTGCAAGGGATGCGTCGTCCAGGTACTTGTCTACTTCCGAAACTGCTTCTTCAGCTGTTTGCCCTCGCACATCAAGTTCAGCAGGGACGACAAGGGCTTTCTCGCGGGTAATCCGAGAGACGTATACCTGCCCGGAAGGAGACGGTTTCGCCTGACCGTCGCAACCTTCTTGCACATATAAGTCTTCCGGTGCGACTTTGACTCTCAACCCACCCACCTGGACCTCGATATCGTCGCCTTCGCCTCCGACCCAGGAAATCCGGCCTTTCTGCCGCAGCCTACCTACGAAAACATCGGCACCTACATCTACCTCATCACGTCTCAAGGGCCTGAGCCGTTCAGTATGTTCAGTTGACAAGTCGCTATCGGACAGCTCTTCCGCAATAGGCAGGATCTTTTCTCGGACTTCCTTCATCCCTTCCCTGGCCTTACGGGCTTCATCATCAATTATGCTTCTTTGCCGGCCGGCAGATTGTCGCAGCCGCTCGATAATTGAGGCAACATCAGCCCTTGCCTCTCTCAGTATGTTGTCGGCTTCGTCCTTTGCCTGTTGCAAGATCTTATGCCTTGCCTGTTGTAACCGTCTTATCTCAGTCTCCTTAAGCTCTTTGAGGGCTTCCTGCTCTTCCCTGATGCGCGTTATCTCTTCTTTTTCTTCATTCAACCGGCGCATAGTCTGTTCCAATTCAGCTATCATGGCATCCACTTGGATTCTGTCTTCCCCAAGCCGGTTCCTGGCAGACTCAATGACTTCCTCAGGCAACCCCAGCCTGGACGCAACAGCAAGTGCGCATGAACCTCCCGGTAGTCCCATAATCAGGCGGTATGTGGGCTTTAAGGTTTCAGTGTTGAATTCACAAGACGCGTTTTCAACTCCCTCATGCTCATAGGCGAATGCCTTAAGCTCGCTGAGGTGGGTTGTGACAACAGTGGATACGCCTCGTTCATGCAGGTGGTTCAGAATAGCCACACCGAGAGCTGCACCTTCCACAGGATCAGTGCCTGCGCCGAGCTCATCCAAAAGAACTAATGAATCTGAGTCGGCCTCCTTGAGAATGTTTATTATATGCGTCATATGAGACGAAAACGTAGACAGGCTCTGTTCAATGCTCTGTTCATCACCGATATCAGCGAAAACGCCGGAGAACACAGGTATTTTAGTCCCGGGTGCAGCAGGCAGGTGAAAGCCTGCCAACGTCATAAGTGCAAAAAGCCCGATAGTCTTTAGAGTGACAGTCTTGCCCCCTGTATTCGGGCCTGTTATCACTAGAGTCCTGAAATCCCTTCCAAGCTCTACGTCAATAGGGACAACATCCCCTGAAAGCAGCGGGTGCCTACCTTGGCGGATCCTGAGGTGCTTGGTGCTTACCACATCAGGTTCGGTGGCATCCATGTTGATGCTGAGCATGCCCTTGGCTAAAGCCAGATCGATTGCGCCAAGGGCCCTCAGGGTACTGCCGATTTCAACGCTTCCCTCACTGACCTTGGAAGACAGCGCCTTAAGAATCCTCTCCACCTCCTCAGCCTCTTTGCCGGTAAGGGAAGTCAGCTCATTGTTCAACTCGACTACAGGCATAGGTTCAATAAACAGAGTTAAACCGCTGGCAGATGTGTCGTGGACTATGCCGGGCACAGCGGTCCTTGACTCTTGCTTGACAGGAATGACAAACCTCCCTGAACGCAAAGTGATAATGGGTTCCTGGAGATGGCTACTGAGATGCGGCGATTTTATCATGGAGTCAAGACGGCCGCGAATTCTGCCGTTTATAGTACGTATCTGAGACCTTATCCTGGCCAGCTGGGGACTGGCATCATCTAACACATTTCCGTACTCGTCAATGCACTGTTCGATCTCCTTAGCGATGTTCGGTTGCGGGACAATCTCTTCAGCATAGTTTTTCAGGATCTCAAAATCAGAGCCAAGCCCTATAATGAATTTCCTAAGCCTCATAGCAACTCTTAGGGTTGACGATACGTCCAGGAGCTCCTGAGGTGAGAGAATTCCTCCAATTGCAGCCCTATCCAGGACACTGCGGATATCACGGACTCCACCGAGAGATACATCCTTGCCTGCAGACAGGATTGCCCTACCTTCAGTGGTCTCCTTCTGTCTCAGCTTAACCTCACGGGCATCGGTCACAGGCATAACACTCTCTGCAAGTTCCTTTCCGAGATTCGTTGCAGTGTGCGCCTTCAACCGTTCTTTGATCTTATGAAATTCAAGTACTCGAATTGACCTTTCGTCCAAACTGATAAACCCCCTGACATGCGCATATCACCACGCACTGTCAGGGTTAATTATAGCACTACCGGAGCTTCTATGACAGGTCTTGAGCATGACCCCATTTTTAGTGAGCAGGCGGCTGCTCAATGCTTACTTCAGGAAATTCATGGGATTCAGCTGCAACCTGCCCCAGAACGCTTCTGGCAGCCTGCTTTATCTCTTCATCTCTGGCGTTTTCCGCAAGCCACGCCACGTACCCCGGGTCCTGCCGAACTACCTGTCCAAGGGATTTTCGGATGTACTTCCCGAAAGTAAGGACCAGGTCCTCAGGGTTTTCAGGGATGGCGGCTTCATCCGGAAGGATAGCATCTCCAAGCTCTTCCAAGGCTACCATGTCTATACCTACAGCATCTCTCATAGCTCTCGCTTTCGCCCTTGTTGCAGCCATCCTCAGGAGATGAGGCTGTATTGCGCGGTTGACGTTCTCAGGGGATGCATCACCTATTTCCTTAAACACCCCGTCATCAGTTTCAATCTCTGCCTCCACCACTCCGTACATCCCGTTATCCTGAGAAGGAATCTGAATGACACGGGTGTCAATACGTTTCAGTCCGCGTTGTCTCGCAAGCTCCAAGAGCCCTCCGTAAAGGACGTAGTCCTTGCCTTGGAGGGTCTTGACGAACCGCTCGCGGAATTCCTTTGAAAGCTCCATAGTAAAGGTCCCACCCTATTCCATAATTTTCACTTCGGAAAGCTCGGCACTTTCTTTCTTTACAACATAGAGTTCCCCGGATGTGTCGAGACTTGCAAGGAGCACGTCAGCAGGATCCTTTACCCCCTTCTTTCTAAGTTCTTCCTTCAGCCACACCAGCGTAAGGCCTAGCTGGCTCAGGTACTTGTACTGTACCTTCCCGTCTGTCACGAGAGGATACGGCAACCCTTCATATGAAGTAGAAATCCCGAGATCCTTTGGAGTCACAGGCCTTACCTGAGATTTCGGGATTACGCTTAGTCTGCCTGACGCTTCAAGAATTGCAAACTCAACATCTTGAATATTAGGTATGCCTTTCTCACGCAACCCTGAAAGCAAGTCATCAATGTTGTAGCGAAGCTCTCTTAGCGTACCTTCCAGAATATTCCCGTTCCTTACGACTATGGAAGGCTGTCCGCTAATGAGTTTCCTGGCCTTTTCGCTCTTTAAAGTCACGAATGCAAACACCACTTCCAAAAACGCCAGTACAGCAATGGGAATGACTGCATCATGGATATGGATGGATTTCTCCTCAAGAGGCGTAGCTGCAAGATCTGCAATCATAATGGCTACAACCAGGTCAAAAGGGGACAGCTGTCCGATTTCCCTCTTTCCCATCAGCCTGGTGACAAAGAGCACAAAGACGTACATGAATAATGTCTTCAGTACAGTAGAAAGCATCAAAAGACTCCCTTTACGTGTGCTTACAGGTGCTCTCAAGTTTCTCATTCGTAGTATAAGTGCAATACGGTGCACGTATTCTTCGGGTGGATTCCTTATAAAGGGGGTAAGGGGTGGAAAACGCGGCGGTTCAGCCACTCCAGGAGTTTTGGAAGGGGCCAGGTGTTGATTACATTAGCCGGTTCAAGCCATGCACGCCTTGCAACATCCAGGCCGTATGACATGTGGCGAAGTTCGCCGGTATTGTGGGCATCGCTGTTGATGACTATATATGCGCCGGCCTCTGCAGCCTTTCGAGCCCATGTGGAATCAAGATCCAACCTTTCGGGATACGCATTGATCTCCAAAGCCACGTTGTACTTAGCTGCCTCATGAATGACAGTATCCAAATCAACGTCATAGCCTAAGCGCCTGCCCAGCACCCGGCCTGTGGGATGGGCAATAACATGGACACGTCCGCTTTGAATCGCCTTGACTATGCGAGCGGTCATAATGTCTT
>FIZM01000100.1 GCA_900019985.1 uncultured Clostridia bacterium
CGCGGGAAGGCAGTACAAGGGAGTGCAAGGCAGTACTAGATCAGCCATGGGTAAGCCTTTGGTGGGCGAATTGCGGCCAGGACGGCAATCTTACAGGAAAAGATGGAAGGACAACCTGCATTTCGACTGCTCCGCATGTTCACTCCAGAGAAAGGAGTAAATGGCAGCACCAAATCAGCCATGGGTAAACCTTATCTGAGGCGTGTTATCCCGCATCTGAGCGTACAGTGACAAGCTTGGGACTTTTGAGAGAAATTTGACCTACCATTAGGAAGGAAATTGAGTAGATAACGTAGAAAATTCGAATGACTAAGATTTGCGCTAAAAGCATATGCAAATTCGGGGGTGACCGTTTTGGAGGTCAAAGGCTATCAGCTTCCGGATGACTTGTACTATGACCGCAACCACTGTTGGGGTAGGGTGGAAGGAGGCATCGTTACAGTGGGACTTAATGACTTTGCCCAGAAGCTGGCCAAGGATTTCGTGTCAGTGGACCTTCCTCTCGAGGGGAAGGAGGTAGTTCAGGGCAAAGCCATTGCATCGATTGAGTCAGGGAAATGGGTCGGACGTATATATGCCATTGTCAGCGGTGAGGTCGTAGAAGTCAACGAAGAGTTGGAAGACGAGCCGACACTGCTTAACACAGACCCATACGGAGACGGATGGGTTCTGAAGATCAGAATGGAAAACCCCGAGGAGCTTTCCAACCTCCTTCAAGGTGAAGAAGCAGTTAGGTGGTTGGAAGAAGAGATCGCGAAGCATACTTAGTGGCTCCCAGTTTCGCCGGGAAGGAGGGCTCTTTGAATGGAGTCTGTCCAGAGTAAGGATGCCTCTGTCGTGACGATCCTTGACCCGAAGTTTAAGTATGAGGTAGCACGGGAACCCGGTGGAGAAAACATCAAGTACTGTTTCCAGTGTGGCACATGCACTTCCGGCTGCAAAGTAGCTGAACTCGACAGGAAGTATAACCCTCGCAAGATAATCAGAATGGTCATCTTAGGGATGCGGGAGAGGGTTCTCGCAAGCGACTTCATCTGGTTGTGTGCTACATGTTACACCTGCCATGAACGATGTCCCCAGGATGTCAGAATACCCGAAGTGATGAACGCCTTAAAAAATATAGCAGTCAGAGAAGGATACATCCACCCTGCCTTTCGTGCACAGGCCGAACTGATTGCAGGAAATGGCCGGCTGTATGAAGTTGACGAGCTTGCCAATGAGAGGCGAACCGATTGGGGGCTTCGCGAGATACCCCAGGGCTCACCGGAAGTTGCCGAGATTTTCGGAATGACCGGGCTTGCTGACTTACTTTCCGGCGGGGCGGGTGGTACATCATGAAGATGGCAGTGTTCTTAGGTTGCACAGTGCCTGTGAGAAACTTAAGTTACGAGCTGTCTGCTAAACGGGTAGCGGGAGAGCTTGGCCTTGAGCTTGTGGATATTCCGGAATTCAGTTGTTGCGGGTATCCTGTGAAATCTGTCCACCACGAGACAGCTTACCTCCTGGCTGCCAGGAACCTTGCATTGGCAGAGGAGAAGGGGTTGGATATCTGTACCCTCTGCAGCGCATGCACATCTGTTTTGACTGAAGTTGCTCGGGCGCTTGACACAGATGAAGCGTTGCTAGATACGGTCTCGAAAAACCTGGGCATGTTAGGCAGGCGATATTCAGGCAAGGTCAAGGTTAAGCATTTCGTACGTGTCCTCTATGAAGACATTGGGCTCGAAACCATACAAAGTGCTGTGAAACGTCCCCTTGATATGTTCAGTATCGCATCTCACTACGGGTGCCACTATCTAAAGCCCTCAGAAATATATGACAAGTTCGATCATCCTGAAATGCCTGAGTCCCTCGATAAGCTTGTTGCCGCAACCGGAGCCCGGGTAGTCAAGTACCGGACGCAGAAAGACTGCTGTGGCGGGGCGATCCTAGGTGTTAACGAAGAGACAGCGCTTTCCATGGCCAGGGCAAAACTGGATGACATCAGCAGCAGCGGTGCAGATGCTATCAACCTTATATGTCCGTTTTGCTCAGTGATGTACGGGGCGAATCAGCGGAAGATCGGTTCAAGTCACGGAGTCAAATATAACCTTCCTATTCTCTATTATCCGCAGATTCTCGGGCTTGCAATGGGAATCAGCCATGAAGAACTCGGACTGATGCAGAATCCCATCAAGCCCAGGGCGTTGCTGGCGAAGATCTCATAAGGGCGGTGCATGCAAAGCATGCAACAAGGGATTGAATCTTCTGCGCGAATAGGCGTTTATGTTTGCCATTGCGGCTTGAATATTGCGGGCGTGGTGGACGTCGAGGCGGTGAGGGAGAGCGCAAGGTCTCTTGAAGGTGTAGTAGTGGTAAGAGACAACCGCTACACATGTAGTGAAGTAGGCCAGAAGAGCATTGCCGATGACATTCGCGAGCTTATGCTTAACCGTGTAGTCATCGCCTCGTGTTCACCAAGGCTCCATGAAAAGACCTTCAGGACCCTTTTGGAGAAATCAGGGCTTAACCCGCACCTTCTTGAGATGGCAAACATCAGGGAGCATTGCTCATGGGTTCACTATGATGACCCTGAGGCTGCCACCGAGAAGGCGAAACACCTTGTTCGTTCCGCTGTGGCCAGGGCAAGGCTGCTTCAGCCTTTGTCTCGGGCAAAAGGCAGGGTGATTCCAAAGGTGATGGTTGTCGGCGGAGGTGTAGCAGGCATCTCTGCCGCTCTTTACTTAGGCGGGATGGGGATAAAGACCTATCTTGTAGAGAGAGAGCCTTCCATCGGCGGCCACATGGCAATGCTTGATAAGACCTTTCCCACCCTCGACTGTAGCCTCTGCATTCTCTCACCTAAAATGGTTGAAGTCGCAGAATGTGAAAACATCGAGATCCTGAGTCTGTCTGAGATTGAGAAGGTTGAAGGGCAGGTAGGGGATTTCCGGATCCAGGTGAGGAGGAAGCCCAGATACGTGAATGAGGAGAAATGCGTCGGGTGCGGTGACTGCGCAGCGAAATGCCCTGTTAAAGTTGAAGATGAATTCAACCGCAACATGGGAACGCGAAAAGCCATCTATATCCCGTTTCCGCAAGCCATTCCCCCTGCGTATGTAATCGATGAGAAGAACTGCAGATACTTTACGCAGGGGAAATGCAAGGTATGCGAGAAGGTCTGTGAGCGGGGCGCGATCGAGTACGATCAGACTTCCTACACTGAAACAATTGAAGTCGGAGCGATCATCGTGGCTACCGGGTTTCAACCTTATGACGCCAGAGGCCTGCCTCAGTATGGGTATGGCAGGTTTGCCAATGTCATAACCAGCCTTGACTTTGAAAGGCTGATCTGCGCTGACGGCCCTACCTACGGCAAGCTGAAAAGGCCCGGAGACGGAAAGGTTCCCAAGAGGGTTGCGTTCATACAGTGTGTCGGATCGCGGAACGCGTCTTCCGGTGACCGAGGGTATGAGTCCTGCCCGGAGATGGGACCACGGGCCGAAGCAGCGGAACCTAAAGCCTACTGCTCCAGAGTCTGCTGCATGATCACTGCAAAACAGGCTTTCATGGTCTTAGAAAAGTATCCTGATGCCGAGGTCTATGTCTACTACATCGACATGAGAACTGCAGGGAAGGGATTCGAAGAGTTCTACCGGCGCGGTAGGAGCGAAGGCATTGTGTTTCTCCGGGGCAAGCCGGGCGAGATCGAGGAGACGGACGACGGGTGCTTAAGGGTTGTGTCAGAGGACATGGATTCCGGGTGCATTCTCGATCTTACTTTTGACATGGTGGTTTTGGCTCAAGGGCTTGTTCCGCCTCATGGGCTTGTGGAGCTTGCCCAGAAAATGAATCTTTCCCGAAGCGAAGACGGATTCCTGATGGAAGGCCATCCTAAGCTGCGCCCTGCTGAAACCGGGATTGACGGGATTTACCTTGCAGGGTGCGTTCAGTTTCCGAAAGACATTCCGGACAGTGTGGCTCAGGCAGGGGCAGCTGCAGCAGCGGCTGCGGTGACATGTTCAAAGGATACCATTGAAATAGATCCACTTGGCCCGGTGATAGATGCTGAGCTCTGTATTGGGTGTAAGCTCTGTGAAATGCTTTGTCCGTACGGCGCGATAAGAGTCGAGCTTACTGATAAGGGGCCTAAGGCGAAATCCATAGAGGTGGCATGCAAAGGCTGTGGAGTATGCGGGGCCTCTTGTTCTACCAAGGCGATTACTATGAAGCACTACACAGACAGCCAGCTTACTGCGCAAGCCAAGGCTATCCTGGAGGTGGTCTGATTGGCTGAGCAGGTAACAGTTGACGTGAATCAGGCAGAGGGTGTTTTGGAAACGGAACGTGTTCAAGGATTGGAGCAAGCCTCGGGAACCTGCAACACCATTGAGGCACAGCGAGTTGAGGCAGAGCAAGTTGAGGCAGAGCAAGTTAAGGTAGAGCGCGTTGAGGTTAAGCACGCTGTAGATGCGGAGAATGCTTTTGACGCTGAAGAGGACCTGGGAAAGGAAGGGGCTTTTGAGCCTGTAATAGTGGGGTTTTTGTGCAACTGGTGTTCGTACGCAGGAGCTGATCTTGCAGGAACATCCAGGTTGTCCTACCCTACCAACCTCCGCGTCATCCGAGTCATGTGCTCGGGGCGAGTGGATCCCGGCCTCATGCTTGAGCCGTTCTTGAGCGCGGCAGACGGGGTCATGGTACTGGGCTGCCACCCTGCTGACTGTCATTACATGACTGGCAACTACCAGGCCGAGCAGCGGGTCTTGTGCGTGAAGGCACTGCTCGCGCACCTCGGGATAGCAAGCGGAAGGTTGTATCTTGATTGGGTTTCCGCAGCTGAAGGGGCAAGATTTGCTGAGCTGGTTGCTGAGTTTACAAACCAAGTGAAGAAGCTGGGCCCGGCAGGCTGCGGCGAGTCACAGGAGGGCTTATCTCGGGAGGAGTTTATTCGACGCGTTCGTGTAGCAAAGAGGGTATGTGAGAAGGAAAAGTTTAGGTGGCTTGTGGGACGGAGAAAAGCCCTTCTTGAAGAGGAAAACGTTTACGGCGAAAAGCTGCAAGCGGGAAAGTTTAACGACCTCATGTCTTTTGTCATCACTGAAGAATGTCTCAGAGCTGCTATTGAACTCCTTGCTGAAGAAGGTCCTATCTCGTGCAAAGAGATCGCAGAGGTCTTGGGAATGCCTGCCGGCAAGGTGCTGGAGCACACTGCTTACCTCAAGAGAGCCGGGCTACTCGAGCTTCATGATGTCCGAGGGCAGAGTCCGCGATATGTAGCGTTGAGATAAAGACAGTGTCTGGAGGAGCGCAAGGCATGGCGTTGGACGAAAGAAGCGCTGCGAGAGAGAGTGTTGGAGCCGTCCTCGTCATAGGCGGCGGCATCGGTGGGATGCAGGCAGCTTTAGACCTGGCAGACTCCGGCTTTTACGTTTACATGGTAGATAAGAAACCGGCTATCGGCGGGGTTATGGCGCAGCTGGACAAGACATTTCCCACGAATGATTGTTCCATGTGCATAATGGCGCCGAAACTCGTTGAGTGCGGACGCCATCTGAATATAGAGGTAATAACCAATTCTGAAGTAGCCGATGTAAGGGGCGATCCCGGCGATTTTACCGTCCGATTGGTAAGACATGCGCGATATGTGGACCAGGAAAAGTGCACAGGGTGCGGGATATGTGCGATGCACTGTCCTGTGGGGGCGGCGAGGGATCGGTTTAACTTAGGCCTTGGGGCGAGGCCTGCCATATATATTGAGTACCCTCAGGCTGTTCCCCTGGCCTACATCATTGACAGGGATACTTGCATAGGGTGTGGTCTGTGCGAGACACTTTGCCTAGCCCAGGCTGTGAAATACGATGATGTGGCTTTTGAGAGAGAGCTTAGAGTCGGTGCGATCATTGTTGCCACCGGCTTTGATGCGTACGATCCGACTGAGAGAAAAGAGTACGGATACGGGCGATTCCCAAATGTTGTGACGAGCATGGAGTTTGAGAGGATCCTGAGTGCGTCCGGCCCGTATGAAGGAAGGGTGCTGCGTCCGTCTGACGGTGACATACCCAGGAGGATCGCTTTCATACAGTGTGTCGGGTCGCGGGATCGGGCAGCAGGCAATAGGTACTGTTCATCTGTCTGTTGTATGTATGCGACAAAGGAAGCGGTTATTGCAAAGGAACATCAGCCCGATGTTGAGGCGACAGTGTTTTTCATGGATATGCGGTCGTACGGGAAGGGGTTTGAAGCTTACATTGAGAGGGCGAAGGAAGAATACGGGGTCAGGTTCATTCGCACGAGAGTAAGTGATGTAGAAGAGGATTCCGACACACAGAATCTCATCCTATCTTATGAGACTGAGGAAGGCGGAGTTGTCACAGAGGAATTCGATCTTGTAGTCCTTTCCGTAGGGCTCGTGCCTCCTCGTGACAGTGAGCGCCTTGCAGAAGCCCTCGGGATCAGCCTTGATGCGCACGGTTTTGCCAGGACAGAGCACCTGAACCCCCTTGCTGCGACAAGGCCGGGTGTGTTTGTGTGCGGGGCAATGCAAGGGCCAAAGGACATTCCGGAGACTGTGACTCAGGCAAGTGGGGCAGCTTCAGCGGCAGGTGCATTATTAGGAGCGAGCCGTGGTGAACTGACCCGGACAAAAACTTATCCTGAGGAAAAGGATGTTCGCGGCATCGGCCCTAGAATCGGCGTTTTTGTTTGCCATTGTGGAATCAATATAGGCGGGGTTGTGGATGTCCCTGCTGTAGCCGAGTATGCAAAAACCCTTCCCAATGTGGTGTACGCTGAGGAGAACCTCTATACCTGCTCTCAAGATACGCAAAGACGCATTCAAGAGAAGGTTGAAGAATACGGCCTCACCCGCGTAGTGGTGGCGTCATGCACACCCAGGACGCATGAGCCTCTTTTTCAGGAGACGTGCAGGGAGGCAGGGTTGAATTATTACCTGTTTCAAATGGCAAACATCCGCGACCAGTGCTCGTGGGTGCATATGCGTAACCCTAAAGAGGCTACGGAAAAGGCAAAAGACCTGGTGAAAGCCGCTTGTGCCAAGGCTTCATTGCTCCAGCCTCTTGAACGGATTCCCATCGAGGTGAAGCAGTCAGCCCTTGTGATAGGCGGAGGGCTTGCAGGGATGGTTGCAGCCCTTGACATAGCTGACCAGGGGTTCTGCGTTGATCTGGTGGAGGCTTCACCTAATCTCGGTGGGCACCTGCGGAAACTCTGTTTTACTCTGGCCGGTGATGATATCCGGACCTTTTTGACTGAGTTGTCTTCTCGGGTCATGTCACATCCGAATATAAATGTCCATCTGTCTGCTGAGGTTGAAGATATCCAAGGCTATGTAGGGAATTTCAAGTGCTCCATAAAGGTCCGTAGCACCGACGGTGAAGTCGGCGACGAGACAGAGCTCGAGACGGAGCATGGGGTTATAGTCGTGGCAACCGGAGGTAGAGAGTATGTTCCGACAAACGGAGCCTTTCTCTATGGCAGACATCCCTCAGTGGTCACGCAGGCAGAGTTCGAAAAAGCCGTTGCCTTAGGAGCCTTCAAGAATTGCGAGGCTGAGGACGGTCCGGTAGTGATGATTCAGTGTGTCGGATCCAGAGATGACGAGCGCACCTATTGCAGCAGAGTGTGCTGCAGCGAAGCAGTAAAGAACGCGATTCGCGCAAAGAAGGAAAACCCAAATAGAGATGTGTTCATCTTGTATCGCGATGTCCGCACTTATGGGACCAGGGAGGTCTATTTTGAAGAGGCGCGCGAACTAGGGGTTGTGTTTATCAGGTATCCGGACGGCGAGATGCCTAAGGTATGGAGTCCGGCGCCGACAGTCAGAGAACATGTGGGGATGGCTCAAGGGATAGAGGGCGAGGCGAACCACGGGAACCCATGCTATGCTAAAGGTTTGAATGGCAGTTCCTCATCTACAGGCAACCAAGGATTAGATTACCTATCATGCCATACAAAGAGTGAGACAGATCCGGGATTGAGGAATGCGTTCAACCCCAAAGATTCGGATGATGATTCCCAGCCTGGGCCGCTAATGGTAGAGGTGGCCGACACCTTGCTTGGGGAGAAACTCTGTATCCCTGCAGGGCTGGTAGTCTTAAGCACCGGAATAGTTCCTGGCGAGGGGAACAAGGCACTTGCACAGATGCTGAAAGTCCCTCTGGATGAAGACGGTTTCTTCCTGGAGGCGCACATGAAGTTAAGGCCTGTGGACTTTGCCACCGAAGGCGTGTTTGTGGCAGGCCTTGCCCATTCACCGAAGACCATTGATGAGACGATTGCGCAGGCTCATGCGGCTGCAGGCAGAGCGGCAACAGTCCTTGCCAAGGGCGTTATTATGGCAGAAGGGATTAAGTCTGAAGTTCTTGCGACAAGGTGCACCAGGTGCAAGTTGTGTGTTGAGGTGTGCCAGTATAACGCCATAGAGCTGGATGATAAAGATGACGTTGCAGTTGTCAATAAAGCCCTCTGCAAAGGGTGCGGCCTGTGCGCTGCGACTTGCAGGTGTGGTGCGATTACACTGAGAGGATTCACAGAAGAGGAGATCCTGGCGGAGGTGGACGCGCTGGTATGCTAGATCGAGATGCTGATTGCAAGTGTGAATTAACTACAGGTTCACCTCAGACTGCAAAGCCTGCCCAGCTTTGCACTGGTTCGCCGCACAAGACCGGCGGGGCAATCCTTGCAGAGACTGGGGGCAGCGGAGAAGCAAAGGAGGACAGCACCGCAATACTTGCTGAATCTGCGGTAACTCGAGATTCCAAAGAGAGCGCCGCAGCCCTTCCCGAATCTTCGAAAAAGTGGGAGCCTAAGATAGTTGCGTTCCTTTGCAACTGGTGCTCATATGCAGGCGCTGATCTTGCCGGCACAGGGCGCATTCAGTATCCACCTAACGTCAGGGTTATCCGAGTGCCGTGCTCGGGCAGGGTTGATCCGCTGATGATCCTAAGGTGCCTTCAGCGCGGTGCGGACGGAGTTCTGGTGTCAGGTTGCCATCCAGGCGATTGCCACTATATTGCCGGGAATTATCTTGCCAGGCGGAAGTTTGCTCTTCTCTCCGAATTGCTTGATTTCTTCGGAATTGAAAAGGGAAGGGTTCACTTTTCATGGGTGTCCGCTGCAGAAGGTGAGAAGTTCGCAGACGTTGTGAAGCAGGTGACAGAGACTGTCAGGGCATTGGGCAAGTCCAACAAGCTTGTACTCAGGCACTCAGCGGATGTTTTCTAGGTAATTGCCAGGAATAGCGTTGAGTTCTCTAAGTAGTCTTCTAATGAGTCTTCTGATGAGTTTTCAAATACGCTTTCAAATGGGTTTTCTAATGAGTTTTCTAATAGGTTTTTAAGTAGGTTTTAGATAGGTTCTCTAATAGGTTCTCTAATAGCGTCTCTAATAGGTTTTAAATAGGTTCTCTAGCAGGTTTGCTAATAAGCTTTCTGAAGAGCTCCCTAGTGTTCAGTTAACATATCTCGCGTAAACAGAAACAGATAGGTAGCACATCCAGGTGCGTGACAGCCACCGGAAAAGCTTAAGACGCTTATGAACCCATTGCCAGACGAAAGATTATTCATAGGATTGACTTTCGCAACAGACATACGGGAATGAACCAGGATAAATAAGGCAACCTAAGGCGCCGCGGAAAACGGCGCGAGAGATACCATACGAGAGGGTATCAGGCGAAAAATCCATATGATTGACTCTTACAACAGACATGCGGGGATGAACCACGATGAATAAGATGACCGACGGTGCCGCCGGAAACGGCGCAAGAGATACCATACAGGAAGGTATCAGAAAGATCGCAGCCAAAATGCTGGAGTCCGGAGAAGCCCAGGTGTTCATCGGGTATGAGGAAGGGACTCTTCCTCTTCGAACGACTCCTGCTTTCATTACCTGTCCCGAGGATACTGTAAGACTCGTATGGACCCCATTTTGTGAAAACAACCTTACTGTCTATCTCCCTGAGTATAAGGGAAGGGACGATGTTACTGTCGGACTTATCGTAAAAGGCTGTGACGTGCGCACGCTCGTCAACCTGATCCTTGAGAACCAAATATCCCGAGACAGGGTAAAGATAATCGGTGTCCCGTGCGAAGGAGTCATCGACAGGGCGAAAGTCGCGAAAGTGTTGGGCACAGATAGAATCATAAGGGATTCAAAAGTAGCCGGGCCTTCTCTTGTGCTTGAAGGAGATGGTTTCGAGGTTGAGATAGAAATCGAAGATGTCCTGGCTGACCCCTGTGAGGCATGCAGGCATCCTGTGCCGGTGATATATGATGTGCTGGCAGGTAATGGATATGAGGTGAGTAAAGACGAAAACCCTGAAAGAGCTTATCTTGAGATAAAGCAGTTCGTAGAGCTTCCGTCTGACGAGCGGTTCTCCTTCTTTGCTCGAAAAATCGAAGAGTGCATCCAGTGTTACGCATGCAGGCAAGCGTGCCCTTTGTGTTATTGTCCCGAGTGCTTTGTCGATAGGCAGACCCCTAAGTGGGTCAGCAGGTGGAGGGGCCTTTCTGATAAGATCCTTTTTCACCTTGGACGCGTTTTGCACGTGGCAGGCAGGTGCGTAGATTGCGGGGCTTGTAGACGGGCGTGCCCTGTAGGGATCGATCTTCGTTTGCTTACAAAACATATGGAGAAGGTAGTAAGCGATTCATTCGGGTACGAATCCGGGCTGGATTTAGACGGGCTGCCTCTCCTTGCCACCTACAGGCGGGATGACCCCGACGATTTCATTCTTTAGGAGTGTAGCAGAGTCTAGGCGGCTGCAAGGCTCCGTTGCGCAGCCGTTATTTGAGGTGAGTCACACGTGGAAGACAGAGCCGGGCCGGAACTATTTAAGATAGCGAAGACGGGTTTAGACTCGTTTGCAGGTGCGCTGAAAAAGGCATCATATGAGGTTTTAGCTCCGGTTCAAGACGGAGAAGCAACGAGATTCGGCGTGCTCAGCGACGAAGAAATCCAGATCCCCCGTCTCTCTACAAGGCCGTTGAAAGAGCTATTTTTCCCCCAGGATGAGCCGCTTCTTTCCTTTGGTTGCGGCGGAGCGGAGGCTATGAGCGTTGAAGCGTCTGGGGTCGTGGCTTCTGAATCCATCTCGCCACGCGTGGTTTTAGGTGCAAGACCATGTGATGCCAGATCCCTTGTCCTCTTGGACAATGTCTTTGTTTCGAGCGAATACAGAGATCCATACTATGCAGTGCGCCGCGAGAAGACAGTTATCATAACCTTTGCCTGCCTTTCACCGGGTGCAGCGTGCTTCTGTGAATCTACAGGCAGTGGGCCTTATGATGAGACCGGATCTGACATATTGTTCATGGGACTTGCTGATTCATACGTAGTAAAGCCTGTCTCGGAGAGAGGCAAAGGGCTGTTGAAAGAGGTATTTCCTCTTTCTGAAGACGGTTTTTCGGGAGAATCGTGTATCCTTCATCCGGTAGATGGTGAAGATATCCAGGCAGCAGTAGACGCCACCCGGGCAGAGGAGAAGTTGGCTGCATTCGCAGGTGTCCCTGTAGAAGCTGCTGTAGCTGCGTTGCAGGATGTTGATGCATTTGACGCCTCAACTTGGGAGGAAATCTACAGGAAGTGTCTTGGGTGCGCAGTCTGTACCTATCTTTGTCCTACATGTCACTGCTTTGATATTGGAGATGAGATTGTAGGTGCCTCAGGAGAACGGGTCCGCAACTGGGATTCGTGTATGTTCCCTCTCTTTACGCTGCATGCATCCGGACACAATCCGCGTCCTTCAAAAAAGGAGCGATTCAGGCAGAGGGTAATGCACAAATTCAGCTACTTCGTAGAAAACAACGGCTGTGTGGCGTGTGTAGGATGTGGCCGCTGTGTCGAAGCTTGTCCTGTGAATCAGGATATGCGGCAGATTTTATCGGTGTTTGCGAGTCGCGGCGGGGGCAGTTAATCGAGATTTCGTTTTGTGTGCTTCGCCGTTTCAGCAGTGTTCATGAGCCTTAGAAAGCCCGAGAAACTTTTCAGAGCGTCAGGAAGCATGAGACGTCGTCCAGAGCCTTAAAAAGCCTGAGGCGTCTTTCGGAGTTTTAGGAAACCTGAGACACCTTAAGTCTCTTGCGCATCTCCGGCAAGATTCTTGAACCAGACAATCATCGGAAAGAGGGCCGGGCAGAATCACGAGAGGGGGGCTGGCCATGCTTCAGGAAATCCTGCGGGTTTCAAAAAATCCATACATACCTGAGCTTGCAAAGATCACAGGTATTACGCAGGAAACAGAGGCAAACGACGTAAAGACTTTCCGCGTTGAGTTTTGTGACTCGTCGGCATGGGAGAGCTTCCACTATGAGCCGGGCCAGTTTGCTGAGGTTTCAGTCTTCGGTGTAGGTGAAGCGCCGATTTCCATCACTTCTTCTCCTACCCAAGAAGGCTACCTGGAGTTTAGCGTCAAGAAAATAGGCCGGGTAACAACGGCTTTGCACTATGCTAACGAAGGAACTGTGATAGGTGTCAGAGGCCCTTACGGGAACACGTTTCCCATAGATGACATGAAAGGCAAGAACATCCTTTTTGTCGGAGGCGGAATCGGCCTTGCACCACTACGGTCTCTCATTACTTATGTGCTGTCTGAGGAGCATAGAGAGGGATTCGGCGATGTACGAATCATCTATGGTGCGCGGAGCTCCGGTGACCTGGTGTTCAAGTACGAACTTGCAGCTTGGGGAAAGAGGGAGGACGTAGATCTTGTAGTCACAATCGACCGCCCGGAGGAGGGGTGGGACGGACATACAGGTTTTGTCCCTGCCGTTCTTAAGGAGGTCGCTCCTTGCTCTGAAAACACAGTTGCGGTTACGTGCGGTCCTCCCGTAATGATCAAGTACGTCCTTCCGGTCTTGACTGACCTGGGCTTCCCGCCCGACAGAATCGTAACGACACTTGAAATGCGCATGAAATGCGGAATAGGCATGTGCGGAAGATGCAATATCGGCAGCAAGTACGTGTGCCGAGACGGACCTGTGTTTACATTAAAGCAGCTAATGGAAATGCCTCAGGAATACTGAAGCCTATGTTTTCCGGGACCTACCATGTTACTGAAGCTACACTTTTTTACTGAAGCCATGTTCTTACTGAGGCTACGCGTGCTATGCCAGCCGCAACGCACCCACGGAAAGGTTTACCCATGGCTTATCTGGT
>FIZM01000101.1 GCA_900019985.1 uncultured Clostridia bacterium
ATAAAAGAGTTTGGTTATGCCAAAACGAAAATATCGAAAGATTATCCAGTATTATTTTAAAATAAAGAATTATGTTATTTCATTACACAGCAACATTTGACAATGACTCGATGAGGTATCACGGCGAAGTTGATATTAAATATGTTAGAATTGAAAATATTGAAAAGAACAGAGACTACATTATAACAGAGTGTAAACGACAATTTATTAAAGACTGTGAGCGATGGGAAGTCGATGCGAAGGCAGTTTCATCGTTTGAATGTTATTATCATGTTATAAAAAAATTGCCTGAGTATAAATCTATATCAAATGAGATGCAGATAATGAAGTGGCAGAAATAAAAACAGTAAAAACTAACAATTAAAAACAAACAATTATGAGAACGATAAAATTAACGGAACGAGAAAAAGAGATTTTTTTTAATACAAAGATTAAAGAAAAAGATGTACAGGAACTGATGAGAAAATATATTATTAAAGATATTGACGATGTTCGATATGTGTTATGTAAAAGAGAAAGAGATGACGGAGATGACGCTAACTTTATGGGAACAGGGTTGGCGTTAACTGGTATACTGGAAGACAACGAGTCATTAAAGGATTTTATTAAATTCAGATTAAGGATGAGAGAAGTAATTAAATATCGAAATAGTGATTTTGCTGTTGATGCGATAAAAAGAAAAATAAGAAAAGGTGTGATTTAAAGAAATAAATAACAATGAAGAAAGTAGTAAAAAATAGAATAACAAACAGAATAAAACGTCAACAAAAAGCGTTTGAGTTGGCGTTATGGTATTGCAGAGCTTACGGATTGAATTGGAAATTGCACATACGACCTGTTATAGAAAATAAAGAGATTATCGGGTATTACGTGCTTGACGAAACAAAAAGTACTACTGTAAAAACTATTTATTTGTAAGGATTATGAAGAGTAAGAAACAATTACGTGAGTATCAGCGACGAATGATTAAGTTTCTTCACGGTAAGCAATCAGCTATCCTATCCGTAGGAATGGGACTTGGCAAGACGGCGGCGGTGTTGCACTACCTGGCAGAGGTGAAGCCTGGTAGTGTACTTATCGTTGCACCGAAGCGGGTGGCTTCAACGGTGTGGCGACAGGAGGCAGAGGAATGGGGGTTATTTGATATTGCGGAGAAAATGATCGTCGTTGAAGGGACGCCGAAAAAGCGAAAAGAACTGCTCGCCGATAAGTCGAAACCGTACAAGGTTATCGGGCGTGATAACTTGAAAGACGTTATCGGATATTGTTGTGATATTCTTGTGCTCGATGAGCTGACGTCGTTTAAGAATCACACGACGAAACGTAGTAAAATCTGCTACGGTATCACTGCACGGCAAAAAATAGGTTTAACAGGGACGTTCACAGCAGGTAATCTAATCGGTATTTGGGGACAAGCGAGGGCTGTTGGATTCTTCACAAATAAACAGCAGAATTTTTGGGCGTGGAGGGCGACGTATTTTTACGATGCAATGGCTGGGAGCGGTAGAAAATGGCAGAAGTGGAGGCTGCGTAAATGCTACTCCATTGATGACCTTATCAAGCCGTTTCAAAAATATTTGTTCACGCTCGACTCTGCCGATTACCTTGAAATACCGAAGGTTTCATATATCAGACATAACGTCGAGTTGTCGGATAAAGAGATGATGGAGTATATGCGTTTGAAGACGATGCTACATATCGACCTTGACGGTGTGATGTTAAGCGTGAAGGAACAAGCGAAGTTTGCGAAGTTACAAACGGCTGTCAATGGTTTTTTGTACGATGAGAACGGCTCGGCATATCGCTCTGCATACAGCACAAAAATTGATGAGGTTGTGGAGTTCGTTGAACGTGCCGTAGGGGAGGGCGAAAAAATAATATTATGGTATGCGTTCAGGGAGGAAGCGATATGGTTGGCTGAGAAATTAAAGAAGGCCGATATTCGTTTTTGTTCGGCAAATGATAAACGTTTTATTGAGAAGTGGAATAGTGATGAAATCGATGTGCTTATTATACATCCAGCTGCTTGCGGACATGGCGTAAATCTTCAACAAGGCGGACATATAGCTGTGTGGTCGAGCATAACATACAGTTTAGAATTGTGGTTACAAGCAAATGCAAGGCTAATCCGCCAGGGGCAAAATAAGCCTGTACAAATACATGTTTTCTCAGCTGCCAATACTATTGAAGTTGAGCAGTATCGGGCCCTGATGGAGAAAAATAAAGTTGAAGCTGAATTTTTAGAGTTAACAAAGCAATGAAAAATAAGAGAATAAATAAGCGCACCGAATATAAGCTCGAACAACAATGTTGCGATTATGCACGCAGTAGAGGAATTGCTGCCGTCAAATTGGAAGGACAGGACGGTATACCCGATAGACTTTTCATCGGTAAGGGTGGAAAGTGTCTATTTGTTGAGTTTAAAAAACCAGGCGGAGGCGGTGTTGTTTCACAGGAACAAATGTTCTGGTTGGATTTTCTTGGCGAAAGTGCTATTGTTTGT
>FIZM01000102.1 GCA_900019985.1 uncultured Clostridia bacterium
CCTGCGAGACTTGTCTACTCCGGATGTCTGGACAAGGGGCTTTTGGTGAATGCTGTCACTGATACGACAATTCGCTTGCTCCCACCCCTTACAGTGAAAGAGGCAGAAATCCAACAGGCAGTGGACATCTTGGGACAGGTTATTGGAGAAGTATAGAAGGAGTCTTTGCTGTATATTTCGAATTAAAGGAAATGCGCGCCAAATCCGGGGTATGTCCGGAAATGGGACGGCGCAAACTCCACTACCTGAAGAAGGGCGGTATCGAGTATGGTTGACCGGAGGAGTTATCTCTCAGATAGTGTCGCTCTAGAAATGCGAGGAAAGAGTCTGCTTTCCATTCACGATCTCAGCGGTGAAGAGGTGTGGAAGATCTTTGAAGTCGCTTCTAAGTTAAAGGAGGAGACGAAAAAAGGTATTACCCATCATCTGCTCCCTGGGAAAACGCTGGCAATGATCTTTATGAAGCATTCCACGCGGACTAGGGTTTCCTTTGAGGTAGGTATGTGGCAGTTAGGGGGATATCCTCTCTTCTTAAGCTCTCAAGATCTACAGCTTAGGAGAGGAGAGACCATTTCCGATACAGCTCAGGTTCTATCAAGGTACGTAGACGGCATAATGATCCGCACATTCGACCAGCAAGATGTAGAGGACTTGGCGAAGTACGGGACGATCCCCGTGATAAACGGGCTTACGGACCTTCTGCATCCCTGTCAAGTCCTGGCAGACTACTTTACAGTTTATGAGAAGCGCGGACAGACTAAAGGCTTGAAAATGGTTTATGTCGGCGACGGCAACAACATGGCACACAGCCTAATGTACGGAGGGGCAAGAGTCGGGATGCACGTTACGATCGCGTGTCCGCCTGAGCTGCAGCCTCTTCCGGAGATCGTGGAAGCTGCCAGGGAAGACGGCAAAGCTGAAGGAGTAAGTATTGAGGTCACCCATGACCCATACGAAGCAGTCAAAGGCGCTGATGTCATCTATACGGACGTATGGGCAAGCATGGGTCAGGAGGCTGAAAGAGAGCGAAAACACCGTATCCTCAAACCTTACCAGGTTAATGAGGAGCTTGTGAAGGCTGCAGAAAACGAAGACGTTTTGGTTATGCATTGCTTGCCTGCTCATAGAGGCGAAGAAATCACAGACGGAGTCATGGACGGTCCTCATTCTGTGGTGTTCGATGAAGCGGAAAACCGCCTCCACGTGCAGAAGGCTATTCTCGCCTTGTTGATGCAGGACATGCGCGAGTAGTTGTGTCATACTTTAGCCCATAGGCATGCATCTACGCGGTGGTAGGTTTCCTACCACCGCTTTCAGTTTTTGGGAGGGTTTCTGCCATAGGCCTCCATGCAGTGGGCAATTCTCTGCCACCGAACACATCTTACGTGGGAGTATTTCTACAACAGGTCCGGAAGGGGAGGGCGAGATCCTTACACGCTTCTTGGAAGTCGTGTACCGTTCTATGATACAGCGCTATCCAGTTATTCCCGTCTATGGGCTGCGTGTTCCAACCTTGCCAAGACTTACACCAGCTAGAAGGCGGTTTGCATGAAGGAACTGTGCTTCTTCGCGAAGAACTAGTCTAGCGCTGGGTCAACGCGGGTATGGATGGCCCGGCATTAGTATCCTGGCAGGCGCAGGAAAGGAGGTGCCCGCCAATAGCGCTGGAGGCCGGGTGGGACCACACAAACGGCAAAGTGTGATTACATAGTTCAATCATTCACCAGGGTGTGAACTCGTGGTCAAATCACACACAGCAGACGGTGAAAGACCATGCAGCAAACCATGAAGCACGGGGACTCGATGGCAAGGCAACATGGACACTTGGTCTCTTGTTCCCTCATGTAGCACGTGCTGCAGCATGCTTTCACCAAGCATTCTAATAAGGGGGATAGATCATGAAGAGACTTATTTCAATACTTGCAATAGTCCTGGTTCTGGCGGTAGCAGCACCTGTTATGGGCGCCCCCATCATAAATGTGGGAGGTTCTCTCTCCACCGAGTTCCAGGTTGTTCCGGCAAATCCCATTGATGCCGGAATATCTGCCACATCTGACCTGCATCTCGAGCTTTCCATGGAGATGGCAGGTGGACATCAGGTGCGAGGTTACATAGGTTTTGCATTGACTGAGTGGACTCCATTGGAAAACGAGGAAGAGGATCCTGAAGCAGGAGAGATGAATGGTAAGAGCTTGACACCTCGTCCTCTGAACCTTATGGACTCTCTCACCATTGAAAAGGTGTACCTGGAGACAACAGGAGCATTCTACGAGGGCGGGCCTGTCCTTACTACTCGTTTCGGAGACCTGGAAGTGGATTACTCACCTTACATTGCCCACATCTCAGAAACTGACGGCGTAATCGAAGGTGTTCAGACAAGCGGCCTGTGGCTTGGTCCTGTGGAACTCGCAGGATTCTATGGATGGGCTACGCGCCAGGTCGGAGAAGGCGAGGAAGCAGTAGACGTCAGATTTGTTGACCTCGGTATCTTCGGGCAAGGTGAAATCGAAGGTATAGCCCTTCAGGGCGCAGCGGTCAAGACCGGTAACGACATTGCCCTTGCAGGAAGCGCTCAGATTGCACCTGCACCGGGTCTTGATATCGTCGGATCCGCAGCCTGGGACGGTGCAAACAGAGCTACCGTAGCCAAGGTTGAGGCAGGTATAGGCGAGCTTCCTATGTTACCTGAAGCCAGCGCGAAGGTGAGCTTCAGGAGCTTTGACCCGCTGTTTGATCCTATTTACCGTGATGACAGCATAGATAAAGACACAGACAAAGACATAAGCATAGTCGACATAAATGCAGGCAAGCGTGGAGTCGGCGGTGAGATCTCCACAGAATTTATGGGCGTACAGCTGACCGGGAAAGCCGATTGGCACGAGCAGCGGGATATCAACCGCGATGTGGTCGGTACCAGAACTATGGTAGGTGCAGATGCAGCCATGATGTACGAAGGGTTCGACATCACGGCAGGAATCAGCAATGTATGGTCAACTGTAAATGAGCCTTACGCTATTCTCGACCGTGACGAGAACGGCGATCCTGCAAGAAAGACCACCCTTACCCTAGGTGTAAGCCGTGACTTCATGGTTGGGCCTGCGTTAGTGGATGCCGGCTACGACCTGGAGCTCTCTACCACAGGGTCGGGTATTGACAGCGTACATGAAGTAGCTGCTTCAACAGTTGTGGACTTCCCAATGTTCTCTGACGTAGAAATCTCGGGGAACCTTAAGTACGCTGAAGGAGAAGCCACATACATGGGCAAGGTCGGTTACACGGCTCCTAGCGGCATCGAGTTTATAGCCAGCTACAACCGTGGCTATACAGCCAAGAGGGCTGAAGGCCTTGCGCTGACAGCAGGTATGGGCGTAGAGTTCTAATAGAGTATCATTAGTCACCTTCCCACTTGTCAAAACTCCGGCAAATGCCGGTCGGTCGATGGCTCCCGGGCAAAAGTCCGGGGGCCTATTTATTGCCTTTCGGCAGGAATCGCTAATCCAGAGGAGAGTAGGGGAGTTTGAGCCTAGTTGAAAGCAGTAAATGATTGACAGCGCGTTCAAGCCCGAAATGACTGGAGGAATGACAGGTAGGGAGGATTATAACAAAGGGTGTCGAATAATTCTTGGGAGGGCTGGAGTTGCCGGTGGTAGGTGGCAACAAAACGGGAAACCGGCCTGCGACGCACATGGTATCCAGGGTAATCCGCTGTACCCGGCTTTATGCCAATTACGCTGTCTTGGGAATTCGATTAGTACGGTTCCGGGAGATGGCATTAGGGGGTATTCTTGGATGGCCAGAGTATATCTGGAACATGTATGGAAGAGGTTTGGTAATGTAGTTGCGGTAAAGGATGTTACACTTGAAATTGAGGACAAAGAATTTCTCATCCTCGTAGGCCCGTCCGGTTGTGGAAAGTCCACAACGCTAAGAATGATAGCAGGTCTGGAGGAAATCTCAGAAGGCAGTATCTATATCGGAGACACCCTTGTCAACGACATCCCTCCTAAGGATAGAGATATTGCCATGGTCTTTCAGAACTACGCGCTGTATCCCCACATGGATGTCTACAACAACATGGCCTTCGGCTTGAAGCTCCGCAAGTTTCCCAAAGCAGAGATTGACAAACGTGTTAACGAAGCTGCCAGGGTTTTGGGGATAGAGAATCTCCTTAAGAGAAAGCCAAAAGAGCTTTCAGGAGGACAGAGGCAGAGAGTGGCCTTGGGAAGAGCTATTGTCAGAGAACCCAAGGTTTTCCTTATGGATGAGCCTCTCTCAAACCTTGACGCGAAGCTTCGAGTCCAAATGAGGGCAGAGCTTGCAAAACTCCATGACCGGCTCCAAACAACAATAATCTACGTTACCCATGACCAGACTGAAGCTATGACCATGGGTGATAGGATTGTTGTTCAGAAGGATGGTGTGATACAGCAAGTAGGCGCACCGATGGAGATCTATGATCACCCGAATAATGTGTTTGTTGCAGGTTTTATCGGAAGCCCTTCAATGAACTTCATCGATGTCGTGCTTCTAAAAGAAGACGACGACCTCTGGGTCAAATCCGATAGCTTCAAAGTGAAGCTGCCTCGTAACAGGTTTGAAAATGCTGAGAAATATATCGATAAAGAGGTCATCTTTGGCATCAGGCCTGAAGACATTGTTGACCTGGACTTTATGCCGGATGCAGATCCGGATCTTATAGTCACAGCTAACGTAGATGTGACAGAGCCTATGGGTGCTGAGGTCTATGTCTACCTTTCTGCAGGGAATGAATCATATATTGCACGAGTGGACGCTCATACCCTGGCAAGACCAGGCACCACTCATAAGGTAGTCTTCAACACCGAAAAGGCTCATCTGTTCTGTAAAGAAACTGAGGCTGCTATTAGGTAGCCCAAAGAATAATCAGTTTACCACCGGTAACTGACCCTGGAGTGCGCCTGGGGATAGTTGGGCTAAACACCCACTATCCCCTTTATAATAATCTGAGACTGGAGAGGGGTCTTGGTTCGACAATGGGTAAATCGCTTGTAGTCGGTGTGGACCTCGGCGGAACCAAGATAGCGACTGCAGCTGCAAACTTTGAGGGCTCGATTATTTCGAAGGTTATTAGACCTACCTGTCCTGAGCGGGGCCAAGATGCAGTAGTCAAAGACATTGTGGAGAGCATAAGGGAGGCAGTGGCTTCCGCAGGAGCTACCATGGTAGATGTCAAGTCCATCGGCATCGGGAGCCCGGGACCTGTCAACCATGGGGCAGGCATTATAATCTTTGCACCGAACCTCATGTGGCAAAACGTTCCCATTGTCCAAATACTCCAAGGAATGCTGGACGTGCCTGTGTATCTCGAAAACGATGCGAATGCTGCAGGGCTCGGAGAATACCGGTTCGGAGCCGGAAAAGGTTCAAGAAATATGATATACATCACGGTCAGTACAGGAATAGGAGGCAGCCTCATTCTTGGCGGAAAGATTCACACCGGGTCATATGGTGTGGCAGGCGAGGTAGGGCATATGACTATTGTCAATGATGGGCCGCTCTGCGGCTGCGGGAATCAAGGCTGCCTTGAAGCTTTAGCTGCAGGCCCTGCAATCGCAAGAAGAGCACAAGCCTGCGTATTACACGGTGATAATACGATAATGAAAGACCTGGCAGGGGGTTGTATTGAGAATATTACATCCAAGACCGTAGGTGAAGCCGCTGCTTCCGGAGATGTCCTCGCAATGGAAATAATCAATAAGACCGGGGAATACTTGGGAATAGGAGTGGCTAACCTTATTAATGTCATTAATCCTGACACTGTGGTGATTGGCGGAGGCGTCTC
>FIZM01000103.1 GCA_900019985.1 uncultured Clostridia bacterium
CAGCTATCGGATGAGACATCAGCTATCAGGTCAGCTATCCGTTGGAGAAGATTTTGGGTTGACCGGGAAGGTGAAAGAATGGCTAATCAGTACAAACGTAGCATCGGCCTGGCCTTGGGATCCGGATCTGCAAGAGGGCTTGCGCATATCGGAGTGCTTAAGGTTCTCGAGAGGGAAGGGATTCCGATAAACGCGATTTCCGGCGCGAGTATGGGGGCTTTGATAGGAGGGCTTTATGCTGCAGGTATGCCTCTGGAAGAAATGGAGAAGATTGCTCTTTCAGCTACAAGACGAACGGTCCTTACCTACCTGGATCCGATACCATCTCTTAAAGGCCTGATACTGGGCAAGAGAATAGAGGAAATGCTCCGCTCTTTCGTCGGGCATAGAGACCTGGGGGATCTCGATATACCTGTGGCGATAGTAGCAACGGATATACGTAGCGGGGAGGAAGTCGTCTTTAAAGGGACAGGGGACCTGGTTGATGCTATTCGCGCAAGTATCTCTGTTCCAGTGGTGTTCGTGCCGGTCCAGGTAGAGGACAGGATTCTTGTGGACGGAGGGGTAACGAATCCTGTACCTGTAAATGTCTTGGCGTCACTTGATCCGAAGGCTGTCCCTGTGGCTGTCAGCGTCATTCCAAAAGTCGAACATAAGCAGGCACAAAGACCCACTACCATTGACATATTTCTCAATGCTTTTGACATCATGCAGCAGAGATTGTATGAAACAAACAAGTCTCTTGCAAGGATCTCTATTGAACCCAATGTCTCATTTGCCTCAGGAATCGAGTTTTGGCAAGCAAAGCGTATCATTGAGTGCGGCGAGGAGGCTGCTCTTGAAGCACTTCCCGAGATTAAGCGCGCATTAAGCCCTTCTTCTTTCCTTTCGATTCTTGGCAAGCAACTGGCCGCGAGGTTTTCAACCACTCTTTTGTGAAACGCGGGTTCAAATCCGACTCCCTTTGGAGGTTTTGCGAGCAAACGCTCATAAATGGTCTGTTTTCGAGCATCTTTCCTGAGATTCGACCATCTTTCCTTAAAGAGGTGGTTCGACTTCGCTTATCCTCTTAAGGAGGTGCTTCAATTGCGCCCATCCTCTCCGGTTTTTCAGAGCAAACGCTCATAAATGGCTGATTCTCAACTACCTTTCATAAAAGAGATGATTCGATTTAGCCATCCTCTCAGATTATTTGGAGCAAATGCTCATTAATGGTCGATTTCCAGCCA
>FIZM01000104.1 GCA_900019985.1 uncultured Clostridia bacterium
CCAAAGGGCGGAACGCCGCCTATCGCATATCCCGTGGAGGCCCGTACAAACTCTGCGCCTGCCATCGTGATCTGTGTACCTATGTAGTTGGACACAACCTCCTCATCCACGCGGTTGGCCCCACTTGCTATTACCAAGACAGGCCGGTTCGTATCAAGCCTTCGGAAAATCAGAGATTTCGCGATTTGCGCTATCTCGCAACCGATTGCCTCAGCTGCTTCTTTGGCGGTGCGAGTGGACTGGGGAAGTTCGATCGCCTGTGTCTGTATGCCTAATCCTTCCAAGGCCTGCTGGAATCTTTGAGCTGATGATGACATCTGTCTTTCCACCTCTGCAGTAAGGATCTTTGATGTTTTCAACCAGTTTATCACAGAATGTCTCATGATAGGAGAAAACTGTGGAAGGGTTCTTGCCTGTTCGTGGGGAATAAGGCAGTCGTTGAGACAGGGCGGTCTCGGGTGTTGACCGTCCGGAAAAGACGGGTGCAGTCCATAGTAGACTATGAGGGTGGGTCCAGAATGACTGCAAGTGTATCATTGTTACATCGATCCCAGTGCCTTTTCAAAGAACTCGTTGATTTCACCCATGAACTCCGGGTCGAGCTCGCTCATCTGGAATCTGTTTATTCCCTCAGAGAAGGCGTCTAAGACGTCTTCGGGCACGTTTCCGTTGTAGCTTGTCTCCAGCTCTCTCAACTGCCGGTTAATCTCCGCTCTGTACTTGAGGGCAGCCTCAGTAAAGAACATGCTGCTGTGGCCGTTGAGGCCTTCTTTGGTGCAGGTCTTGTAGACGACCTTAGGATTGGTTATTTCGTCTCGGTGCGCGATGATGGAGGCTCCCGTATAGGAAATCGTGTTGTCTTGGGTGCCGTGGATGATCATCACCGGGATGCGGGCCTTATTGATGCCGTTGACCGCAGAGGCCCATGCATTCTTGCCGAACAGCGAGGTTTGGTAAAGCCACATGATGGGATACTCTACGTAGGCAAACGATCCCATGATCGTTTTCGCTTCTTCAAACATCATCTCCATCGGCGAGTTGTACCCTGCCACGCTGGCGACTGCTGTGATGGGGTGGCCGTAGTTGAG
>FIZM01000105.1 GCA_900019985.1 uncultured Clostridia bacterium
ATTGACGGATTAAAGTCGCTTAAGATGGCCTATGCTGCGCTGGAATCCCTTAAGACAGGAAGCTTTGTAAATGTGAATTCGATTCAGAGTTAGCCTTCTTTTCGAGGAGAAGGCGTTTTTTATCCTGGATTTAAAACGTTTACGGACTTTTCGGCAGCTTCCGTCGATGGCTGGTAGATGGTCGGTGTATAGCTGGTAGACGGCTCCTGGATGTTGGGTAGAGGTCCGGCAGATGTTCGGTAGGTGTTGGGTAGGTGTTCGGTAAATGTTGGGCAAATACTGGGCAAGTACTGGGTAAACACTGGATGGATGCTGGATAGATGTTGGATAGATCTTCCGGAGCCGTTAGGATTTTAACAAAGATAAAAGGAGATGAAGAAGCCGTGAGCAAGATGAGAGGTGTAACTCTTATTGCGGACTGGGATCCGAAACCAGACTTCAAACTTGGCTCAAAAGATATCGAAAAGAAGCAGACTTATTCCGGGAGCAAGGTCTGGCGGAACCCGAGAATCCAGATTCTGGAGTACGACATTCCCGAACCCGGTCCTGAAGAAGTGGTAATCGAGGTAAAGGCGGTTGGCATCTGCGGTAGTGATGTACATATGGCTCAGCCTGACGATGACGGGTACATCTTCTATCCCGGTTTGACAGGTTTCCCTGCTATCTTAGGACATGAGTTCTCCGGCGTGGTAGCAAAGGCAGGCCCGAATGCCATCAACAAAAGGACGAACAAACCCTTTGAGCCAGGAGAGCCTGTTACAGCAGAAGAGATGATATGGTGCGGTCAGTGTAAGCCGTGTGCCGACGGTTATCCCAACCACTGTGAACAACTGGATGAGCTTGGGTTTAACGTCCACGGGGCCTTAACCAAGTACGTCAAGGTGCCTTCTCGCGTAGTCTGGAGCCTTGAGCCGCTCAAGAGGCGTTATTCAGGGGACGACCTGTTCCTTGCAGGCAGCTTGGTTGAGCCGACATCTGTGGCATATAACGCAGTAATCGAGCGCGGCGGCGGAATCCGTCCCGGAGATAATGTCGTTATCTGCGGGGCCGGTCCCATAGGCGTAGCTGCGTGCGCAGTTCTGAAGCGGATGGGCGCTGCTCGCGTGATTCTGTCCGAACCGGTGAAAGAGAGAGCCGAACTAGGCAAGAAGCTCGGTGCAGACTACATAATCGATCCTACACAAGAAGACTTCGCAGAAAGAGTCCTGGAGCTTACCGACGGAATGGGTGCAAGTCTCTTCCTTGAGGCAACAGGACTGCCCACCATAGTGTATCCCGGAATTGAGCAGGTCATTTGGGAAGGACGCACCTTAAACAGCACAGTCGTGGTGGTAGCTAGAGCAGACGCTAAGATGCCTGTAACAGGTGAGGTCCTGCAGGTCAGAAGGGCTCAGATCGTAGGCGCCCAGGGACACTCGGGACACGGGACATTCCCCAGGGTCATTGAGTCAATGGCTGCCGGTATGGATATGACACCCATGATAACGAAGAAGATCGCCCTGGACGAAGTCCCTGAGAACATCATCGAACTTCGCACCAACCGTTGTGACTGTAAGATCACCTGTGTCATGGACTAAACTGACTGCAAGGCGAATTGCGTTAGGGACTGAATCTACTGGAAGACCACTTGCGTAATGGATTATAGCGATACTGCTGTAGAGGTGACTTTACGATCCACCGAACGGATGGCAAAAGCGTCTTTTCGGCTCCCTCACAATAAGCGGTCCTTATTGCGTAGACTCTTTTGCCATCCTCCTCAAGCATGAAAGGGGGAAACCATAGATGGCGGAAAAGGACAAGATTTGGCTGACTACTGAATGCCCTGCCATAGTCTTTGAAGACAATGCTGTCGGCAGGCTGAAGAAGCAGATATGGGACGCATCTGAGCAAGAGATTGACGCCATATTAGCGGAATACGGCATCCCGTCTGAGCCGGAGCTAGGAAAGCCGGGCTCATACATCCAGACTACAGTTCGCCAGCAGGTGATAGAGAACCGCCGGAAGAACGATGTGGTATTAATCCCTGTAGGCTGCACAGAGAACCACGGCATCCACACAATAACCGGCCTTGACACCTTCATGGTGACTCAGATTCTAGAAGGAGTCAGAAGGTACACTGAGAAGCAGGGGCGGCCGGTGAACCTTGCTCTGCCTCCTCTTAACTATGGCGGACACCCGTACCACCACTTAGGTATGCCCGGAACTGTCATCATGCCTGAAGAAGTAGTCCGGGAGACCTTGATCTATGTAATGCTGGGCCTCTGGAACGACGGATTCCGAAAGCAGATCATAATTAACAACCACGGACAGCTCTGGATGCTCGAAGCTGCACTGCAGGAGTTTATGAAGAGGTATCATTTGCCCGGCATATTCCAGGTGATGGATTGGCACCGTGCAGTAAGGGAGTTCTTCTATCCTGTTGACAGGGAGAACAGTCTTGAGACTCACTTCGTCCATGCTGATGAGGCTGAAACGTCAGTAGCCCTTTTGATGTTCCCCGAAGGTATGGTAGACATGGACATCGTAGTGGATGCAGAGGGTAAGGGCTACCTGCCTGACGGACACTTTGACAAGGCAGTGGACCCCTTCCGCCGTCCGCGCCGCTGGTCCGAAGGTGAAGGCCACGCGGCAATTGAGAGAGCAGCGACTCCCGAAGGCGTTGTCGGAAAGCCGAGCCTTGCTACGGCTGCCAAGGCAAAGCGGCCGATAGCGGCTATCCTCAAGTACATAACGTTGGTTGTGGATGAGATCCTTGAGGCGTTCCCTCCGGGAGAGCTTCCGCCTGTGGAAGGCATTACCTTGAGAACAGCCGAGGAAATGGAACCGTACCTGAAGGAACCGGGCAGCCCCGGTTGGAAGTCTGTTTACGAGTTGCCGAGAATAGGATTCTGATTGAGAAAGCCCTGATATCCAGGGATGTTGGATTGTGGGAGAGGGAGCCTTTCTCCCTTTCCCACGAACACAGTCCCTTTAGTCCGTACCTAGATTGCTTAGGCTAAACCTAGCTCTAAACCGGTTGGGCTAAGCTTGAACTTGAACCGGTTAGGTTAGATTTAAATCAGTCAGCCCGTCAGGCTGAGCCTGAACTAAAGCCAGTCATGCTAAGCCTATACTTAAGTCGGTTAGGTTAGATCCAAATTTAGACCGGTCAACCGGTCAGTCTGAGCCTAAACTAAAGCCGATCAGGCTAGGCCTAGACTTAAACCGGTTAGGTTAAACCTAAACCAGCAAAGGAGACGGTGCCATGAGATTAGGGTTTAACGGAGCAACCAGTATGAACTACGACCTTGAGACGGACATCCGCTTGGCACAAAAGGCAGGATTTGAGTTGCTTGAGATCTGGGCTGCTAAGTTGAACAAGTACCTGGAGGCAAGCTCCCTGGAAAGCCTTAAGCAGCTATTTGAGGAAGCAAACATCAAACCCTACAGCATTAATTCTATTGAATTCATTACTTTCAAAGAAGGAGAAGACTACGAAAAGATCAAGTCTGAATGCAAACGTCTCGCCGCCATAGCTAAAGAACTGGCTTGTCCCAAGATCGTAGTGGTTCCTAGTCCGACACCGGAAGGTGCAACTGAAGAAGATGTAATAGCCGAATCAGTAAAGGTATTGCGAGAGCTCTCAGAGATTGCAGCCGAGTATGATGTGGATCTGGCCTTTGAATTTCTCGGATTTCCTCATATTTCCGTATCCACACTTGGCCTGTGCTGGAAGATCGTCCGTGAGACAGACAGGCCTAACATCGGCTTGGTGCTTGACACATTCCACTTCCACGCAGGCGGTTCAAGCCTGGACGAAATCGACGGTGTGGATAAGGACAAGATTTTCATCTTCCACATCAATGATGCCGAGGCCAGGGAAAGAAGCGAGCTTGAAGATGCCCATCGCCTGTTCCCGGGAGAAGGCGTGATCCCTTTGAAGGACATATTGGAGCGTCTACATAGAATAGGGTACGACGACATGGTTTCAATCGAGCTGTTCCGGCCGGAGTATTGGGAGTTGCCAGCGGATGAACTGGGAGCTCGCTCATTTGAGAGTGTTAGTCGGGTCTTAAGGGGGATCTATCGCTAGACGGAAGCAATGATGAAGTAATACCGGATTAATACGAAAGTAATATCGGATCAATACTGCGGTAATGCCGGATCGATACCGAAGTAATACCGCAGTAATACTGAAGTAATACTGAAGTAATGCCGGAGTAATACAGAAGTAATAGGTAGCAGTGGAATTTCAGGGCAGAACCTAGAAAGAGGGGTAGATAATGGAGATTGTAAGCAGCACCAGCCCCAAACGGTTCTTATTGAGGTTTCGCAGTGAACCGTTCCTGTACTTGACGATTTTCGCTATTGTTGCCCTATTGGCTGTGTTCGTCGCGTTCCCTCTTTTCAGAGTTATGACCTACCCCAAACTAAGCCACTACCAGGAATACTTCACCAGATCCAGATGGATAAGGGCCACATTCAACAGCCTGACTATGGCTGTGCTATCCACTATTTCCATCACTTTTTGTGCTTTCATTTACGCCTATGGTATGGTAAGGACTAATGTGCCGTTTAAGAGGCTTCTTGAGACAGTGGCGATTCTTCCGATACTGTCTCCTCCGTTTGTTGTTGCCATCTCATATATTATGTTGTTCGGAGGCAGAGGATTAGTCACACATAAGCTTCTGGGGATGAATGTGAACATCTACGGGTAGCAAGGGTTGTGGCTTGTTCAGACTGTCACCTTTTTTCCCTTCGCCTATCTCGTGATAAGAAACGTCTTAGAATCGATATCACCGAACCTTGAGTACGCTGCAGCCAATCTAGGGTCGACAAAATGGCAGACGTTTTGGAAAGTGATTTTTCCTTTAGCCAGGCCGGGAGTTGCCGGTGCTGCACTCTTGGCAGCCATTTCGTGCTTGGCTGACTTTGGCAACCCGGTTTTGATAGCAGGCAACTACGCCGTGTTGCCGACAGAAGCTTACATGCAGATTACCGGTTGGTATAATCTGCCTGCAGCTGCCGTCTTGGCTACAATGCTGATTATCCCGACACTCATCTTGTTCATTGTTCAGCGATACTGGGTAAGCAAGAGAGTCTACACAACGATAGTAGGCAAAAGCTCTTCATTGCGGAGGCCTGAGCCATCAAAAGCCGAAAGATATCTGGTAAACGCATTCTGCCTGCTATTCGGCGGCTTAATCCTCCTAATCTACGGCACGCTTCTCTGGGGAGCATTCAGCAAGGTCTGGGGAGCGGACTGGTCTCTCACTACCAAGAACTTCGCTTATGCGTTCTCACAAGGCAAAGAGATCGGCAACAGTATTAAGTTCTCCATTGGAGCGTCATTGCTATGTGCGTTCCTGTCTATCATCACCGCTTACATAGTGCAAAGATACAGTGTGGGAGCGATGAATTCGTTCCTCGATTTTCTGGCAACACTGCCCGGCGCCATCCCCGGAGTTTTCCTGGGCATCGGGTACATCCTTGCTTTTAATACTCCCCCATTGGCGTTGACAGGAACCGGGACAATAATCATCTTAGCATTATTGTTCTGGAATCTTCCCATGGGTTATAGGACAGGTACAGCTGCCATACAACAACTTGACAGGTGCATCGAAAAAGCCTCAATGAATCTTGGCGCAGGCAACTTCTATACATTTACACGGATTATACTCCCGCTGATGAAGACAGCGTTCTTTGCAACCTTTACCATGGCATTCTTGAGGTCTATTACAAACTTAAGCATTACCATCTTCCTTTACTCATCCAAGACCGTAGTAGGAACCATATCCATTTTGAACTTAGTCAACAATGCAAAATGGAGCTGGGCGGCAGCGATGACCTCAGTGTTAATAGGGATTGCCTTGGTGACTTTGCTGATTTCCCAGAAGTTGCTAGGGAAAGAAAACCTATTCACTGATTAGCAGGAGGCAAAAGAGATGGAGCATCATCTGGTCCTGGAAGACCTATGTAAGAGTTTCGGAGATGTTCAAGCAGTAAAGAACCTCAACCTGAAGATTAAGAAAGGCGAGCTGATTACGCTCTTAGGCCCTTCCGGGTGCGGAAAGACCACAACCATGCACATTATCGCCGGCTTCCATCTTCCGGATAGGGGACGGGTAATCTTAAACGGAGAGGATATAACGTACCTGGCTCCGTATAAGCGTAACACGCCGATGGTATTCCAAGAATACGCTCTTTTCCCGCACCTGACGGTCTTTGAGAATGTCGCCTATGGCATGGCAATAAGGAAGGTGCCGAAAAACGAGATTCAAGAGAAAGTCAAAGATATCTTGGAGCAATTGGGTTTACCTGATATCGCCACGAGATTCCCCAACCAGCTTTCAGGCGGACAGCAGCAGCGAGTTGCTTTGGCAAGAGCCTTAGTCCTTGATCCTGAGGTTTTGCTCCTCGATGAGCCTCTTTCAAACCTGGACGCAAAACTGAGGATCAGAGTCAGGTACGAAATCAAGCAGCTGCAAGAGAAGTTCAATATTACCATGGTCTACGTCACCCATGACCAGGAAGAAGCCTTGTCGATCTCAGACCGGGTAGCCGTGATGAATAAAGGAGTCTTGGAGCAGTACGGAACGCCTTGGGAGATCTACTACAAGCCCAAGAACAAATTCGTCGCAGAATTCGTAGGGGAGACGAATTTCCTCCAGGTTGAGATCAAGGAAGTCCGGCCGTCAGATGACGGAACAGGTGCATCTGTCGTGGATTTTCTGTGGCAGGATCGGGTTTTCAGCACTTCTGTTGAAGATGAGGGATTGTCACCGGGCAGCACCCGAACACTGCTGCTAAGGCCTGAAGCCATTGAGCCGGTGGGGCGTGATGAAGAAATCACAGATGAGAACACCATATCAGGCAAGGTAATAGATAGTAGCTTCTTGGGGTCGATCACCAGGTACAGGATAGATGTAGGCGGTGAAGAGATCGTAGTTGATGACTCGAAAACCAAGGAGCATGGTGTCTTCAGAGGGGAAGTCAAATTGAAGCTTCCTTGGAATGTTCACTTTTTGTAAGT
>FIZM01000106.1 GCA_900019985.1 uncultured Clostridia bacterium
AATCTCTTGTAATCCCGATGCCCGGTTTCCTTGCCTCCTAAACGGTCAAGGTACCAATCAACACAGTTTGTTGCACCGTTGATGGCAGCACCTGCCAGCCTTTTGCCGCCAAAGAGATAATAACACCATGTAGAGGGCGTATCAGGGATCTTCGGTTCCGGATGCGCCACCCTTAGCGCACCTGAAGTCCCTACAGACATTGACATGATCCCTTCGCTAACCCCGCCGATTCCCACCTGGTTCATGGCGCCGTCAGCTGAACCGCAAGTTACGGGGAGCCCCGGAGGCAGGCCTACTTCCTTCGCAATGGACGGCAACAGAGGCGCTGTGTGGAACGCTTCCACAAGGTCGCCCAGCCGGCCCCGCTCTATCCCTGCGAATTCCAGGATCTCATCATCCCAGTCCAAGGAATGGATGTTCATCAGGCCTGTCCCTGAAGCTGTGCACTTTGATATCGCTCTTTCAGATGTCAACGCCTGATAGACGTACTCAATCTGCGATGAAAAATACGCTGCCCTCCGGGAGAGCTCGGGCTGAGTCCGGCTGAGATGGACCCACTTCCACAGAGGGTACATAGCATGAACCATACACCCTGTCTTGTGGTAGAACTTGCGCACCGCTTCTTCGTCTTTGCGGAACTCGGCAACAGTCGGCGCAGCGCTTGAATCTGCCCATGTGCTGATCCTGCGCAAAGGCAGCATGTCCTTATCCAAAAGCAGCAGGCTGTGCCAGGTCCCGCTCAAGCCAATGGCCCCGATGGAGCTCACGTCAACTCCGGACGAAGCAACTACTTCCTTCAGAACGTCAATGGCAGTAGAGACGATCCCGTCCGGATCCTGAGTGGGGCCGTCAGCTATGTCTTTAGGAAACGGCAGCGTAGCCTCGGCTATTACGCCGTTCTTCGGACAGAATATTATAGATTTCGCAGAGGACGTGCTGACCTCTAAGCCTATAGCTTTCATTTTCCTCACCACAATACATTCGTTTGACTACGCTCTTTTCGGCTAAGCAACAAGGTTATACACCGCTGTAGGACGAGAACCCGCCGTCAACAGGTACAACTATGCCTGTTACGAATTCCGATGCATCAGAAACCAGGTAAATAAGGGTTCCGATGAGGTCCTCAGGGTCACCGTATCGTCCCATAGGCGTATGGTCAATTATCTGCTTGCCTCTGGGGGTCATTTCTCCGGTATCCTTATCAGTGAGGAGGAAGCGGTTCTGATTTGTCAGGAAGAACCCGGGAGCGATTGCGTTGACACGGATATTCTTAGAGTAATTCATGTTGAAGTGGACAGCCATCCACTGAGTGAAGTTATTGATAGCTGCCTTGGCTGCGGAATACCCTATTGTCCTTGTCAGGGGCCTGATCGATGCCATGGAAGAAATGTTAATGATTACTCCTTCTCCCTGTTTTGCCATCTGCTCGCCGAAAACCTGGGTGGCAAGGACAGTGCCGAGAAGGTTCAAGTTGAAAACCCACTGGATTGCTTCAGGAGGTATGTCAAAGAACTCAAATGTATCACTGGTAGTAGCCTCTGCTTTGTTGCCTCCTGCACCGTTAATGAGGATATCCACTTTTCCGAAGTTCTCCAGAACAATACCTCTTGCGTTCTCCAGGGACTTCCTGTCCAGGACATCGGTTTTTATGGCAATGGCAGTTCCGCCCTGGGACGTAATCTCGTCTGCCACTGCTTTCGCTTGCTCTTCACTTAGATCCAAGACTGCGACCTTCGCACCTCTCTTTGCAAGGGCTCTTGCCATTTCGCTGCAAAGAATCCCTCCACCACCTGTGATAGCCGCAACTTTTCCCGAAACATCAAAAAGCCTATCCATGCTCCAAGTACCTCCTTACTCGATTTGACTATCAGTCAATAAAGCGCTCTCAAAAGCTCTCTTATCTTCAATCGTCAGCTATCAGCTGTTTAGGCTCTCTTGTCTCCCACTTGTCCTTGTTCTTAAGACACCTGGCTCTTGATTGTCATCCTTCAGTGATTATGCGAGGTTCAGTGCGTCCTTGACATTGCCGTAGAAAAGACTGTTAACGTCTCGCTTAATCTCGTCTTCCCCCAAAGTCCACCCTGTGGCCATAAGGTCCTGATACTTTCTTACTAATACCTTTGTGATTATTTCCTTGCTGTGTTTCCACTTGTAGACGACCTGATCCAGCACCCTGGCGTCAGAGTGTTGAGGGATGAAACTGAGGCCCAGCAACTCCATGCGCATAGTGGTAATCTCTTCTACGAGGCTGGGATTGTTCAAAAACCACCAGCACCCGAAAACCTTGAGGTTGGAGAACTTCCGCGCTGCGACGGCAAGTTCATGCTGATTCTCCCTGGATAGTATTGAAACGAGGAAACGAACCTCAGGGTTCCTCAAGCAAAGCTGCTCCACCGCACCAATGCAAGACTTGCCCACACTGTCTCCTGCAAGACGCAGCTCAGGATTGATCAGCTTTTTAACGCCTATCATAGGAGCGAAAGGCAAGCCTGTTTCCTTACAGAAGGGTAGAATTACGTCTTCAAGGAGCCTCCCTCGAGGCGATGTGTCAGGATAAGTGAATTCAGGAGGCAGAGACACAGCCAAATACACAGGTTCCATCTTCTTGCGCCAATACTCCAGGAACCGCCGGACTTCAGAGACTGTCTTCCCTGAAAAGTCTTCTGCTACGTCATAACCTCTCTCCTTCAGAATAGGAACTGCAGAGGTCCATGTGTTAAGCAGGGGATCGAGCCTGAGGGCTGCCAGGAAACGGGGATCTCTTTCGGCGCCCTCTTCCCAGCGCGAAGATTCCACCGGATCAAAGGGGTCGTTTGTCATGACAACCGCTTCCAAATTAGCCTTCTTGAAAGCAAGATCTACGTGTTCTTCCACTGAGATGTTTGAGAAGAAACGGCGGTAGCTGTCGAGATCTCTGGATGACGTGTCCAGGCCGTATTCCTGCAAGGTAGTCACAACGCCGCGGCAGGCTTCGCTTACAGGAGACCTCTCTAAAAAGAGCGTCTTCCAAATCAAATCCGCCTGCTCCTCTTTGCCCATGGCGTAGTACTCCTTCGGTTTCATAGGAATACATCGCAGTGTTTCAGCGATCAGGTAGTGATATGTAAGCAGTTCATCAATACCGCGAAGCAGCAGATCTCCGAAGGAAGAGGAGTATAAATGTGTGTGGATATCGACAACAGGCGCTTCAAGAACGCACTTTTCAACTGTCTTAGCGAGACGTTCACTACTTAAAGACATAGCGCTACCTCCAATCATTCTCAAATCATGTGGCACTTGAAAATTTTTTTCTAAGTAATAAACGGTGATATGTTGTATCTTCGTTGTACCAGGAGTAAATCCTTCATTTGAAAAAGAAAACTAATTTCAGGCGATTTTTCTCCACCGAACCCTACCTTGGAGCGATTATTGGAATGAAACTCCCAAATATGGTGGAAATCGGAAAACAGGCTGGGTAGAATTTATATGAACGAGGTAACAACCGCTCAGGACGGTTGATATCTGCGGCAGCTTTCACATCACCGCAACAAACAGAGAAAGGAGGGAAAACATGATAAAGCGGGGTTTTACATTATGTCTCATACCGGCGCTGTTATGCGTAGCCCTGACAGGCTGCTTAGGAGGAAAGCCTCTTGCCGACTCCACAGAAACCGGCTCTGTGAAGGTCTCCATCTCGCTTCCGGAGGCAAGCATGCCCCGATTGGCTACAGCCTCAAGTTGTGCTGAAACACTCTCCGGTGGCGCAATCCTCGCTGAAGCTGAAGTCTCGCTGACTAATGGGACGACAGTCTTGTCGAAAACCGTTACGTTGGAAGACGGCACCGCCGAGGTTACCTTCTCCAATGTGGTAGTAGGCCCTTGGACTGTGATAGTCCGGCTGAAGGATGCCGAAGGTAATACTGCTTATGAGGGATCGTGCATGACCGCAGTTGTTGCAGGCGAGACTGCGGAAGCCGATGTTGTGTTGCAGCCTGCCCGTGGGACACTGGAGCTTACCGTGGACCTTACAGGGATTCCGGACCATGAGAGAATCCATAAACTGAGAGTGTACAAGGATTCGAATAATCTTAAGAGCCAGACTAACGTAACCCGTGAACCCGGAGTCGATGTGCTCACAGTTACACTTTCAGACTTACAGCCAAAGACTTATTACATGATGATTAAGCTTCTGGATGAAAACGGAGATACAGCGTATGAAAGCCTGTGGAAAGAAATCCAAATACTGCCCGGCAAGGTAACGAAGGTAAGCTGGGATTTCTCGCCTGGCGACGTATCAATTATCATAGGCATCAATGAGCCTCCGCCTCCCCCTACAGGCCTTATAGCTGCTTTTTCAGGGGAAGAAGTCGTCCTCACGTGGAATGAGTCAACTGACTCTGATCTGTTAGGATATAAGGTCTACAGAAGGCAACCTCCTTTTGAAGGCTTCAAAGTCATAGCGGAAGTTCCGCACTTATCCGGAACCGAAGAGCAAACTTATATAGATGCCGAAACAAAAACAGGCGCCACCTACGCCTATTTTGTCACTGCCGTCGATGAAGCCGGAAACGAAAGCCCAAGAAGCAATGAAGCAAACATAATTGTGCCTTAAGACGTGCTCAACGATTAGATTCCAGGAAATCAACGTATGAGTCACAGTCGAGCAGTAGAGCTCAAGAGCAGCGTCTGAGAACGAAGGCCGGCCTCTCGCAGCCTGCTGTTATACATCTGGCAGGCTAGACACGGCCGGCCAATCCTTGCTCTAGGTTCTTATTAACGCCTTAACGCCGTCTATTGCTTGTACTTCTCTCCACCCCAAGCTGCCTTTCAAGAAAAATCACAACAGGCGGGATAAGCACAAGCTGAATCACTATACCGGGCAGGCCTGCAACAAGCCCGGCTGTTATCGGATAGAAGACCGGAATCGGACTGAATCCATAAAGCGGCAGCACGAAGGCTCTAAGGATTCCGTAAATAATACGTCCGCCGAACATGGCGATAATCAGTGACACCACTATGTGAAGCTTCCAAGTCTTGTAGGTAAGCCCGGAAAGCAGACCGTATATAGCGAGTTCCACCACCATCATCTGGGCTACAGGGGGCATAAGAGATGGCATACCTGTTAAGAGAGAACTTAAGATAGGCGTGACAGCACCAACGAGGACCCCAACAGCCGGCCCGGTTATGCATCCTGCGAGCAAAACTGGAATATGCATAGGAAGAAACACAGGCCCTGCGCCAACCGAATGAAAGGCCATTGGCAAGACTATTCCCAAAGCCACAAACAATCCGCCCAGAATCAGCTTTCTAGTGCCGTCTTCTCTCATGGCGATACCCCTTTCTCAGACTTTCAATTATGCCTTTTCCCCTTCCGGACTCCTCCGTCTTGTCCGGCTACAACAGCGGTCCTCACGCTGAACCTCCCATGCGGTTCAGAAGTTACCCCTCTAATCTATCGAGTTCGTTGAGGCTCCTGTCGTAAAGAGCATCGAGTTCAGGATCGCTGAATCCTCTACTTCTCACCTTTTCAAGGATCTCCAACGTGCCTTGAGGGTTAGAAGAGTCCAGCATATCACTGGCTGTTTTCAGCACCTCTTCACGTTCTTTGGCCCACTGCTTTAAATAATCTTCGGCTTGGGTACGAATGGCCTTAGAAAACCTTCCGCCCTTTGTAACAAAAAGCAGTGTCATTGCTGCTATAACACCTACAATAAGGGAGGGCTGCCCTCCCCAACCTGCTATGAGATCTATCGCTATGACAAATACCGCTATACCTAGAATCGACCACTTTACTGTCGCTGTATCCTTAGCAGTCACCCCGGCCATCACGGATACATCCAGCAGTTTATGGTTGTGCTCCGGGCACATTTCCACACCCGGCCCATAAAACGCGCGGCTTGGACCATGCTGGGCATTACACATCTCGCACCAGCGAAGATCGTTTTCGTTTAACGTCATTTCCGGTAAATCCCCCTATCTCAGCTAACAGTAATGCCTGCCCCATCGTTTATTTGGAGTCTTTCTACGATTCCACTTATAGGGTAGACGATCCTTCCTCTTCTATCAACAGTTTCATGACTTCAGCATCTCTATCAGGTTCAGGATTAAGAGAAGAGAATCTCGTAACTCTTGAACCTACCATTAAGTTATGTTAGTATAGCTGATGGGACGTAGCTAAGAAATGAGAAGCCGAGTAGCAAAAGATACGGTTTTTGCTAATGATAGTTTATCCGCGCCCGTAGCTCAGTGGATTAGAGCGTCTGACTACGGATCAGAAGGTCGCAGGTTCGAATCCTGCCGGGCGTGCCATTTTTTGATATGGGGTTTTGCCCGCCGGCAGAATCCCCAATTTTTTTGGCTAGCCTCCTAACACTACCTGCACAGCACAAGGACGGCTGTGCTATTTCCCGATGTATTCAGACCAGGAAACATAGACTTGCAGCGCGAACCATTGAAGGAAGAGATTGACTGTTATTGGAATTGCTAACCTAAGGCATTTCAGGTATATTCTATGAGCAAACCGGCATGCTCAAACTTTATGGAGAAAAGGACTGTTGAGAGTGACAAGATTACCTGAGTACGTAGGGGTATCAGCGTTAGGCATCAAGATAGGGGTAGTAGTTCCCGGAACTGGCATAGTTCAGATGATCTACGATGCTCTGGCCAAGTGCGACAATGACGGCCTGCTGGCTTCAGGCGACACTGTCTGCGTCACTGAATCAATAGTGGCAAGAGCACAAGACAACTATGTCACTGTGGATGATGTCGCCAAAGAGGTGCAAAAGCGGCTTGAACTCGGGCCTTCTGCAAAGCTCGGAGTCCTGTTCCCTCTTCTAAGCCGCAACAGGTTCTGGCTTGTGCTTAAGGGCTTTGCAAGGGCTGTGCCACAAGGTGAAGTAATAGTGCAGTTCTCCCATCCCACAGACGAGGTAGGCAATCCCATTCTGCACCCTGACCTACCAAAGAAGCTGGGGAAATGTAACGAAGACATCATAACGCTGGAAGAAGCGGGCCAAGACAGGCTTAGGCACCCAATAACCCAGGTTGACTATGTTGACCTTTACACCGCTACCATAACGGAACAAGGCGCCAAGGCGAGACTCTACTTTTGCAATGATCCTACAAAGATCGTTGAAGCCGGTCCTGACGCAGTTATCGTATCAAATGTTCATAAGCGTGACGAGATAAGGGCCACCCTTGCACCGATAACAGATAAATGCATAACTCTGCAAGACCTGTGCAACACACCTCAGAGTGCCTGGTCAGAATGGGGGCTTCTCGGAAGCAACATGTCTTCCGGCGACAGGCTGAAACTTGCTCCGCGCAACTCAGATGAAGTTGCAGAGCAGATACAAGCTATGGTCAGAGACAACCTGGGCAAGAATATAGAAGTGCTGATATTCGGAGACGGTGCTTACCGCGATCCTTCAACCGGTATATATGAACTGGCTGACCCAAAACCCACCTTCGGAATGACACCGGGCCTTGCAGGCAGGTACAGAGAAGGGCTCAAGTACAAGTACATCGCTGATGAAATGTGGTATCAGGGAGCTAATGTCTCTGACATAGAAAACGCTCTGAAGGCGAAAGCACATGAACCCGTAGACAGACAATCAGACGCAACAGAAGGCACTACTCCGCGGAGGATTGAAGACGTAATCGCAAGCCTGGCTGACCTGGTAAGCGGCTCAGCGGATGCAGGTACACCTATTGTGCTTGTAAAAGGCATCGTCTGACACGAAATACTATTCGGGATTCAGGCTGATCCTAACCGGGATCAGCCTCTTTTTATGTCTGTATCCTACCGGCACTCCGAAATCGAATGAGATCGGTGAATCTTACAGAGAAAAAACCAAGCAACACGGCACCAAATCAAGGGATTGACTTTTTCACTGGCACAGTATATGCTTTTTGTAGATACCCTACCATGGTATTGTATAGTCCGATATGTAGCATGATAATAGCATGCTTAATAATGAAAGCATCTGAACGGTATTACAGTCGGCTTTTGATAAGGTAATCAGTTTGCAAGGCATGACCTTACAGTCTGTCACGAGGCCGCTGAAAGGAGGCACCGAGTAGTGTACGAGGAACGAAACAAGAAGGATCTTGAGAAAAGATTAAAACGGATTGAAGGGCAAGTCAGAGGCATCCAGCGAATGATTGAAGAGGATAGATATTGCATAGACATATTAAACCAGATAATCGCTGCGAGAGCTGCTCTCAGCAGGGTAGGTATGGCAATCTTGAAGTCGCATATGCGAGGCTGCGTAACGTCAGCGATAAGGGAAGAACGTCAAGAACAAGCTATAGAAGAGCTCATGGACGTCCTTTCTAAGTTTGCGAAATAGTTCGGAGGTGTGGCTATGGAACCGGCAAATAACAGACAGGAAAAACAGCAAGCGTTTAAGGTAACCGGTATGCACTGCGCCTCATGCGTCAACCGTGTGGAGCAGGCGCTCAAAAACACACCTGGAGTCATTGATGCAGTTGTAAACCTGGCAACGGAGAAAGCTGCGATCACTTACGATCCTTCGCAGATTACACCTGCGGCTCTAGCAGAGAAAATCGAAAGTCTTGGGTATGCGGTTGCAATGGATAAGCTGGAGCTGGTCATCACCGGTATGCACTGCGCTTCCTGTGTCGCCCGCGTTGAGCAGGCACTTGAAGATGCGCCCGGGGTCATGAGCGCAGCAGTAAACCTGGCGACAGGACGAACTACAGTTACTTACAATCCGGGTCAGATCTCACCTTCTCAGATAATCCGGGTAATAAAAGACGCAGGATATGAAGGAAAACCGGCCGATGATGATGAAGACCGAGGTTACGGTCCGGATCGAGCAGAAGAAGAACGCGAACAAGAAATGAAAAGCCACCTCCGAAGCTTTCTTATGTCTGCGGTACTGGCTGTCCCGCTCATGTCGTTAATGCTCTCTCACCTTTTTGGCGTCAAGCTCCCGGCATGGCTGGAAAGCCCTTACTTCCAGTTTGTTCTCGCAACACCTATCCAGTTCGGCCCGGGGCTGCAATTCTATCGCGGGGCGTTTTCCGCACTTAGAGCCAAAACAGCTACTATGGACACTCTAATCGCAATGGGCACGACAGCGGCGTACGCCTTCAGCGTTTATCACACCTTTTTCTCGCCCGGCCACGTTTATTATGAATCAGCTGCCGTCATCATTACTCTTGTCCTACTGGGGCGCTATTTCGAAGCTCGCGCCAAAGGCAGAACCGGAGAAGCCATCCAAAAGCTGATACAGCTTGCCCCTCAGAAGACCTCTGTCATCCGCAACGGAACTGAAATCGAGATAGATACAGTCCAAGTCATCGAAGGGGATATTGTAGTTGTACGGCCCGGTGAACGCATACCTGTGGACGGCATAGTCACAGAAGGAGCTTCAATCGTAGACGAGTCCATGCTGACAGGAGAAAGCATACCCGTGGAAAAACAACCCGGAGCCGAAGTAATAGGTGGCACCGTAAACAAGCACGGCACTTTCAAATTCCGGGCGACCAAGGTCGGACGGGACACTGTGCTCGCCCAGATAGTGAGGATGGTTGAAGATGCACAGGGGTCAAAAGCGCCGATACAGCGCGTAGCTGACAAAGTCGCATCGTACTTCGTCCCTGCCGTGCTCGTTGCAGCCTTAGTAACCCTCGCTGCATGGCTTATCGCAACAGGAGATCCGGGCCGGGCAGTCCTTGCCTTTACCGCAGTCTTAGTGATCGCCTGTCCTTGCTCGCTCGGGCTTGCCACACCTACCGCTGTCATGGTAGGAACAGGAAGAAGCGCTGAGCTGGGCATCTTAATCAAAGGAGCAGAACACTTAGAAAGAGCGCATAAGATAGATACTGTAGTCCTGGACAAAACCGGTACAATAACAAAGGGAGAACCTGCCGTAGTAAGCATAGTGCCGGTTGGTACATCAGGCGATTCTCAGGGATTCATTGGCGAAATGCTCACATTTGCCGCTTCAGCCGAGCTTCCGTCAGAACACCCGTTAGGGCTGGCAATCATAAAACATGCCCGGTCCCTGGGATTAAGCATTGGAGAGCCCTCAAACTTTCAGGCGATCCCCGGCAAAGGAGTAAAAGCAGAAGTCAAAGGGAAAGAAGTTCTCGTAGGCACTGTCCGACTAATGGCTGACCATGGGATAGATGGAGAGAGTGTTGAAGGCCGGATGAGCGATCTTGAATCTCAGGGAATGACTGCCATGATCGTTGCGGTGGACAGGAGCCTGATAGGGATCATCGGTGTAGCGGATACCATAAAAGAGACATCTAAAGACGCAATCTCTGAACTTAAAAGGCTCGGGATTGACGTTGTGATGCTCACCGGCGACAACCGGCGCACAGCCGATTTCATCGCAAAACAAGCAGGGATCGAAAAGGTCTTGGCAGAAGTCCTTCCGGAAGATAAAGCAAAAGAAGTGGAAAGGCTTCGCAGTGAAGGACGAATCGTAGCCATGGCAGGAGACGGGATCAATGATGCCCCTGCCCTCGCTGCCGCAGACGTAGGCATCGCCATGGGCACAGGAACAGACATCACAATAGAGGCGTCCGACATCACTTTAGTCCGAAGCGACTTGAGGCAGATTGCAGCTGCAATCAAGCTTAGCCGACAGACCATGACAATCATCCGGCAAAACCTGTTCTGGGCATTTATCTATAACATCATCGGTATACCGATTGCAGCCTTGGGGTTGTTATCCCCTGTAATCGCAGGCGCAGCCATGTCCTTCTCATCTGTGTCTGTAGTTGCTAATTCGCTAAGATTGCGTAGATTTGATCCTACGAAATAGAAATGAGCAACCGATGGCATGCGGAGGTAACACTGTGATTCACTTAGCATGCAGTTACATACCGTATGAGATCCCTCTTGCAGCGGGAATTCCTGCTGCAAGAGGGATATTTGAAGGGCCGCTCCCATCGATGGAAGGCTACCTTCCTCGGGACTTTTGTCCGTATGCCAGGGCATTCATCCGCAACTACAAGGATGATACAGTCGTTATAGCTGAGTCTTGCGATGCAATGCGAAGGGTCTACGATGTGCTGAGATACTGGAATCTGGCACGCAGAGTCTATTTTGTGGATGTTCCCCGCACATGCAATAAGGATGCAGTCTCGTTCTACGCAGAAGAACTCAAACGCCTCGCCTTCCGGCTCATCGGTTCACAAAAGAGCCTCTGTCAGGAGTCAAAGGACTTACGGAAGCCGCAGGGATTAGAAGAATTACAGGAATTAGCCGAATTACAAGGGCTTTCCGAACGGCTGATGCTTTCCATGGCTACCATGAACGAAATCCGGAAAGAAGTGTCTCAGGTCTTTCGGTTGGTATCCAAAGGCCAACTGTCAGCCGCAAAAGGGATTGAAATCGCAGTCGGCGTCAATCAAGCCTTGGCAAATCCCGGGCTCATCGAAGAACCATCCGCGTTTGTGCCCGGCGGGATTCTCACTCAGAGAATAAAAGAAATGACAAGCAAGGCGACATCTGAAACCGATCCGCCTAACCGAAGCAAACGTAGGATCCCTGTGGGTGTTACCGGGACCTGTTTGCTTGATCCATCACTCATAGAATGCATTGAAAACGCAGGGCTGGATGTAGTCTTCATTGATTCATGCATCCCCTTAAGGACGCTGGACTTCATTATAGATATCAAGGAGAAAACCGACCCTTTTCATGTGTTGGCTGAAGCATACTTGAGTAAAGTCCCCTGCCCGAGAATGTTCAAAGGTACAGCCCGTATAGAGCATCTCTATAAACTTGCATCAGACCACGGTGTCAAAGGGCTCATCTATTCTGCCCCGAAATTCTGTGATCAGGCTTATTACGACTTTATCGAGATAAAACATGGTCTTAGGGAGATGGGTATGGGGTACGTTCTTCTCCTTGAAAGCGATTACGGAGTGGGCAGAACCGGCCAGGTGTTGACACGGGTAGAAGCATTTCGTGAAATACTGGAGAGTGTATAAAACCTAAAGGCAGGTAAGCAGCGACCGATGGCAAAAACGGTGGATACAAGGCAATCACCTCGAAAAGTAGCAGGCGAAACCAGGCGCATCAAGATAATCCGAACCCTTGCGCGAAAGAAGTGGGTTCACAATGTAGCCGGCCTGGTGATTAAGCGTATGGAAAAACGAGGCGCCACCGAGTACCGGATCGCTGCAATCCGGGCGTTTGCAGACGATTTGAGGTCTGCATATCGCAAAGAGAAACCTTGCATTTATACAAGTGCCTTTGTTCCCAATGAACTCGTCTACGGCCTGGGAGGCGTGCCGTTTCTCCCTGAGGCAGCATCAGGGTTCGCAGCCGCCTTCGGATTTGCCAGAGAGAGTCTTTCTGCATCTGAATCTCTCTGGTATCCTCCGGATCTTTGCAGCTTCCACAGGGCAGGGGTTGGAGCTTCAGTCATCGGTCTTGCCCCTCAACCTGATGCAGTAGTCGTGTCATCACAGCTCTGCGACGGAGGAAAACGATCCCTATATCAGGTGAGCAAGGCTTTCGATTGTCCGTTCTACATACTGGATGTGCCATACACAGAGTCTCCGGAATCTCTGGATAGGCTGGCAAGACAAATAGAAGAGGTTGCAGAGGGCTTAGAGCGCGAAGTACCCGGCCTATCCGGTGATCACATGGATGAAGCTATCGCAAACTCAAACTCTGCTCGCAGCCACTATCTCGATCTCTGCGATCTGCGAAGATACATTCCGTCTCCATGGCGCGGCCGGGAAGCCTTGAATTACGTGGTGATGTTCCTCTGGTCATGGGGAAGCCCGTGGCTCACCCGGTTCTACAAAGCACTTAAGGAGCACTCCGAAAGCATCATCCAACAAGGCGAATACCCGGTAAAGAACGAACGGTTCAGACTGGCCTGGTCAAACTTAAGGCCTTACTACACCACCAGGCTCTTCGACTACCTCGAAGACGAGTTGGGCGCCTCCATTGCCTTTGAGGAATTCAGCTATATGTACTGGGAGCCCCTGGACGCAAATGATCCTTATCTGAGCCTCGCCAAAAAGATTATGTCCAATCCCGGATGGGGGCCGATTGAGCGTAGGCTCGAAGTTATCGGTAAATTAGTTGATGAGTTCTCAATCGACGGCGTGGTCCAGTTTGCTCAATGGGGATGCAGGCAATACAATGGTGCTGTTTCCATTCTTTCAGACTACCTCCGTAGGAAAGGGATCCCTTTTCTCAGCCTTGCCGGCGACGGAGTAGATGAAAGGAACAGCGGTGAAGCTCAGTCCTTAACGAGACTCGGGGCTTTTCTGGAGCTCATAGAGTCCCGGGACATCAGAAGCTCGAGGTGACGTGAGGAATTGAGAACCGGCTCATATGTGATGGGAATTGATGTGGGATCTTCAGTGACCAAAGGAGTCCTCCTTTCAGATGGAAACATCGTATCCACCTTCATGCTGCCTACAGGAACTGAACTTAGTATTACTGCTGAAGAGTGCATAGAAGGGCTGCTCAAAGACAGAGGACTCACCAAAAAGGATGTCCTCTACACTGTCTCAACAGGTTACGGACGCACCCAGGTTAAAGAGGCAGACAAGACAGTCACGGAAATCACGTGCCACAGCCGCGGAGCTAAAGCTTTGGCCTCCGGAGCCCGTCTCATAATAGATATCGGCGGTCAAGACTCCAAAGTCATCCGTCTTGATGAAGACGGAATGGTAGCCGACTTTGTAATGAATGATAAATGTGCTGCAGGGACAGGTAGGTTCCTTGAGGTGATGGCTGAACGTCTGGGCGTGTCCCTTTTCGACTTCGGGCGTATGTGGAAGACTGCAAAAAGACCGGCTAATATCTCAAGCACATGCACAGTATTTGCTGAGTCTGAGGTAATCAGCCTGCTGTCTGCGGGGATTGCCCTTGATACGATTATCCGCGGGTTATGCGATGCAGTAGCTGAAAGGCTCCTTGGAATGATCCACAGAGTCGGGCTTGTCCCTCGTGTCGTCATGACCGGCGGAGTCAGCAAAAACGAAGGAGTCAGGCTCTCACTTGAGAAGAAACTTGCACTCAAAGTCACGGTCCCTGAAATGTCTCAGTTTGCAGGTGCATACGGTGCAGCAATAATCGCAAACGAATCAGCAGTACAACGATAAGACACTAAGAAACTAGAAAGAAAAGCAGAAGCCCCACAGGAAACACAAAAAGAAGCACCCCACTTCCTTCATGTCTTATGAAGTAGAGCGCCTCTAAAGCATAGTTCAGCACAGGTTAAGTTTGCGGTTCATTCAAGAGTTAGCGGCTGATCCGGACGGACTACCACTTCGGAAGGCACTGACTGACCCGCTTTGCTCTGAGTTTTGCTCTGCGCTTTGCTCTGCGCTTTGCTTTGCGCTTTACTCAGTAAGCACAGCCTCACGAATAGCCTCTTTCCGCATCTGCCTATCCTGCCAGGCATGGATAGCCAAAGCAACAGCGATAATGCCGTAAGCTACGAATACACGGAAGTACTCGCCGATCTGCGGCACTCCGAACAGCTTCTGCCCTGCGAGAGGCGAGACAACAAAGAGCGTATGGAAGAGGATAACACCGATTAACGCCTGGAAAATCGTAGCGCGCCTGGTTGACGCCCCTCCTACAAGGAGAGCCGCTATAGAGAACATACCAACCTGCTCATGGCTGTTATAGGTATTCAGTGTGCCGATGTTCTGCAAGAACACCAACTGTCCCCAGGCTGCTATCACCGTAGAGAGAATCATAGCGATGATCCTGGTCTTATCCACTTTGATACCCATTACCTCAGCTATATTCATATCTTGGCCCACCGCACGAAGGTCCTGGCCGATCTTCGTCCTCAGCAAGAACGTGATAACCACGCACATTCCTAAAGAGACAAGCACTGTAACAACGGGAATACGCACTCCGCTGATTACAGGCCTCCAGATCTTGTCAAGAGACTGGGCGATATTGATAAGGTCAACAGTATTCCTCACGCCAACCCCTTGAGGCAGCAGCATTGACTTACTGTTAAACGGAATCACAGATCCCACAAGGAACAAGAAAATCAGCTGATAAATACCGTTGGCGAAGAAGCCCAGTATCATGCTGGTAATCATTTCGCGTCCCTTTGCACGGTTCAAGACCAGTCCTGCAAGGCATCCGGTAATCGCCGCCAGCGGCGTTGCCAGTAAGCAAGCCGTTAGGAATCCAGAAACACCTTTGATACCCCACAAGGTCACTGCGATCGCAGCAGCCTGTGCTGACATTGCACCGATTACTATACTAAAGTTTAGCCCCATCCCTGCAGTTACCGGAATCAAAAGCGATAATACCAAAAGCGAGTTACGGGCAAACCTGGTTATAACCTCGTTCATGAGAAAGGCGGGACTAAGCCCTGCAACCGCCGCCATGGTAATGGAGAGTGCAAGGAATAATATGGGCACACCGTTGGTTCGGACTATATGTCGCATATCCAAGCTGACATCTCGGCCTGATTCGACTTTCTTCTGCTCAGGACTTTGTATCATTTGCTACTTACCCCCTGTCGACCGCGTCAACGCGTAAAGGATCATGCCGTTTGAAATAATCAGCCTGGCTACCTCTGAAATATCACCCTGAATCACTCTGCTTGTAACAGGCAGAGCGGTAGTTAACAAGGTTTGAAACAGCACAGTTCCTATAATGACATTAAGTATGGTCGCCCTCTGCAAGCTGGCTCCGCCAATGAGGATCGCAGCTATTGCCGGAAACGCCATCATCAGAGGCGCCATATAAAGCTGAAGAAATCCGTAGCTTTGCGCATACACTATGATGCCTATGGCCGCCAGAACGGTAGAAGCGATGATCCCTACCGATTTCATCCTGCGTACATCTATACCCGCAGATTTAGCAAACACTGGATTTGCTCCGGCTGTCAACATAGCTATGCCCAGCTTCGTCCTGAAGAACAAGTAGACAAGCAAGCAGAATAACAAGAAGAACCCTATAAGCCCTCCGGAAATCTTAATCCCGAAGATTTCAAATACAGCGAAGTTATTAAGGACCTTTCCGTAATAATTGCCCAAGGTCAAAGTGGACCTCAGCCCTTTTCCTCCGATAGCCCATATGAGTTCAGGGTTTCTAAACGGCGCCATCAGCCAGAAGATACACATGACTGCTACAGAGGAAAATCCTACATAGGTCCCTACCATCATCTCTTGGCCTTTTACGCTTTCCAAGAGCACCGAATAAAGATATCCTACGACTACTGCCAGGGGAACCGCAAAGGCGATAGCAGCGAAGAATCCGGGAAAGCCCACGAAACCTCGCTCCATGCTGATGAGGCCACCCACAAGGCCGCAAAGCACTCCCAGCGGCAGGCCGAAATTGAGACCGACCCCGCAGCTTATCGTCGGAACCATTGCCAGGACAAGTATGCCGTTCATCCCGACTCTGACAAGAGAGTCGGAAAGCAGCTGAGGCACAGACATACCGGTAATGTATGCTGTGACAAATATGACCGCAAGAAATCCGGCAATCATCAGCCGTGGAATGCCTATATGCTCAACAGTCTGTTTAAGCTTATCTGTCATGTCTAGACCGCCTCCTTCCCGACTCTGCCTGCCATCATCAATCCGAACTCGGCGTCAGAGGCATCAGGCGGCAGTATCCCGGCGAGCCTTCCACGATACACAATAGCGACTCTGTCGCATACTTTTCTGAGCTCTCCAAGCTCGCTGGATGTCATGATTATCGTTACATTATGGTCTCTGTTAAGCCGGACCAAAAGATCCAAAACAAGCCTTTTGGCACCGACGTCAATACCCCGTGTCGGTTCGGAAACGAAGAGGATCTCAGGCTCCAGGGCAAGGGCCTTGGCTATACACACTTTCTGCTGATTGCCCCCGGAAAGGCTCCTGACAGGCTGATTCGGGCCAAGGCATCTTATGTCCAGTTTACGGATCATGTCCTCAGCATAAGCCCTGAGTTCCGCTCGATCTTCCAGCCTCAGCGCAGGTAAGAAATGCGGCCAGGACTTGAGGAATTTATGCTGGACCTGCATAGCAGTGACCCCGATATTGCGATCGATGGGTTCGTTCAGCAAGAGGCCGACTCCGCGCCTGTCTTCAGAAACAAATGCCAGCCCTCGTGACAAGGCCTCTTCAGGTGAATTAAGCGGTATGTTTTCACCATTCTTGCTGACTCGGCCGGATGCAGGATAAAGTCCCATTATCCCGTTGGCGATACCCAGTTTCCCATGGCCTGCAAGCCCCCCGATTCCAAGGATCTCGCCGCGCCGCACAGACAGAGACAATCCGCGAACCATCTCGCCAGGCATATCCACTACGAGGTTATCTATTGTGAGAGCAATATCCTCATCGCTTGGCTCTTTGGCGCGTGGAGGAAGCTCCACTTTTTCTACTTTCCTTCCCACCATCAATTCGGCTATACGCTCAACAACTGCTTCATCCCTATTCAGCCTTGCTACAGTCTCACCGTCGCGAAGCACTGTGATCCTGTTTGCTACAGCCATTACTTCATCCAGACGGTGGGTGATGAACAAAATGGCGATTCCGTCTGCAGCAAGCCGGCGAAGGGACTCCAAGAGACGATCAGCCTCGGTCTCAGTGAGAACAGCAGTAGGTTCATCAAAGACGAGGATTCTGACTTCCTTTTTGTCAATCTCTCTGGCAATCTCAATGAACTGCATATAACCTACAGGGAGGCCTGCAACAGGCGCCCATTCATCAATAGCGAGGTCAAGACGGTCCAGAGCCGCTCTGGCGTCTTTGCGCATAGTGGGAACATCAAGATAGTCAAGGGACTTAGATCGAAACAGCCTACTAAGAGCGTTCTTGGTTGTGGGCTCTCGATTAAGCTTGATGTTCTCTGTGATTGTAAACCCGGGTAACAACATGAACTCCTGGTGAACCATGCCGATACCTGCCTGCATGGCTTCAGCAGGAGACATAAGCTCCACTTTTTCACCGTCAATCAGGACCTCTCCGGAGAAGCCGCCTGTGCTGTGGATGACAGGCATACCGAAAAGGATGTTCATGAGTGTGGACTTGCCTGCCCCATTTTCACCGACGAGGGCATGAATTTCACCGGGATAAAGGTCAATGGAGACATTGTTTAAGACGGTATTCCCGAAGTATTGCTTTGTGATACCCTTCATTTCCAGGACTCGTCGTGCTCGTTCCATGTTTTTGCTCTTCCCTTCTATCAGTACAAGCTCAACTGGGAGGACTAAAAGCAAATTCTAACTCAATTGGTATGTCCACCCTTCGTGCACCTCAAAAAGGCAAGGGTACCGGGTGTGGATTACCCGGCACCCCTGTACCTCATCTAAGGACCGCTTGCATAAGGTTAGAATTCATCTCTCCCGAAAACGACAGAGCCGCTTGTTAATAGATAGAAATTACCATCTGGCTTCTCAGGAAGCCTACGGAGCTCCATGGGAACACTGGCTGCAGCCTCTAACCTGGCTTTGACAGCGTCCAGGTCGCTAAGCTCCATCTTCCCTTCGATCGTGTCACGGGCTATCTCCACGCAAGCCTCGACAAGGAGGTAGTTGGTGGGGACTGGCCATGTGGCAAACCTTCCTGCTCCGCCCTTTTCAACAATGGCGTCGTTGATTGCCTTGAGGATTGCCGGGATATTACCCTTCATCTCGTCGGTAATCTCAAGACCCAGAGCTGCAGGGTAACCATGAGTTGGGCTCGGGCAGCACTGCTCAGGGAAGATTGCGCCTGTGTTCAGTGCTGAAATGATAAGAGGCTCCTGCATGCTGCAGTTGGTGCTGAATAGTGCAATATTCTTGCCATACTTCTCAACCTGTCTCGGCACATCCTCAAGGATGAACTGCTGAGCACCGGGTATGCCGTACTCACCCATTGGGTCAGGAGCAGTTGCAAAGATGAACTCAATTCCGAGCCTCTCGGCTTCCTCTTTCATGATGTCGGCGCGCTTCGCCAGAAGCGGCATAGCCATATGCCTGGGGAATGAATAGTGGAGGAACTTCTCAGCGCCAAGTTCTTTCGCAAGCTGAACAATCGTCACTCCACGCCTTTCCTGGTCTGTTTCAAAGGAAAGGTCTGCAGTATCGGAAACAAGCTCAGGATCTTCGTGGGGAACGCCCAGAAGGAAAATGATATCCGGACGAATTTCCCGTACCTGCCTGATGGCTGCAACTGTGCCCGGAACTGCCTGGTTGACAACAATCGCTTTGACATCCGGATCTGCAGCAAGACCTGTGATCTGGGCTATTGTGGTCTCCTGTTCCTGCATGAAGTTGTCCGGATAGATGACGTGCTTTATCATGTCGCCGTACTTAGCCTTCATTTTCTCTGCGCCGCGGTACTCATCTTCGCCCTGCGAGACCGTTCCGGTGACGATTCCGATCTTATACGCAGGAGCTGCAGTTCCGACTACACCTATTGCGCTGACAAGAAATGCTACGACCAATAAACCGATTACAAACTTTCTCATTATATCTACTCCCCTTCTTTAATCTACTTAATGGTTGATTGAGATAGCTCTCATAAAGACTCTATCCTATGCTCTATTGAGGTACCTGCATTTATCACCTCCGAAAGCGGTTTTCTGTTTTTATAGAGTCTATCCCTTACAACGCCATACGTCAAGCATCGTTAGGTATTCGGTACATTAGACCGATAATCCTGCCGAAGAGTGGTATATATATATGGAATCTGGGGAAATTTCATACTCATATGAAAACAGAAGATGCGGCATCACCTCACCGAGGCATTGCCGCATCTTTGAACTAAACCTCCGAGCTTCTGATGTGAACGAGCAGGCTCTGAACTAACTACCCAAGCTCCGAACTAGATGGACAAGATGGCCAAGATCCTCCACTGGACTGCTGAGCCTATGAACTAAATAGCCGGGCTTCTGAACTAACTGCCGAGCCTATGAACTAAGTAGAAGGTTTTTGCACTTGCTCGGCAAACCGGTTAGCTTTGTCGCCTGCCAGAAGGCCTTTAATGAACCAGGATACTCGTTTATAAACGAGGAACGTAACAATCGAGTTCAACCCGGCTTTGACAGCGTTGAAAGCAAAGAGTATAGGCAGCATGTGCACCACTTGCTCTCTTGAGAAGCCGTATATTAACGGAACGATTGTCAGGTTCACAAGAGGCATGACTATGGTGTGCGCGAGAGTGCCTGCGAAAAGACCTGCTATCGCTCCTTTTAATGTGTGATGGCGCCTGTACACGAGGCTTGCAGTCAGCACCAGACTGCCTGTGCTCAAAAAATGCATGAATGCTCCCACTGCTCCGTCAAGGCCTGTGATCGCAGCCATTAAGACTGCCATGACAAAGGCAAC
>FIZM01000107.1 GCA_900019985.1 uncultured Clostridia bacterium
ATTGAAGCGGGCAGGAGAGAGTTTAGAGAGTATCTCGAGAAAGGATATCCAATGTTTGTTGCAGAAAATGAAACTCAGGATCTGATAGGGTATTTAGTCTGCAGGATTGAAGATAATATAGTATGGGCCGAGTCTTTATTTGTCTTGCCGGAATGTAGGAGGAAAGGTGTAGCGTCCAGACTATATGATAAAGCGGAGGAGCTGGCCAGGGAATTAGGTGAAGATACCGTTTACAACTGGGTGCATCCTAACAATCACCGGATAATATCTTTTCTTGCCAAAAGAGGATATGATGTTTTGAACTTGATTGAGATTAGAAAACCGTTACAGAACGAAAAACTGACGAAAAAAATAAAAGTCGGTGAGTATGAGTATAGGTACTAGGACTCTCAGAGCGCCGGCTTTCAACTTTGTGAAGGGGTAGATAGTGATATGGCAAACTCAGAGAGATTGAAAGACAGAGCCAGAACCTTACTTCGAGATTTTAAGGGTGCGAGTTATGCATTCGGGGTAGATGTATTAAGTGAAACCGGCAAGTTTGCGTCTGAGTTAGGGAAGAGCTCATTGGTCATTGCTAACAGGAACCCGTGGATTATTCCTGTCCTTGACAAGGTGATGGATTCCCTCCGCAAGCACGGGGTGACAGTGGTCGGAGAAGGGGTCGTTCGAGGATCAGCACCGAACTCTCCCCGTGAGGATGTATACCGGATGGCAGCTGGCATCTTGCAGTTTGAACCGGATTGTATCGTTGCGGTCGGCGGCGGCAGCACTATAGATGCAGTGAAGGCTGCTAATGTCCTTGCATCTTTAGGGAAATGGGATCTTGAAATCGATTCGTTTTTCGGTACAGGGCTAGTCACGGAAGCTATGACGAAGTACGGAGCCGGTTTGATTCCCATGGTTGCAGTGGAGACAGCTGCTGGTTCAGCTGCGCACTTAACCAAGTACTCCAATGTGACAGATCTTGTTGCCGGACAGAAAAAACTTATCGTAGATGATGCCATTATCCCCGATAGAGCGGTATTTGATTACCTCATTACAAAGTCCATATCTGTTCCCACAACTCTGGACGGCGCTTTCGATGGATTAGGCCA
>FIZM01000108.1 GCA_900019985.1 uncultured Clostridia bacterium
AACTACCGGAAGAGCTTATTAATGCCCAGGTCGATGGGAGACTGGTTATATTTGCGGGCGCTGGGGTATCTATGAGTCCGCCGTCTAGCTTGCCCAATTTTAGAGACCTGGTCAGAAAGATTGAATCTAAGACAGGTAATCTATTGACGTGGGATCCCGAGAAAGAGGCCCCTGATCGCTTTTTAGGGCGGCTCAAGGAGAAAGGCCCCAGGGTTCATAAATTAGTCTGGGATATAATAAAGAATCAAGATTCAAACCCAACAGACCTGCATTACGCCCTTTTATCATTATTTCGTAGCCCTCAAGAAGTCCGGATCGTGACCACTAACTTTGATACGCATTTTTCTACAGCTGCAGCCGAACTTTTTGGCGGTGAAGTTCCCATATATCGTGCTCCTGCCCTGCCCCTGGGGCACCGATTCAATGGCATTGTTTATCTTCACGGCTGCGTAGACCAGAAACCGGAAGAATTAATTCTCACCGACATTGACTTTGGGCGGGCCTATCTTACCGAAGGCTGGGCCACACGTTTTTTGGTGGGGATATTTAGTAGCTACGAAGTTCTATTTGTGGGTTACAGTCACAATGATCTACCTATGGAATACCTGGGGCGTGGCCTCCCGCCAGAGACTAAACGCTATGCCCTCATTCCTGAAGATGAGATTGAAAAGTGGAGGTTCAGGGGGATAGAACTAATTCCCTACCCGCGTAGCCGGGAAGACCGAAACCATAATGACCTTGTTGAGGCTGTAAAATCGTGGGCAACCCAAACCAGAATGGGTCTGGCAGAACACGAGCAACGCATCAAGGACATAGTGCAGTTTCCACCACCCCTTGACAGGGAACAAGCCAGTTATATCGAAGAAGCTATCAAAGACCCGGTAAAGGTGCGCATATTTACTAGATATGCCGAGACGGTGGAATGGCTGCGCTGGGCCGAGGAAAAGGGCGCTTTCAAGCCACTCTTCAGTTTAAATAATCCTTCTGATGAAATCAGCCAGACTTTTGCCTGGTGGTTTACTGAGAAATATATTTGCCGTTACCCAGAAGATGCTTTGGCTGTGGTACAAAGGCGAGGTCAAGTGTTGAGCCCTTTGCTCTGGCAGACTATAGCTTCAAATCTATGGCGCTCCGAGCCACTGCCAGAGCCCAAGATTCTTGCCAAATGGGTGGCAGTTTTGCTAGCATCCCCTAACCGTCTTCCTTCCCAAGGAGATTATTTGGATTATTTACTACAAAAGTGTTGTCGTCCCGAATATGCCACTATAGCAATTCTTATTTTCAAATACCTTTCTACTCCATATCTGGTTTTAGAGCCGTCCTTCACTTTCTTTGCCGAGAGAGGACATGAGGGTAAGCAGGTTACCTTTGAAGTAGCGATACCGGCTGAACATTATTGGCTAGATAAGGCATGGAAGGAATTTTTCAAACCTAATCTAAAAAACTTGGTCCGCGACCTAGAGCCAATAATTACTGGCCACCTAAAGGAGGCCCACCGTTTGTTGTGCAGCGTGGGTTATGCCGACGATAAATGGGACCCGGTTAGCTTTACACGGGCTGCCATTGAACCCCACGAACAGGACCGATATCCCCGCGGCATAGACCTGCTTATTGATGCTGCCAGAGACATAATAGAATGTCTCCTCGAACATGATCCTGAACGAGCTCAGATTGTTATCCAAGAGTGGGCTTTATCCGAAACCCCGATGCTTAAGAGACTAGCAATTTATGGTATGACAATTGACCGCAATCGCAGCTCGAATGAAAAACTCCAGTGGCTCTTGACAAATAATTTGCTTTTTGTTTATGGACTTAAGCATGAAGTTTTTCAACTGCTTAAAGCTGCCTATCCCCAGGCTGACGAAGCGGTCCGCCAACGGCTTTTGAATGATGTTGAGATTTATTTGGCAGGTAGTGACAGTGGTGAGGAAGACCCTGCCGCTGTAAGAAGGCGAAGCTATGAGGTTTACAATCTTTTATATTGGTTAGTACAAATCGCCCCACATTGTTCATTAGCACGCCAGAAGTTCAGCGAGATTCAAGCTAGGCATCCTGAATTTCAGCCCAGGGAACATCCAGACTTAGATTGGTATGGGTCGGAATGGGTCGGACCCCAAAGTCCCATAACCGTTGATGAACTTCTTTCCAAACCACCTTCGGACAAAATTAACTTTTTGCTAACCTATCAGGGAGAGAAATTCTTAGGACCTGACAGAGAAGGGCTTATGTCCGCGGTTAGGGAGGCAGTGACGCGATCTTTTATCTGGAGCTCTGAGTTAGTTAAAGAACTAGAACTGAGGAGAGAGTGGAGTACTGACCTCTGGGATGCGATTATTTCAGGATGGCAGGTAGCCCATTTAACTGAAACCCAGTGGGAAGAAGTACTGCAATTCTTGGAGCGGTGCAGAGAAATCTGGCGGCATGGATATAAGATAGCCGAACTGCTGAAAAAAGTGGTCGAAAAGAGTGAAGGAGGCTTGCCAGTCGCATTATTATCTCGTGCGGAGGCTTTTACAGACCGACTATGGCAAGAACTAGAGGATTACAATGAAAAAGGAATGGAGAATAATGACAATGACTGGTTAACAATGGCCATTAACCACATTGGAGGGATAATTGCTCAATTCTGGCTTTTAGCCCTGTCCAGGCGGCAAGCCGAAAAAGGAGGTGATTGGCAGGGCATACCTGAGAAGTACAAGACTCGTTTTGAGAGGATTATATCAGGGAAGTCTAGCGCAGCTGCAATGGGTCG
>FIZM01000109.1:0-480 GCA_900019985.1 uncultured Clostridia bacterium
AGCTTGGCTCCGCCTTTTATCCCGGCTTTTGAAAGGAAGTCACCGGCGATGTCTCTTACTCTTCGGGCATCGTTGCCGAAGACGTTCAATTCATGGTGCTCCTCAGCTAATATGACAATCTTAGGGTCTTCAAGAGCCACCCCGATACCTCCGTACATGCGCCCCAGGGAACCGTTGAGATCCAACTGTCCCAAGTGCAACCGAGAGTAGGCTTCAACCCTCAACATCCAAGTCACCAACCTTTCACGCATCGACGATCTCATCCTGCACGGGAGCTACCAATCTAACCCAGTGTATGAAACTACAACCAAGTCAAGTAAATTCTTACATACTTGAATTCTTTGGTAAAGCTCCGTGACAACCGAAGTCGTACTCCCCCGGATGGGAGTCCGGATGGGAGTGACGTTTTCTCAGACCGCTTATAGGGTGACACTATCACAGACCGATCACAGAATACCGTGACTCCACTTGACGCCCTGA
>FIZM01000109.1:495-2424 GCA_900019985.1 uncultured Clostridia bacterium
GTGGTAGATGTAGCTCAACGGTGAGAGCGCTGGACTGTGGCTCCAGAGGTTGCGGGTTCGAATCCCGTCATCTACCCCATCTTTTTGCCTCTGAATGAAGGATGAGTTGTCTGTTCACGTCAGGAAAGACGGTGCTACATAAGGCAGGAAGTACAAAGCCAGCGTGACTGCAAGAAGATCTCCGGAACCGCCGGGACTGATGCCGAGAGAGGTAAACTCCTTATCCATAAGAAGAATGCTACATCTTCCGTCTTCAGTGAGCATGCCGCCTTGCGATAAAGCCAGCCTTGCTCGCGGTTTTACAACGTCTTCCAGGGTTTCAACAGACGATCTATGAACCACGCAGGTATCGTCCAGATTAGCCATTATCGAGATCAGAGAGTGTACCATGGCATCGTTCAGTGAAAGGCCGCACTTGAGGGTTTTCTCCAGTGCAGGTAATCCGTGGTGAAAGACTGTAGGAAACCCTGCTTCAGCCTCGCCTCTTGCCCCTGTTAACCCGTGCATCATGTAGATACGCTCTCCGTTAGAAAGATGCCGAGGATCGGCTTTGACACGTCTTAAGCCAAGAAGGTCTCGCTCGACTATTCCGCAGGTTATGGCCTGTACTGTCCGGGTTGTTTGAAACCTGTCAGGTACTCCGCCGCCGGCAATGATGTACCCGGTAGATGCAGCTATCAACCCTAGACTGAATATTGCCCCTTTATGGGTATTCACGCCTCCGGTAGCCTCGTACATTCTAGCTTCCGCTTGAACCCCGATCGACCTCACCTTGTCCAGTAACCCGTGCACCGGTCCTGTATGGCCCATTCCTACCTCTGCCATGGCAGCAAAACTCGGACCTATTGCAATAGCACTCCTGACAAGAGTCAGATAGTCCATGTCATCATGTGCACCAGAGCTAGTCATATCAACCAGCCCGGGCGCAGGTGTGCAAGATGCCTCGAGAATCAGGGCGAGAAGCAATACTTCGCCTATCCTTTGAGCCTCAGGCGAGATCTGTTCATAGTAGGTCTTCGCGCCTTGCCAGCTTAACTTCGCGGATTCCTTTGACAAGGATAGTATCTCTGCCTGATAAGAGCTCACGGCCATTAACTCCCCACCCACCTTTTAGCTGAACTTCTACATCTATTCGTACGGCGAAGCTCTTCTCAAGTGCGTCAGCCAACTCAACGATGCGAGAGACTTCGTCTATGGAAACTCGTGCTACAACAACGTCTAGGTCAGAAATGCCGTCAGTGTACGGCAGCCCTGTATATATCTCCAGAGCACCCGAACCCCATACTCCAAACGCAATCTCCTCCGGCACTCTCTCTTTCATGACAGACAGTGCAGCTAACGCAGGGGTCCTTGGCACAACAGGAAGCCTTGCAACCTCCTGTGGAGTAATCCGCTTTGAAACAAATCGACGGTGAAGGACACATGGAATCCTGATCCTTCTTGATTCAGGCATAAACGGAATGACGAAGCCTACTGCAACGAAACCATCCATCGTACAGTCGCCGTATATCTCACGTGCAGAATCCATATCGCCATCGGTGAACCTTCTGACAATGCCGGGAAGGTGGACTCCGTTGCACCCATGTTCAAGCACGTGCTTGCAGTAGCGCCTGGCAGAAGGTGAAGGCCATGAGTCGACCTTCAGCAGACTCTTTATATCCCAAACGTACTGCGATAAATGCTTTCGGCCTTCCGGGGAGATTTCCACCAGGTCGTGCCTGGTAAACTCATTGGATATCCCAACTTCTTGCAGAGGGTTCACCTCCTCTTCGTATATGCCGGATCCCATACCTTCTCTGTCTCATATTTAACCTGCGCTTCACTGAGAACATCGAAAAGCCTAGTCTTCTCCGGGCCCTCGATGAGAGCAGTAATACTTGGCTCAACGCCTGACGACGCGCTTTCACATACAGACAGAGACAGCTTCAA
>FIZM01000110.1:0-8142 GCA_900019985.1 uncultured Clostridia bacterium
GGTGGTGCCCAAATACCTGCGGCTGCTCAGCGGCAGGCAAGGCAAAAGCTACTACGTGCGCGGTACCTTCACCGCCGCAAACCTGGACTTCGCTTCCGATGTGGCCCATTTGCACGATTTGGGCTTTGACCAGATTTCCATGGAGCCAGTGGTAACCGCAGAGGAACATGAGTGGGCGCTGCGTGGGGAACATATCCCCAGGATACTGCAGGAGTACGAGCGGTTGGCGGAACTCTTTTTGGAGCGCCGCCTGGCCGGCAGGCCCTTCAACTTCTTCCACTTCAACGTGGAGTTGAAGAAGGGGCCCTGTCTGTACAAGCGGCTGTCGGGCTGCGGTGCGGGCTATGAGTACCTGGCGGTTACGCCCCAAGGCGAGCTCTATCCCTGCCACCAGTTTGTGGGGGAGGCAGACTTCGTTTTAGGCAGCGTGTGGGATGGCATCACTAATCACGATCTGCCTCTGGAGTTCAAGGATGCCCACGTGCTGAACAGTCCCATCTGCAGGGGTTGCTGGGCTAAGTATTACTGCAGTGGAGGGTGTTTGAAAAATAATTTGGAGGTAGCAGGAAATTTCAGAGGGGTTGACGAACTATCTTGCACATTAGAAAAGAAACGCTTGGAATGCGCATTTTATATCCAAGCCCACTCCCAGTCAACCAACGAATCAGGCAATTCTTAATCTCTATAAAGTTCAAGATACGAGGAAAAACAAGCTGTAGATGGGCACTTGGCTTGTTTGGAGTGAGTAGTGCAACCGGCTGGAACCGAGGCTTTCAGCTGGTTTTTTGCAAGAAAGGATGAATTGGGGCCATGCGTAAGCGCCTTGGCGATATATTGCAGGAACGGGGCTTGATCAGCCAGGAGGAGCTGGCCGCTGCCCTGGAGGAGCAGCGCAGAAGTGGCGATCGCCTGGGCGAGAGCCTGGTTAAGCTGGGGTTTGTCACAGCAGACCAGGTGGCCGACGCCTTAAGCGAGCATCTGCGCATCGAGCGGGTGGACTTCGTCCGGCGCTATCTGGCTCCCGAAATTGTGGAATTGGTGCCCGCGTCCGTGATCACCTCCAAATATGTTTTGCCCTTGGAGGTGGAAGACGGGTTCTTGGTGGTGGCCATGGCTGATCCCATGGACATCAATGTCATCGATGACCTCCAGCGCCTCACGGGGAAGATCATTCGGCCGCTGGTGGCCACTGAAGAGGAGATCATCGAGGCCTTTCAGCGCACTAGAAACATCGCCCAAAGTGCCCGGGAACTCCTGAATGATTATGAGCAGGAGGAAGGGGAAGAAGAGGAGCAGACCCAGCAATATCTAGGCGATGCGCCGGGGGTGCGGCTGGCCAACCTCATTTTGGAGCAGGCCATTATGCAGAAAGCCAGTGACATCCACCTGGAACCCCTGGAAGGCAGGATGAAGGTGCGTTACCGCATTGACGGCCTCCTCCGGGATATTATGGAAATCCCCCGGCACCTCCAGGGTGATGTGAACTCCCGGATCAAAGTCATGGCCGGCCTGGACATTACCGAGCGGCGCAAACCGCAGGACGGTAGGATCCAGCTCAGTTTCAATGGTACAGAGGTGGACCTGCGCATTTCCACTTTGCCCACCGTCTATGGAGAGAAGATCGTGGCCAGGGTGCTGCATAGGGCCAACCACCTCATGGATCTGGACGAGTTTGGCTTCAGCCCTGCCGATTTAGAGAAGATGGAAAGCATGCTCCGCTTGAACCAGGGTCTGATTCTCGTTACGGGGCCCACGGGCAGCGGGAAAACGACCACTTTGTACGCTTTTTTGAACCGCTTAAATTCCCCGGAAAAGAACATCGTGACGGTGGAGGATCCGGTGGAATACCGGCTGGATGGCGTGAACCATGTGCAGGTGAATCCCAAGGTGGGCCTGACCTTTGCCACGGGACTGCGCACGGTACTGCGCCAGGACCCGGACGTGATCATGGTGGGGGAGATTCGGGACGAGGAAACGGGCGAGATCGCGGTGCGTTCGGCTTTAACGGGTCATCTGGTGCTTTCCACCCTCCACACCAACAGCGCGGTGGCCACCGTCTCCAGGCTGATCAATATGGGTTTGGAACCGTACATCCTCAGTTCCACCATTATCGGCATTGTGGCCCAGCGCCTAGTGCGCCGGATCTGCTTTGACTGCCGCGAGGAGGTTGAACTCACCGATCCCTTGATGATCAGGTACATTCGCTCCTTAGGTCTAGAACCGCCCCGGGTGGTTTACCAGGGGAAAGGCTGTCCCCTCTGCGGCGGCACGGGCTATCGGGGGCGGACGGCCATCGGGGAAGTTTTGGTCTTTAATCGGGAGATGCGCCAAGCGGTGGACCGGAGGGCAGGGGAGGACGAACTATTGGACATCGCCCTGCGCTCGGGTATGACCACGCTGCAGCGGGCGGCCGTTGCCAAACTGGCTCAAGGAATAACCACAGCGGAAGAAATCATCAGGACAGTGTACAGCGTAGATATGGAGGGCGATGCGCAGTGAACATCCCTGCCAAGGTTCAAAGCTTGGTGGATGCGGCCATTGACAGCGACGCTTCGGACCTGCATTTATCCGCGGGGGTGCCCCCCATTTTAAGGGTTTTCGGAGCGATCCGACCTGTGCCGGGCTGGGACAAGCTTACCCCCGAGGAGATCAAAGAGATGCTCAATCCCCTGCTCATGGAAGCACAGCGGGAAGAACTGGAAGAGCGGGGTCAAGTCGACTTTTCCTTTGGGGTCAGGGGCGTGGGGCGCTTTCGCTGCAACATCTCCAAGCAGCGGGGCTCCTGGGCCATGGCCATGCGGGTGATCAGCGCCACGATCAAACCCTTGGAAGAACTGGGTTTGCCGGAAATCCTCCATGATCTGGCCCATCTGCGCGACGGCCTGATCTTGGTTACGGGCCCCACGGGCAGCGGAAAATCTACCACCCTGGCCTCCATGATCGATATTATCAACCGGGAGCGGCAGGGAGTGATCATCACCCTGGAAGACCCCATCGAGTTTCTTCACAACCACAAGAACTGCGTGGTGAACCAAAGGGAAGTGGGTACCGACACCACCTCCTTTGCCGAGGGTCTAAGGGCGGCCCTCCGCTCGGACCCGGATGTTATCTTGGTGGGGGAGATGCGGGATTTGGAGACCATTTCCATTGCCCTCACCGCGGCGGAAACGGGTCATCTGGTCCTTTCCACACTACATACCCGCGGGGCGGCCAAGACCATCGACCGGATTATTGACGTGTTCCCGCCGGAAAGCCAACACCAGATCAGGGTGCAGCTGAGCACCGTCTTGGAAGCGGTCATCTCCCAGCAGCTCCTGCCCAAAAAGTTGGGGAAGGGCATGGTACCGGCGGTGGAGGTGATGGTGGGTACTCCCGCCATCCGCAACATGATCCGGGAAGAGAAGGTGCATCAGATTCCCTCCATGATCGAAACGGGAGCCCGTTTCGGCATGCAGTCCATGAAGGCGGCTGTGGAGGAACTGATCAAAAAGGATCTGGTGGATCAATCAGTAGTGTTTCGCAAGGAGAACTACCTGTAGGGGGTAGGGGGGTAGGCAGTTGATCCGCTATGCGTACACGGGAAGAAGCCGAGCGGGAAAGACGATCAAGGGCGTAATCGTAGCTGAAAACGAAGCCGCGGCCAGGCAACAGCTGCGGGAGCAGGGACACATTGTCACCTCCCTGAAGGCGGCCAAAGAACCGACGGTCCTCTTCCAGAAAAAGGTGAAATTGAAGGCCAAGAGCCTGGCGCTCTTCTGCCGCCAGTTTGCCATCATGCTCAGTACGGGTGTTTCTTTGGTGAAGGCCTTAGAAGTGCTGGAGGGACAAGCTGAAGAGGCTGCCTTTGCCAAGGTGCTGCAGACGGTGCGTTTGGATGTGGCCAGCGGCACGGCGTTCACCAAGGCCCTGGAGAAGCACAAGGAGATCTTTCCCAACGTCTTTATCCACTTGGTTGAGGCTGGCGAGATTTCCGGTTCGCTACCGGAAGTACTGGATCGCCTGGCCATGTATTACGAACGGGAAGATGAACTGCGCAAAAAGGTCTCGGAAGCGCTCATGTATCCAGCCATCATCAGTTCGGTTTCTGTGCTCATGGTGTTTGTTTTGCTCTTTGTGGTTTTACCTATGCTGGTGAGGAACTTTGCCAGTTTCGGAGTGGAAACGCCCGCCATCACCATGGCTGTGCTCAATGCCCGGGACTGGACAGTCGAACATTGGTATGTGGTTTTAGGCGCCATCATAGGCCTGGTACTGCTTTACCGCTACTGGGTGCGGACCAAGGTGGGCCGGAGGGTGCGGGATTCCCTTCTGCTGGCCCTGCCTGTGCTGGGTGAAATGCAGAAAATGGTCATTTTCTCTAGGTTCTGCCGCACGCTGGCACTGCTTCTGAACAGCGGCATCGCCATGATCCCCACGCTGCAGATCCTGGAGCGCCTCATGGATAATGTGGTGGTAAAGAGTGCGGTGCAGGGTGCCACCCGCGGTGTGGAACGGGGCGAGGGCATCAGCCCTTCCTTAGGTGAGCACAAGGTTTTCCCCACCATGCTGGTGCAGATGGTGTCCGTGGGGGAAGAAACGGGTAACCTGGAGACGGTTTTGGTGCAGCTGGCGGACTATTACGACCGGGAAGTGAACTTCACCATCGCCAGTTTCACTAAGCTCTTGGAACCAGTGATCATGCTTGTACTAGCCGTTGTGGTCTTGTTCATCCTGCTGTCCGTCTATCTGCCCATGATGCAGATGGTTACTTCCGTCATTTAGGGGGTTGGGGAATGGCTAAAAAAGCCTTGGGCCTTGATTTGGATCATGCCGCCATCAGAGCGGCAGAAGTGATCCGCAAAGGCCGTAATAAGATCGTGTCCAAAGTTGTGGAATACCCGCTGGCCCGAGGTACAGTTTCCGATGGGAAGCTGGTCAACCCAGAAGAGCTGGTGCGCAGCCTCAAGGCCATGCTTGAAGCAGAAGACTTCTCCGCCGAAGCGGCGGTCTTAGGGGTGCGCAGCTCCTGGGTCACGGTGAAGATCCACCGCCTGCCCAGCATGACCAAGCGCGAGTTGGACAAGGCGCTTGAGTTTGAAGTCCCCGAACTCGTATCCTTCCCAGTGGAATCCCCCAAAGATATCTGCTACGACTACTTCATCAACTGGCAAGATGACAGGGAGGTGGAGGTGGTTGTGGTGGCCTGCTCCAGGCAGCACCTCAATCCCTACATCCGCGCTTTTCGCGAGTCCGATCTTAGTCTGGAAGTGATCGATCTCCCCGCCCTGGGCTGGCCGGACCTATTGGCCCAGGAGGGTCGGCGCGCCTTTGTGGAAGTAAGTGCCGGCCAGACCACGATCATGGTCATGTTGGGCCCCCTCTTCAAGGTGCTGCGGCTGGTGCCCATCGGCAGTATCCATGTGAAACAGGGCGTGCAGGAGGCTTTCGGCTGTTCGGATACGGAGGCCCAGGAGCTTTTGTCCCAACACGATCTAGATTACTTACTTATGGAAGGCCAGGGCAGCAAACGGCTGCTGCGGGCGGCCATTCAGCAGTTCGCCGGTTCTGTTCTGCAAACCCTGGACTTCGTGCGGGCCCAGGAGAGGGCGGCCAACTTCCGGGCCATGCTGGATGAGGTGATTCTCCTGGGAGAACTGGCGGAACTGTCTGGCCTTGGAGAAATGCTCCAGAAGGAAGTGGGTTTGCCCACGCTACCCATGGGGCAGCTGGACTTGAACCTTTCCTTCCAAGGGGACCAGCCGGAGCGGCTTAGCTCTTTTGGCTCAGCGCTGGCTCTGGGTTTGAGGGGGGTTGTGGCGTGAGGATTAACCTGCTTCCCAAAGAAGAAAGGCCCCTGAAGCAGTCTCAGGTGCGCTGGGAGTTTCTCGTCGGTTTGCTTGGCTTTTTGGCCTTAGCAGCGGTGCTGGTCTTTTCTTGGGTGGAAAACGCCCGCCTGCAGACGTTAACCGCTGCCCACCAGGATGCTCTGGCCAGGCAGACTGTGCTTCAAGCCCAGGTGAAGAACGTAAACGCCCTCAGGCAGCAGATCACTGATCTGGAAGCTGAGGAGCAAGTTTATCAAGGAGTGCTGAGCGGAACGGCAAGCGCCGCCATGGTTCTGCCGGCGGTGAGCGACCATGACCTGGATTTGCTCTGGATTGAAGGGGTGATCTGCAAGGAGGAGAGCATGCAGATCGCTGGTTATACCAGGGATGTGACTTCCCTGTCCAGTTATCTCAATCAACTGCAGAGGTTGGGTGAGGACGCGGAGCTCACACACATTCTCCCCCTGGACGGCACGGACTTCCAGGTGTTTGCCATTGAAGTAACGGGGGTGCGCAGCGATGGTGCAGCTCAGCGCGATTAAAGAGAAGCTTACCTGGCAGTTGATTGTGGTAGTGTTCCTGTTTGTGGCAGCCGCTGGAGCCTTTGCCGCCTTCTTCCTGCCCCTCCGCTTGGAAACGAGACGTCTGGACGGAGAGCTAAACCAACTGTCCCAGGCTGAGCAGCAGCTAACGCGCATTGTGGAGCAGCGCTCTGGCTTAGAAAGCCGCTTGCGGGAGCTGCAGGGGAGCTTAGCCAGTCATGCCCGGGTGGTTCCTTCTCAGTATGATCTGCAGAAGGTTCTAAACGGGATCAGGCGGCTCACTGATTTCTACGGCCTCAAACTGGAGTCCCTTAGCTCCGAACCCCTGCAGGTGCAAGAGGGAGGGAAGGTGGGTCTGGTGCCCATCTCCATGGAAGTGGAAGGCGGAGGCATTATGCCTGGCTTTCTGGCCCACCTATGTGAGCTTTTGCCTTCCCTGGGCCTAGCCGAGGCCGCCCTGGCTTATGTGGGTGAGGGACGGTTTATGCTCAGTCTACGCGGCGAGCTTCAGGTAGTTCTTCTGGACCAGGCCAGCGCTTCCGGCTTTGAACTGCCGGAGCTCAGTTCCAGGCAGCTGGTGGAACTGCCTGTGGATGCCTTTGGTCTGCCCTTCCAGTTCATTGCCCAGTTTCTCCAGGGGCAAGTGCGCGTCTTAGGTATTGTGAACTCTGGAGGCCAGAAGGCGGCCCTCATCGCCCAGGAGGGCCCGGGACGCTGGATGAGGGTGGGCGACCGTCTGGAGGGTGCGGTGATCACCGACATCAACAGCGGTGCTGTTTGGCTTGATTTGGATGGCGTGCAGCTACAATTGACCATAGGAGGTTGAGCTTATGAACAGTCGGAGGGTGCGGGTGCTGGTGGCGGCAGTCTTGCTAATGGTTTTTAGTACGCCGGTTTTCGCCGCGGAGCTGGTGAACATGGAGTTTAGCAGGGCGCCGCTGGTGGAAGTGCTGCAGATTTTGGGCCAGCTGGGCGGCTACAACGTGCTGGTAGATCCTTCCGTGCAGGGCGAGGTCAGTTTTGTGCTCAACGACTTGACCCTGCAGGAGGCGCTGGATTTGGTTACTAGGACAACAGGCTATCGCTACCAGCTTATCGGCAACACCTTGGTGTTTGCCAGTGAGCAGCGGCTGAAAACCGAGTTCGGCAGCGAAGGGGTGCGTTTTGTAGCCATTGAACACGTCTCTGCCGATGCTGCCCGGGGGCTGATCAGCTTGGTAGTGCCCAGTGTGCGCAGTTTCGTGGATGCTGAGCTCAACCTGGTTGTGCTCTATGGGCTGGAAAGTGACCTGCAGGTTGCGGAACAAGTACTGAAGGAATACGACCGGCAGGCTGGGCGCTCTGGAGCGCCGGTGGTGGCAGTATCCACTCCAGAGGTTCCGGTCAAACCAGAGGCAGAGGAAACGCCCCAAGCCGAACCCTTGGAGTTCCATGCGGTGCCCATTGAGTATGCCGATGGGGTGAAGATCCTGGAGATGGTACGTCAGCTGCTGCCCCAGCGGGAGTTCGGTTACCATGCCGAGGGCAGACTGCTTACCGCCCAAACCACGGCTGAGGAGTGGGAAGTACTCCAGCTGCTCATCGCCAAACAGGACCTGCCTGCCTTTGTCCTCAAAGGTGTGCTGCGCAGTGCCGATCAGGCTGTGGCCATAGTGGAGTACGGGGAAAAGGTCTATTCTTTGAAGGCCGGTGAGGAGCTCCATGGTTGGGAGCTCACGAGCATTCAGGATGGAACAGTTGAGTTCAAGCAAGGTGAACGGAGCTTCGCGCTGAGAATGGGGAGGTAGCCCAATGAC
>FIZM01000110.1:8188-9594 GCA_900019985.1 uncultured Clostridia bacterium
CCGGAAGTTAGCGGTCAGGGCACCTTCCAGCTGAAGGGAGTCGATTTCCGGGAAGCACTGCAGCTGATCTCTGAGTACAGCGGTTACGGCTACCGCTTGGCAGGGAACACCCTCTTGGTGGCTCCGCCCGAACGCTTCCAGGAGCCGGAGCACAAGGAGATCCGCTATGTCTACACGACGGGAGTAACTGCCGCGGAAGTGCTGGATGCTCTGTCTTTGGTGCTCCCAAGGGACAGTGTGTATGTAGCTCCCGAGGGAGGCCTGGTGGTGCTCAACGGTTCCCAGGAGCTTTTGGACCGGGCGGAGGAGCTGATCAAGGCGCTGGAAAGGGCAAAACCAGCAAAGGTCAGCACGGAGCAGGGCAGAACCCTGCTGGATATCTTCAAGGAGCTCAGTGCGGAGATGGGGCTAAACCTGATCGCCGACCCAGCCCTGGAGGAGAAGCGCCTGATCATCGATGTGCGTAGCGGAGAGCCAAAGGAGATTATCAAACAGATTCAGCAGTTGGTGCCCCTAAAGATAGAGCTTACGGAACACTCTCTGGTCGTGGGCATGCTGGGCGATCAGACCACGGAGCGGCTCAAGGTCTATCGCCTAGACTACGCGGAGCCCGCTGCGGCTAAGACCGCCCTGTCACTGCTCATTCCCGAGGGCAAGATTCAGCTTGATGCGGATCGCAAGAGCCTTATAGTCAGGGGAACCGATCAGGAGCTGGCAGAAGTTGATCTGTTCCTGGTTGACTTTGACCAGCCTGCACCGCAGGTGGTTCTGGAAGTCTGGGTGCAGGAAGTTGCCACCGAGGCCTTGAAGGACTTAGGAGTAGACTGGGAGGGAGTGCCTTCGTTCCTGGAGAGCACTGCGCCCGTTTTCCTGGAGCTGGAGTGGGATGCCTGGGATCTGATCCTCGCCCTGCGCATCATGGAGGAACGTGGCGATGCCAAGCTTTTAGCTAACCCCAAGATCACCACTTTGAGTGGACAAGCAGCCAGCATCTTCGTTGGGGATCGCGTGCCGGTTGTGCTCACCAGCGAAGACGGCCGCCGCACCATGGAGTTCTTGGAGTCAGGTATCAACCTGCAGGTTACCCCAAGGATCTCGGAGGATGGGTATATCACGATTCTTGTTGAGCCTCAGGTAAGCACCTTTATCTGGCGGGCGGATACAGACTATCCGCAGATCAGAACCAGGGAAGCGGAGACCACTGTGAGAGTGAGAAATGGGCAGCCCTTTGTGCTGGGAGGCCTCATTCAGGAGCAGGAAAGTGAAGCCATCAAAAGGATCCCCTTTCTTTCGCAGCTGCCCATCTTAGGCAAGCTCTTCCAGTGGAAGGAAACCAAGCAGAACCAAACGGAGATGACCATCTTCTTAATTCCACGCATTGTGGAAGAGGGAGAGGATGTGGAGTA
>FIZM01000111.1 GCA_900019985.1 uncultured Clostridia bacterium
CTTCTGGAAAGCGGGGCGACAATTCACCAGGTTAACGCAGTGCGAAAGCACATATCTGCGATTAAGGGCGGAAGGCTTGCACAGGCTGCAGCCCCTGCCCGCGTGGTATCCCTCATTCTTTCAGATGTAATCGGTGATGATTTAGATGTCATCGCATCAGGGCCTACGGTCCCTGACACAACAACCTTTACTACAGCCATCGATGTCTTGAGAGCGTACGGTGTGACGGGACGTGTTCCCGGTAATGTCATCGGCCTTTTACAATCAGGCGCAAAAGGTGAAATCCCTGAGACTCCCAAACCCGGCGACGCCGTTTTTCAAAATGTAGTCAACTTGATAATCGCAAACAACAGAGCCGCAATAAACGCAGCAGCGGAAAAAGCCCGATCCCTGGGATATGAGCCGCTGGTGCTGTCATCATTCGTCCAGGGAGAGGCAAAGGAGGTTGCCCGGGTTATGGCGGCCATTGCCCGCGAGATAGCAGCCACCGGGAGGCCGGTTTCAAGGCCTGCCTGTGTAATAGCAGGCGGGGAGACTACCGTAACTATAAAAGGCACCGGGACCGGCGGACGTAACCAGGAACTTGCCCTTGCTGCATCCTTGGACATTGAAGGAATGGACAACGTTCTCATCCTTGCCGCAGGCACTGACGGAACTGACGGCCCTACTGACGCTGCCGGTGCCATGGCTTCTGGCATAACTCTTCAAGCCGCAAAGGAACTTGGCCTGTCTGCAAGGGACTATCTTGCCACTAACGACTCCTATCACTTTTTCAAAGCAATAGGAGACCTTGTCACCACAGGGCCTACAGGCACAAATGTGATGGACATCATCCTTATACTGGCGGGACAGTAATATATCCGGAAGCCTCGTCCCTACTGCTTCACAACTGTGCATATTGCGTCAATTTCTGGTTACTCTATATTCAGTATCCAGCGAATTCTGACTGCAGGGGGTGAAAGCAGGTGGGTGACTGGGTCCGCCATATAGTAAGGTTTGTTGTGTCAGCTTTGGTGCTTATGTTTATTGGGCTCATCGTGCCGGGTTTCAGCACGCTCAGCTTCTGGAATGCTCTGTTGGCAGCTGTGGTTATAGCAGGCATCGGTTATCTGATTGAAGCTGCAATAGGAAGAAACGTCTCTCCATTTGGCAGGGGGGTTGTGGGATTTCTGGTGTCTGCCGCTGTTATTTACGTTACGCAGTTTATCGTCCCAGCACTGAGAGTTACGGTTCTGGGAGCCTTGATTGCTGCGTTTATCATTGGGCTCATTGACATGTTTATTCCCACCACTTTGCGATAGACGTGTCTCGTCCATCCACAGCCGGTCAAAACTACGACGATTTGGACTCCCCGCCCGCTTTGGACGGGGAATTCACTTTTTATTAGGAATGCATCCTTTCACTTTTCCTCTTCATTCTCTTCCTTTGCATATAGCTTCCACGGAATGAAGGTAAATGCCTGTCATCAGGCGAAAAAGCCTGTGATAATGAGGTTTTCAGGAGTAGGCCAAGAGGAACTGATTGCATTTAATCCTGGAAGCATTACAATAGAATTTAAGGCAGGTAAACTCCTGAACTCTTATCCGCATTGAGATGCCGTGTTTTTTCCTTTCATGTCATGTCTTTTAACGATCCTACTGCCGCAGGTACGTGAGTAGACTGGTTTAATAGAGAATGAATGAGTAAGGGGGATATGGGCTTTGAAGAACATAATTGCGTCCATAATGGATGTACAGGAAGCCAGTGAAGGTGCTATCAACAGCATGTTTCTCATGTTGATGAATGCAGGCGGAGTAATCGTGCGTATAGCCATAACCGTACTTATAGCCTACATTATTATCAGAGTTGCGAATTCTGCCATTGATAGAGTGGTATTGAAACGCAGGCCGGATCACCCTCACTTACTGGATGACAGAAAAGCAAAGACCTTAAGTTCACTGTTGCGGAGCATTGTGCGATATGTAGTGTACGCTTTCGCGATAATAGCTGTCCTCAGGCAAATCGGGATTGACACCACCGGGTTACTTGCAGGCGCCGGGCTGGCAGGCTTGGCAATCGGCTTTGGCGCTCAGAGCCTGGTTCGAGATGTGATAAACGGGTTTTTCATTCTGTTTGAAGATCACTTTGCAGTAGGTGATTATGTAACTATCGGCGATGTCTCCGGAGTCGTTGAAAGCGTCGGCTTGAGGGTAACGCGGTTAAGAAGCTTCGGCGGCGAGCTATATATCATTCCCAACGGGCTGATAGAGAGAGTGGTAAACCATATGGGAAGCTCAATGAGAGTACTGTTTGGTGTCACCGTCACTTACGGGACTGATATAGATCATGTCATCCGGGTCTTGAACGCAGATTTCGAACAGGCTAAAGAGGAAATCCCTGATATCGTTGAAGGCCCTTCAGTGTTAGGGGTCAATGATTTAGGCGACTCAGGAGTCGAGCTTCGCATAGTTGCCAGGGCTAAGCCTATGAAGCAATGGGGTGTAGAGAGAGCCCTCAAGAAACGCGTAAAAGAAGTGTTTGATCGAGAAGGTATACGGATTCCTTATAGACGCATGCAAGTCTATGTAAGCAGTGAAGACGAACCCCGTAAGGAATACGATGCTTCCTGAGTCTAAGGGGGATTAGCCGTTGAAGTTCTACCTTGGCGATATTGTCAGGCTACGAAAGGCGCATCCTTGCGGGTCGACAGACTGGGAAGTCATGAGAGTAGGAGCGGATTTTCGCATTAGATGCCAAGGGTGCGGGAGAGTCTTGATGATAAGCAGGCCCAAGTTTGAAAAGAGTGTAAAACAGATAGTATCTCGCTTTGGAGATGAAGAATGATGGTTCGCGTAGGCATCGTCGGGCTACCTAATGCAGGCAAGTCAAGTCTGTTTAATGCTCTTACCAGGGCAGGTGCGGAGGTGGCCAACTATCCCTTTACAACAATCGATCCTAATGTGGGAGTTGTTGTTGTTCCGGACGAGCGGCTTCAGCGCCTCGGAGACCTCATAAAACCTGAGAAACTTACGCCTACAGCAATGGAGTTTGTGGATATAGCAGGCCTTGTCAAGGGTGCCAGTAGAGGAGAAGGCCTCGGAAACCGCTTCTTGGGACACATACGCGAAGTAGATGCCGTATGCCACGTTGTGCGCTGCTTTCCTGATCCAGAGGTATCTCATGTCGCCGGGACTCTTGATCCAGTCAGCGACATAGAAGTCATCGAACTGGAATTGATCTTGGCTGATCTGGAAACTGTAGAAAAAAGGCTTGAGAAGTCGGTAAGAATGCAGAAAGGCGGAAATGTCAGGTATAAGGAAGAGGCCTTGCGGCTGGAGCGGCTCAAAGAAGGCCTCCAGGAAGGCAAGCCGGCAAGAGAGGTTTTCACTGAAGATGAAGACAGGATGGCTGTCCGAGACCTTTTTCTTCTGACAATGAAGCCTGTTGTCTACGTGGCAAACATAGGAGAAGGCGATTTGGAAAGCGGCTCAGAACAGGTGCACGAAATCGAGGAATGGATTCGGTCAATAGGACGCGATGCCCCTTGCATCTCGATTTCGGCTAAGTTAGAGTCAGAGCTCGCGGAGTTAGATCCTGTAGAAGCCTCTGAATTCCTCGAAGAGCTGGGAATTGAATCGTCAGCCCTTGCAAGGATCATACTTGCGTCGTATGAAGCACTGGATTTGATCACCTTCTACACTACCAAAGGGGACGAAACAAGGGCATGGACAGTTAACCAAAATACGCCTGCGCCGCAGGCTGCAGGTGTTATCCATTCCGATATGGAGCACGGTTTCATTAAGGCAGAAGTCATTGATTACGAAAGCCTTATTAAAGTAGGTTCATTGGCAGGAGCCAGGGAGAAAGGGCTGGTAAGACAAGAGGGCCGGGACTACCTGGTTAAAGACGGAGACGTAATCCTCTTCCGGTTCAGTGAACCTTCGAAAAAGTAATAGTCAGAGGTAGCGCCTGTACACTTTTTAATACCTTAGTGTAATTGTCATCTTGTTGTGCTGATGCTATAATAAGGGCGCTGTACGTTGGAAAGATAGATGTCAAATACATCTACCAATCCCTGCTCCACTATATTGTGGGGCCACAAGTCCGGAGGGAGGTGTCAAGATGCGAGATTACGAGACAATGTACATCTTACGGCCTGACCTGGAGGAAGAGGCTGTTGAGGCAGCCATAACAAGGTTCCAGGAGCTCATAGCTGAAGAAGGCGGCACTGTTACAAATGTTAACAAATGGGGTAGGCGCCGTCTCGCTTATGAGATTGAAGGTTATGGAGAAGGTGTCTACGTAATCATGGAATTCTCGGCTGAAGCCCGCGTTGCACGTGAGCTCGAGCGAGTTTTCAGGATTACAGACGAAGTCATCCGATATCTTATGATTAAGAAAGACTGAAAACCGAGTCTTGGATTAAGAGCACGAGAATAGGTGGTGCGATAGCGTGAATAGAATTGTGCTCATAGGGAGGCTCGTGCGGGAACCTGAACTCCGCTATACCCAAACAGGCATTGCTGTTGCGAGTTTTACCATTGCGGTAAACCGTCCTTTCTTGAATCAGAAAGGCCAGAGAGAAGCCGATTTTATTGATATTGTGGTATGGCGGAATCAGGCGGAAAACTGCGCGAACTACCTCTCTAAAGGTAGGCTTGTCGGTGTCGACGGCAGACTCCAGATCAGGTCTTATGAGACTGCCGACGGTCAAAGGAGACGAGTAGCTGAAGTGGTTGCTGATCGAGTCGAATTCCTCGATCGGGGCAGAGACTCGGATGAAGGAAGTGCGGACACAGGTCATCAAGGTATGGAGGATGACAGCGGTTTCCCTGACGAAGTGCCGTTCTAGGGAGCGCGAGGTTTTTGTCTGTTACTCCTCGTATTGTTAATTCTCGTAGTAAATCTTAGGAGGAAAGACTGTGAGAAGAGAAAGAGGCCGCAGAGGCAGGAAACGTGCATGTGGATTCTGCATAGATAAAATTGACGGTGTAGATTATAAGGACGTGCCGAGGCTCAGGCGCTATATAACAGAGCGCGGCAAGATTATCCCTCGGCGGATATCAGGCAACTGTGCAAGACATCAAAGGCAACTGACAATTGCAATCAAGAGAGCGCGTATAGTTGCCCTGCTTCCGTACACTGCAGAATAGCAAAAACTATACACTGTATCCGGAATAGTGGTAGTTGTGGGGGCTGCCTGACAGGTAGCCCCTTTTTACTGCTAAACCCTGTAATACCAATGGAGGGATCAATTGTTTCCTTAGGCTGTGAAGGAGAACTGAAAAGGATAGAAGAATAAATCAGTTATGATCCAATGCGACTGTGAGAGCTCCGCTTAGGGAGGGGGCAGGGAACTGTATGGTTTTCCAGGGGAGTGTTGGAAGCACTGATAAGGAGGTAGTATCCAGAGTCGATATTGCCCGCAATATCAAGACAATCGAGTGGCTGAAAGCCGAGCTTATCACCGGTGTGTCTTCACTTTTCAAAGGAATGCTTAAGAACAATGACGAGCTCATCGCTGATTCCCTTGCTAACATCGTGGTAGGGTGTTATCTTCTAGGTAAGCGGTTGGGCCTTCCTTATGGCTCCCTGGACGAAAGGATCGCAGAAAAGGTCAAAGCAAATCTTGAGCAGGGTCATGAGATTGAAGCGTGGTACGGAGACTTCTCCTTGCTTAAGAGGCACCTAACTGGGAGGAAAACTTGAAGTAAATGACTCGTTCCAACAATACCAGAATGCTTGTGGAAAGCGCCTTTTTGGTCGCCATATCCACCTTGTTTTGCATTCTCGATGCTTATATGCCTGTATTTGCTTTTGTATATCCTCTTCCCGTTGTGGTTCTTGTAGTAAGAAGGGGACTGCGCGCAGGGATCTGGGCAACTGTCATCACAGTGGCGCTTACCGGCATGTTTGTAGGCCCTTTTCAGGGACTCCTTGTCTTCACAAAAATCGGGATTATCGGGATCACACTTGCTGAATGCATTCGTAAACAGTACTCGCCTGTCACGACCCTGGCGATTACGTCTGTAGCAGTAGCCGTTTCGATAGCTTTTACTATTGGAGTTAATCTGATTATCGGCGGTTTCAACATCGCGGAACTGTGGGACATGATGGCAAGTGCGACAGATTCCGCTATAGAGCTTTACCGGCGTATGGGCCTTTCCGAATCAGAGATAGCCAGGATGGAGGAGTACCTGTCACAGTTTGTAGAGATGGCAAGAATTCTTCTTCCTGCATCCATGTTAGTGACTGTAGTGGCTGTTGCAGGGTTCAATTACTTGATGGCCAGGCTAATCCTGCGTAAGCTTGGGTACAAGTTGGTAGAACTCGAGCCGTTTTCAAAATGGAGATTGTCGTGGCATTACGGATGGGGTTATATTGCCGGCCTTGCTTTAGCATTCATTGGACAGCTTCAAGGCATTCCTTTAGTCTTAAATATCGGAACCAACGTAGCATCGGTATTCAGTATCGTTTTTGCGGTGCAAGGGGCAGCAGTGGTCTGGTTCTTTTTTGAAAAATATCGAGTTCCTAAAGTTGCAAGATGGTTGCTTATGATTTTTATTGTTCTTAATCCCACTTTTCTCCAGATGCTATCGTGGCTTGGTGTGTTTGACGCGTGGCTGGATTTTCGTAAGCTGTCTTATATAGAGTAAGGGGTGAAGGTATGGAAGTTATCCTCCTAAAAGATGTGAAAGGGCTTGGTAACGAGGGAGACGTAGTTAAGGTGTCAGACGGATATGCGCGAAACTACCTTATACCTAAGGGCTTTGCTCTTCAGGCAACCAAGGCTAACCTGCGCATGCTGAAGGATAAAAGAGAAACCATGGAATCGAAAGCCCAGAGGGAACTGGCCGCAGCTGAGAAAACCGCAAAGCAGCTGGAGAACTCTGTTGTTACCGTCCGCAGCAAAGCAGGTGAAGGCGGCAGGTTGTTTGGATCCGTAACTGCCAAGGATATTGCCGGCGCCATAGAAAAAGCATTAGGAATTGCCGTGGACAGACGGCGGATTGAATTGGAGGAACCTATTAAGACGTTAGGTTCGTACAGTGTTCTTATAAGGCTTCATCCGGAAGTCTCTGCAACAGTACGGGTAGAAGTGGAGTCACAAGCAGAAGGAGAAAAGTAGTAATGGGAAGTAATGTCGGGGAGTTTTCAAAAGTATACACATCTGATCCGGAAAAGCTCGAACGTCAGGTGTCAGCCTTGCTCGAGGTCCTGGCACACATATGCGGCAGCGATAAGTTAGTCCTTAAGGCAGGCAAGTTGGAAGCGTTAGGCCTCCTGAAATCTCAGAACCTTGAAGATAAGGTTATTGCGCTTCAACGCATTGTTTTTGAGGATCCGACCCTTGATGAACTGCCGGAAGGCAAGGATATCGATACCATCATCACGGAGATCGAGAACGAAGTCGCTGAGATCCTGGCCAGACGAGAGGTAGAAGAGAGGCTGGAGCGGAGAGTAGCCCAGAGGATGCAGCAGAAGCACGAAGAGTACGTGCGAGAAGTCAAGATGCAGATGATAAAGGAAGACAGCGTGCCTGACAATGCTCACACGTTAAAAAAATACGCAGAGCTTGAAAAGCTTGAGCGCAGAAAGCTGTCGAAATCCGCTCTTGAGCTTATTAGGCCTAATAAGCTGTCACAGGTTATCGGGCAAGACCGTGCCATTCGCTCTCTCCTTTCCAAGCTGGCTTCGCCTTTTCCACAGCATGTGATATTGTACGGTCCCCCGGGTGTGGGCAAAACGACTGTCGCAAGGCTTGTTATGGAAGAGGCACGTAAGCTGAAATTCACACCTTTTGATAAGACAGCGAAGTTCGTGGAGGTTGACGGGACCACCTTGAGATGGGATCCCAGAGAGGTAACAAATCCTCTTCTAGGGTCTGTACACGATCCCATATACCAGGGGGCTAAAAGGGACCTTGCTGAAAGCGGCATACCCGAACCCAAGCTGGGCCTCGTGACAGAAGCCCACGGGGGAGTCCTTTTCATCGATGAAATAGGTGATATGGATCCTATCCTCCTCAACAAGTTACTGAAAGTGCTGGAAGACAAACGTGTATACTTCGATTCTTCGTATTATGATCCTACGGATCCCAATGTGCCGAAGTATATAAAGAAGCTGTTTGAAACAGGCGCACCTGCGGATTTTATCTTAATCGGCGCAACCACGAGAGATCCGTCTATGATAAACCCTGCCTTGAGATCCCGTATGGCTGAAGTCTATTTTGAGCCGCTGACCTGCGCCCATATTGTGCAAATCGTTAAAGAGGCGGCCAGCAGGATGAAGATACGCCTCGATTCCGAAGTGCCTGAGATTATTAGCGACTACACAATTGAAGGAAGGAAAGCAGTGGCGATCCTTGCCGACGCCATCGGGCTTGCACTTTATGAGGCAGGAGGAGAGAGGAAAAGGCCTAAGGTAACTAAAGACCATGTCATGGAGGTTATCCGCTCAGCGCGGATGTCTCCGCAAATCCTCGTCAAGGCTGAGGACCGCACGGAAGTAGGGCGGATTCTGGGGCTTGGAGTAAGTGACTTCGTAGGAAGCGTCATTGAGATAGAAGCGATTGCATTTCCGGCCAGGGAGGCCGGGAAAGGCATGATAAGGTTCAATGACACTGCAGGCACCATGGCAAAGGACTCGGTTTTCAATGCTGCATCTGTATTGCGCCAGGTTACCGGAAAAGACCTGGCTGACTACGACGTCCATGTAAACGTGATTGGCGGCGGGCTAATCGACGGCCCTTCTGCAGGCGCTGCTGTAGCCATTGCCATACTCAGCGCAGTCACTGAGAGGCCCATCAGGCAGGATGTGGCAATCACCGGCGAGATATCCATACGGGGCAAGGTAAAAGGCGTTGGCGGGATTATCGAGAAGATATACGGTGCAAGACAAGCCGGTGTCAAGACAGTGATAATACCACGGGATAATGCCATGGACAGTCCCCCGGATCTCCGAGGGATTAACGTGGTAACCGTTGAGCATATTGAAGAGATCTTTCCGTATGTGTTCGAAGATGAAAGGCCCTTTTCTATATCTGCAAGCTAGGTATGAATGACGCCCTTCGGGAATAATACTTGCTGACTTTGGGATCTTCCCACCTGAAACTGCATCTTTCACCGGGGGAAAGGGGTGAAGAATATGGAGGCAGCATTTGACACCGGTCGAGTGCCGCCGCAGAGCACAGAAGCTGAGCAAGCAACACTCGGCTCTATGCTCATTGACAGCGACGCTATTACGACCGCATTAGATATTCTGTCGCCTGGGGACTTTTACAAAGAGGCCCACAGGGTTATCTTTGAAACTATCGTCTCCATGTACGAAAAAGGCGAGGCAATTGACCTCGTCACTGTTACAGAGGAACTGCGCAGGCGCGATAAGCTTGATCTCGTAGGAGGTATTCCATACATAGCGTCACTTGCCAGTGTCGTTCCTACTGCAGCTAACGTCCATTATTATGCCGGGATCGTCAAGGAAAAGTCTATATACCGTGGACTTGTTAAAGTTGGGACAAGCATTGCTGCCATCGGATATGAAGGCGCTGAAGATGTAGATGATGCTTTGGATCAGGCGGAGCAGATGATATTCTCTCTTTCTCAGAGAAGAAGCGCAGACGGTGTGGCAGATATCAAGGCAGTCCTCATGGATACCTTCGAACGTATCGAGACTCTCTATGAGACCAAAGGAAGAGGAACCGGAGTTCCTACAGGGTTTAAGGATCTGGATACAATGCTAACAGGCCTTCAGCCGTCAGACCTGATTATCATCGCAGCAAGGCCGTCCATGGGAAAAACCAGCCTTGCGCTGAATATTGCATCGCACGTAGCTTTAAACGAGAATCTGCCTGTGATGATTTTCAGCCTTGAAATGTCCAGAGAGCAGCTGGCAATGCGCCTTCTTTCTGCTGAAGCAAGAGTCGACGGACAGAGACTGCGAAGAGGCCAACTGGCAGATGAAGACTGGCAAAAACTCTCTTACGGGTTGGGCAGGCTCAGTGAAGCCCCGCTCTACATAGATGACAGCCCTACGCTTACCGCATTGGATATCAGGGCAAGGTCTCGCAGGTTGAAGGCGGAAGCCGGCCTCGGCCTCATAGTAATCGATTATCTGCAGCTTATTCAAGGAAAGGCACGATCCGAAAACAGGCAGCAGGAAATCGCTGAAATAACAAGGTCACTTAAGGCGCTTGCCAGGGAACTGCGGGTTCCTGTTGTAGCCTTGGCGCAGCTTAGCAGGGCTGTTGAGACTGCTTCAGAGCGCAGGCCGCTCTTAAGCCACCTTAAGGAGAGCGGAGAGATCGAGACTGCAGCAGACGTCGTAGCTTTCATTTACCGTGAAGACTACTACAACGCGAACACTCAGAAAAAGAACGTGGCTGAGATAATCATTGCCAAGCAGCGTAACGGCCCTACCGGTTCAGTTGAGTTAATGTGGCGTAGGGAATTCACGAGATTTGAGAACCTTTATCAGAAGCAGGCATAAGATTTTCTCGATCTCGTAGATACCTGAAACAATGAGATCGCACAGGATGAAACCAGAAATCAGCGGGCAAGCCGGTGCAGCCCCTGGTTTCTTGCTATCTCTATAGCCTCTCTGTATTCATGAGAGGTAATGCGTCGGTTCAAAGGCGGGTATTCCCGGGCACGGTATTCAGGTCTGTACTGTGCCATTATATTTATATACGTATCCTGTGAGATCTCTTTTGCGATAAATTCCATGATTTCAGCGGTGCCTGCCAACCCTCCCGGCAGCACCAGGTGACGGACGAGCAGGCCTCGCCTGGCGATTCCGTTTTTGTCGATCACAAGATCCCCCACCTGCCTGTGCATTTCCCGGAGGGCTGCTTTTGCCACCTTGGGATAATCTTTTGCACCTGAATAGCGGAGCGCATGTTCTCGGCGGGCATATTTGACATCAGGCATGTAGATGTCTACTATCCCGTCGAGGATTTTGAGGGTTTCAACGGATTCATATCCCCCGCAGTTATATACTAAAGGGATGCTCAGCCCTTTATCGCATGCTGCTATGAGCGCTGCAAGTATCTGCGGCACGCAGTGGGTAGGAGTAACGAGATTGATGTTATGGCAGCCTGCTTTCTGGAGAGAGGCCATTATTTTTCCCAGTTCATCTGTGCTAATCTGTCGGCCCATTCCCATTTGGCTGATGTCCCAGTTCTGGCAGAACACGCATTTGAGGTTGCATCCGGTGAAGAATACGGTACCGGAACCGCATCTTCCTACAAGGGGAGGCTCTTCACCGAAATGCGGCCCCCAGCTTGAGATCAGGACTGTGTCATCAGCCTCGCATATCCCGGTCTCGCCGGAAAGCCTGTCTACGCCGCATTCATGACCGCACAAGTTGCAGCATCTAAGCCTTTCCCATGCAGCTTTCTCTCTTTCTTTAAGTTCGCCTGTCTCCCAAAGGGCCCTGTATGAAGACACATATTCCATGGGACATACCTGCTTGTCACAGAGTAAGATAAAGAAGACTTCGGTCCTCTCATCGAGTTTAGTATACCATGTTCTTACTTAGCCGTATTTCGGCACCACCATCGAAAAAGAAGGAGTTTTGGATTTTGGTTATAAACTCTCAATTGGAGGTGGCATGTAATGGAAGGTACACATCGTGACGCAGGTAAAGATGCGATTGCAAATTTCAACGAAGGGTTCAACTGCGCTGAGTCAGTAGCTAAGGCACTTTGTGAGGCACTGGGATTAGATGTCAAATGTGCTGTCAAGGCAGCAACCCCGTTCGGCGGCGGAGTAGGAGGACGAGGGTATCTGTGCGGTGCAGTGACCGGTGCTGTGATTGCTCTCGGACTCTGTAAAGGACGCGGAGCCGAAGAGGAAGACAGGCGTGTGTGCACTAAGATAGCCCGACGGTTTGTCGATGATTTTCTCAACGAGTTTTCCACTGTGTTGTGTAGGGACATTCTCGGTGTTGACCTTACGACTCCGGAAGGGAGCAAAAAACATAAAGAATACCTTCGTGACGAGAAGTGCTGTCCCGTCATCATCTTTGCTGCAAACAAAATGCACGACCTGATAAACTCCTTGGAGTGACGGCACTTTTCCGATGTAGCGAAGGTGAGGAATAGGTTGCGAATAGGTTGCTGTGGCCCACATGGAGTGTTGGGCTATTGGCCATATGTACACAAAAATGGAGCGGATGACGGGATTCGAACCCGCGACTCTCGGCTTGGGAAGCCGATGCTCTACCACTGAGCTACATCCGCTCGCTTTATATTGAAGTGTAAGTGGTGGTCGCTGCTGGACTCGAACCAGCGACCTCTACGATGTGAGCGTAGCGCTCTAACCGGCTGAGCTAAGCGACCATCACAATCCTATCTATTCTACAGCATTATATAATAATTATAGTATTTCAAGTCTCAAAAAACAAGTGCGGCCAAAGAAAACAAAAATATGGCGCTCCCAGCGGAATTCGAATCCGCGCCGCCGCCTTGAAAGGGCGGTGTCCTAGGCCGCTAGACGATGGGAGCGCAAAGTTAGCTGATTATTATTTGCTTGTTCGACACTTGCAATCCTAGCATATGCCGAACCCTGCTGTCAAGAGTTTTTCGTTAAACCTGAAGCTCTGTAGCAGGGTTTGTAAGGTTTGGCAGTCTTCAAGGGATCCGGAAAGGCTGTGGTATAATAGCTTTTGATTCAAGCCCAATAGGAGCTGAGCTTAGTGGACAACTTGCATCAACATGCAGCAACTGACATTGACACGCGGGAACTGAGAGAGCTTCAGGCTCGTTGTATAGAGGCGTTGCAGCGCTATGGACTCCCTGAAGGCATTATAAACCACTCCCGAAAAGTGGCCCGTGTAGCTGAGATTATTGCAAGGGAACTTGAGGCATCAGGTTATCCTGTCGACCTTAGAAGTGTAGTGGCAGGGGCCTTGCTTCATGATATAGGAAAATCCGAAGTCTACAGAAGACAGAGTGCACGAAACCACGCAGAAGCGTCAGCGGAAATCGCCACAAGGGAAGGCATGGGGGAATTCGCGCCTTTAGTGCTAAGGCATATTCTCGATGCAATCATCAGCGAAAACGAACCCCCGCTGACATGGGAAGAGAAAATTGTATTCTACGCTGACAAGATCGTAACTGATAGGCTTGTATCTCTAGAGGAACGTTTCAGAGATCTCTTGGAAAGAAGGAAGGATATAAAACTCCTCCTTGAAACAACATATGAGCCTACGAAGGCTCTAGAGTCTGAGATCCTGACAGCGGCAGGCATCAGTTGGGATGATCTGAAATCCCGTTTTCATGAGGATCAGAGTCTGTAGCGTGCTTTACTATGACATGACGCTTCCAGCGTCCTGTTTTGTAGTAGGCGTAATTCAGTATCGACCCTACGACCGGGCCTGCGAGAATAGCTATCCATACGCCTCTTACTCCAAAGCTTGGTAATCGTGACAATGTGGCAGCCAGCGGAACCCTTACTACCCATAAAGAAGTCAATGTAATAAACATGGCTGTGACTGTATCTCCCGCTCCGCGAAGGACCCCTGACAAGGCAAACATACAGGCATATGGCACATAGGACAGAGCTGCGAATCTCAAGTAATCTGCACCTACTCTAATGACACCCGTGTCCTTAGTGAAAATGGAGATGAGTTTGCCTCGAATCGTAAACATCACCAAGGCCAGTGTGGCGGTGATCCCTACTGTCAGGATCAGGCTCCAGCGGACCGTATCTCTGACCCTGTCGTCACGCCTTGCTCCGAGGTTTTGGCCTACGAGAGATGTGACTGCCAATCCTCCGCTCATTGCAGGCATAAACGCAAACTGGTCCAGCCTCAGGCCTACGCCGTACCCTGCCATCACCGCACTCCCGAACCGGTTGACTATGGAGTTGACCGTCAAGGCGCTGAGGGAAACAGCGGTCTGCTGAATGCTCGCAGGGAGCCCGATCCGAGTTATCATCGAGAACACAGAGAAATCCAGCTGCCATTGGCCTTTTCTGAGAGTCAGCAAGCCTGATTTTCTCTGGAGGTAGGCCAGGGAGAGTACGGCAGACAATGCCTGGGAGAGTATGGTCGCGTATGCAACGCCTGCGATCTCCATTCTCGGGATAGGGCCTGCTCCGAATATGAAGATGGGATCGAGGATTATGTTGGTAACAGTTGCATACGCCAAATAGCGCAAAGGCGTTCTGGAGTCGCCAAGTCCTCTTAATATGGAGCTAGCCGCGTTGTAAAGGAATGTTGCAACAAGGCCTAAAAGGTATATTCCCAGGTACGTGGATGCACCTTCAAATACATCGGGAGGCACATTGATTAACCTGAGCAAGGGTTCTCTTATGAAGATTCCTACAGCCGTAATGACAATGCCTGTAACGGTCAAAAGGACTATGGAATTGTTTATTATGTGGCTGACCCTGTCCTCTTGTTTTGCACCCCAGTGCTGCGCCACTATTGTAGTGATCGCTATTGTAAGGCCCAAGACAAAGGCTATTAAGGCATGGATCACAGGCCCACTTGCTGATACTGCAGCGAGAGCCTGGGGGCCCAGGTACCTGCCTACCCAGAAACTGTCAACCGTACTGTACAGGGCTTGAAGCAAGTTCCCGAGGAGCATGGGCACGGAGAACCTAATGAGGTGCCCGGGTATACTGCCTTCGGTAAAATCAACAGTTCCGCGCTGCATACAGTCACTCCCTGCAACCTTGCTCTCCTTCATGAACAGGGAACTCAGTCATATTACTTATGTTACCTTCCAGGACAGTTTAGATCAACGTATATCCCGGCCTGGTAAAAGTCTCCCTTAATGGCTTTATAAGCTAACAATACCCCAAATTCCCTCCTAGAGCTTGTGTTTCCTATGCAGGAATTCCATTGTAGAAAGCGAAATCGTTGACATAAACTTTGAAACTTGTGCTTATTGTCCAAATATTGCCATAGAAGGGAGAGGAGTAGGATTAGTAGCAAGAAACGCAGCAGCGTGATATTGCAGACGTTAGTTCTTCTTATGACCTTGAGTATATTCCTTACCGGTTGTTTTTCAAGCAGTTTTGGACCGCCCGGGGTGCCGCCTGTAACTCCTGACCCGCCGGGTACCCCGAACCCCCCACCGGGCCAGGTGCCTTCTTCCGGAAAGATACTCGGACATGTGGTGATGGAGACTCTCTATAAATCACGACCTCTATCAGCGTCAAGTGTCCCCGGAGTGGTAGTGAAAGGAGCGACCTTGGCGAAACCTCTTGCTGATGAAGGCGGCCCTGATTATGTGGATTCTGAGATCCTGGCACGTTTTCAGGAAAACACGCCTCAAGAGGAAATCCATAGGATAGTAGAAAGCCAGGGATGCCATGTAAAGCAGGTGATAGACAGGACAGACATTTACGTTATCGGGATTCCTGAAAGAGAAGACCCTGTTTACGTGGCTGAGGACTTCGAAAAGAATCCCCAGGTGAAATATGCCCAACCTAATTGGGTAGGCCGGGTCACAGAGATAAGTGATGCAACCCTAACCCTGATCCCGAGCGATCCCGATCTCTCCAAGCAATGGGCGATTGAAGCAATGGGCGTCCCATATGCCTGGGATAAAACGACAGGCAGCTCAGGTGTGAAGGTGGCAGTCATTGATACAGGTGTCCAGGTCAACCACCCTGATCTTGCAGCAAACATCGGTCCGGGCTACGACTTTTTCAATAATACAACGTATGTGACTGATTACAATGGACATGGAACACACGTTGCAGGGATAATCGGGGCTATTGCTAACAACGGAAGGGGAATAGCAGGGATAAACTGGAACGTGCAAATAATGCCTCTTAAAGCCGCTGATAATTCAGGACAAGGGTACCTGGATCTGCCGGCGATCATTCAAGCACTGTACTGGGCCGCGGATAACGGGGCTGACGTAGTCAACATGAGTTTCAAGATTTCAGATTCCGCAATCGGTGCAAACAACGCAATGGACGATGCAATTGACTACGCATACAGCAAAGGTGTAACAATGGTGGCTGCTGCAGGAAACGACGGTAACGGGAGAGTGGTATATCCCGCCAGCCACCCAAAGGTTATTGCAGTCAATGCGGTAAGTTCCGATCTTAGCCGTCCATCTTGGAGTAATTACGGTGACGGTGTTGACGTGACTGCCCCGGGCGACCTCGTTTGGAGTACATGGCCTGGAAGCACCTACGCGTACGCTTCGGGTACATCGATGGCCGCTCCCCAAGCTGCAGGTGTTGCAGCTCTCCTCATTGCCCAAGGCATAAGAGGCCAGGAGAACATAAGGCGCATCCTTCAGGAGACTGCCATGGACTTAGGTGCGCCGGGTAAGGATTGGACCTTTGGCTGGGGCATGGTCAATGCCCACGCAGCAGTCAGCGGTGCCCTCATCACGAATATGAAAGTCTTTGCAGGAGATGAGGACGAGATAAGTATTACTCCGTACAGCGATATGGTAAATCCCAAGGCAGGAGGTTTCTTCGAAATAACGGGCGTTCCGAAGGGTTCATGGTACATATACGGATGGATAGATGTAAACAATAACGGGGCCGTAGACTTCGGAGATTACTTCGGACGCACATCAGGCAAAGTCGTTTTCAACGGCGGAACCTTAACAGATATAAAGCTTCTTGCCAGGCCTATTGTGGGATCCGATACAGTATACTCATTAAAGCTTGGCGAGGATTGAGTGAAGGCTGTTAGGGTATATCGGCTACCCGGATAAAGGAAGGTGATGTTGATGTTCTTCGCACGGGTGTTTGACAGTAACAAGATTGTCTTATTTGCCATACTGATACTTGTCGCTTGTGTCTTTGTGACCGGATGCTCTGCTAATGCCTTTCGCAATCTCAAGGTTCAGGTCGGCGCAAGCCCGATACGAGTAGACGGACGTAACTTCCAAGTGTTTACCGTCGCAGCTTTAAACACAGGAGAAGAGAGCATTAGGCTTCAGTTTTCCAGTGGTATGCAGTTCGATTTCGTGGTAATGTCAGATGATGCTGAGGTATGGCGCTGGTCCTATGACAAGGCATTCATTACAATGTTGACTGAGCGGGACATTGACCCGGATGAGCTGGTTGTATACTCAGTTGTCTGGGACGGCAGAGATTCTGAAGGAAGGCATGTGCCTCCAGGAGAATACCGGGTATTCGGCGAGATTGTAACGAAGCCGAAAGTAACTACGGATGCAGTAACCTTCCACTGGAGCGGTAACTGACCGGACACAGAACCTTTCATTTAAGAGCGTTTACCCTCATAAATTTTCTATAGTGTGGGGGTGAACGCTATGTTCTTTTATATCCTGCGGAAAGCTCTTATGCTTTTCGCAATCCCGGCGATTTGCGCTTTTTGTTTCTTCCTATTTGTCTCTCCGAGTTTGTTTCCTCTGATCGGGGCCGCAAGTTCCGGAAACCATGCCATTGCCATTCCAAAGTGTCGATGCAGCTTAACTTATCGAGATTTACGCCTTACCCACCCTTACCTTGAGGGGCATGACGTTATTGAACTTCAGGAGCGCCTTCGGTCCCTTGGCTTTTTCGCGGGTAAAGTTGACGGTGTATTCGGCACTTCAACTGATGCAGCAGTGCGGGAATTCCAGAAGGCTGTCGGGATGGAGCCTAACGGAATTGTTACAGATTCAATGTGGCTTCGTATGGCCACAGGCAGGGCACGCACATTGCCTGCAATTTCTGAGCTTCCGGAAGGCGAGCGAAAGATCGTTGTTAATGTCAACAGGCTGGTTCTGACGCTCTACGTCGGCGACGAAGTCATCAAAAAGTACCCGATAGCCATTGGGAAGTGGCGTACTCCTACACCTACAGGCGAATTTGTCATCATCAGCAAAGATTACGCACCGGGCGGGGCCTTCGGGACCAGGTGGATGGGGCTGAACGTTCCATGGGGTTCATACGGGATTCACGGCACAAACAAACCATGGTCGATCGGGAGCGCTGCCAGCGCAGGGTGCATCCGGATGTTCAATGAAGACATAGAAGAGCTTTTTGAACTCATTCCCGTCAACACTCTCGTTGAAATAATCGGGGAAGAACCTAAAGGAGAGATTAAACGCACTCTTAAGATTGGCGATACAGGCACCGATGTCCAGGTGCTCCAGCTTCACCTTCGAAGAGGAGCTTTTGACGCCGGCCCTCTTGACGGAAGGTTTGGTATCCGTGTAGAGGCTGCAGTCAAAGAAATGCAGAAACTCTACGGATTCCAACCTACAGGCAGAGTCGGTACAAACGAGCTTTACCTTCTGGGGCTGCGCTGAATGCGCTCTTGCCTTTTAAGGCACGCCTCTTACGACACGCACTAAGGACTTGCGTGCAGGAGGGATTTTGATGTTTCGAAAGGCTCTTAAGGTTACTTTAGTGGTTTTCGTGCTTCTCCTGGTAAGCATTATTGCTTACGGTGTTGTCGTATTCGACCGGCCGGAGCTGATGCCACCGGGGCCTTACCATCCTCGGGCCTTGCATGCGAAGTTAAAGGGATACCATGTCCACCCCTGGGTGAGAGTGGACCCGGAGAAGCAATACACGTTAAAGATATGGAGTACTCGCTGGCCTATGTTTCGGGACGGGTACGGATATGACGATCTGGTTGAAGAGGTAATCAGCGAATTCCAAGCTGAATACGGAAATGTAGATGTTGAATACGTCTTATTACCCCTGGACGAAGTGGGAAAAGCGATCTCTGAGGCTGTTGAAAACAGGACCCCTCCTGACATATGCATAGGCCCGTTCGATCCCTCCCTGGTTGGTACAGGGCTCGTTGTGCCTCTCAACATGTTCATTTGTGACGAACCGAGGGACGATATTAAGGCAACCCCGGCTTGGGACTTTGAAGCCTCTTCCCTGCAGGCTGTATCCGTGGATAATCGTATATGGGCATGGCCTTCATGGATTTCAGTGAAATCCTGGGCGGGAAACGCAGCAGTTCTTCGAGAGGCCGGTATCGATGTTGAGCAGGTCATGCTTTACGGATGGCCGTATGACGATGTCTTAACGATGATCGAGACGCTGCAAGCACGGCAAGCGGGAGTGCCGGAAGAGTACACAAAATACGGCCTTGTCCTTGACACAACAGGCACCCGTGTCCTTGACACGCTTATGGAGGCTGCAGGGAGAGGCCTTGTGCTTTCAGAAGCCGGCGATCTCTTGTGGCAGGGAGATGCGCTAACGTCTTGCTTGTCTTTTCTTCAGGATATCAAAGAAGCTAAAGGATTCCCCGAGCCCGCCCATAAGATGACCGACAGAATGCTTGAGCTTTTTTGGAACGGGAGAGTGGCTGTGATAGGCCCTGTAGGCCCAGGTTTTCTGAGGCACGTCCATGAGAGGCAGGAGAGGATAGCCAAAGGCAGTATATTCTCAGGAACAGTAACGGTAGAGCCGGTACTCTTACCTGCACCTCATCCAACAGGAGGATTGCACACACCGTCTATCACAGTCTGTTCAGCTATGGTGTTTACCGGTCCCGGCCGGGGAAGAGAAGATGCTTCATATCTTGCTGTCAGGCTCGCCGAAGCCTTGGCCAGAAAAGAGGCTTTATGGCTTGCACGTGAACTGCCTGTAGTGCCTGCCAGGCATAAAGACCGCGAGGACGCGCATGGCGCGGCGTATCTACCTGACGGAGCCAGCCGCCGCTTTCTTCTTAAAGCAGCATCATCAGGGCGGATGTACTCGAGCCCATCCTCTGAGGTGAAGGAAATCGAGGAGATTTTGCGAGAACAGGCAATCAGTCCAATGATGGATCAGTTCTGGACAGGAACTCTCAAAGCTGCCGAGTTTGAGCAGCGTCTCCTCGGTTTATACCTGTCAATAGTAACACCTTTATCCAGCTTTGAATAAATTACCCTACAACATGCCAATAATGATGGTATAATAGAGGACGTCTGTCTGGCATTAGATTCCAGATCCGGCTCTCAAGGAGGAGTTTGGGCTTTTTGGAAGAATAGTACGCCAAAAAGACCTGGTCTGGTAAGAGTGCCGGAACTTATATTAGAAAAAGCAGTAAAGCAGTGTTATTGTGCACTGCAAGGAGGATGAGGTCATGACGTCCGGCCCCTGTTACAGACAGGAGCGAGCGTCGTTATTTGTCGAACGCAGAAGAGAAATCGCTCTTATTTCATGTTGTGTGGTCCTATTGGTGACCGGGCTTGCAGGAGCAGCACGGGAAGTAAGGATAATCGTTGATGATGACGTCATATCAGTCTCTGCGATCCCTGGTTTTAGGGTCGGAGATGTGCTGAAGCAAGCCGGAATAGAATTACGAGACGGCGATAAAGTGACACCCGGCCTGTCAGAGCGCATAGGCGGACGAGGTGTCATTACTGTTGCTCGTGGAGTTCCTGTAACGCTTACAGTTGACGGTGTTGAAATTCAGATGAATTCAGCAGGGCCTATGGTTAAGCATGTTCTTGCTGAGTCCGGAATCTTGCTGAGGCCTGAGGACAAGGTCAGCCCCGGAATGGAAGACGGCCTTGTTCCCGGTATGAACATCAAAGTCACACGCGTAACATCTGAGGTAGTTGTCAGACAGGTTCGTATCCCATACCGTACTGAGGAAAAACCTGATTCTAATATGGATCGCGGTCAATCCGAAGTTATCAGGCAAGGTGTTGAAGGCCTTCGTGAAGAAGAAGTCCTCGTCACCTATGAAGACGGCAAAGTCGTCAATGAGACTGTGCTGTCCGGCAAGGTATTGCGAGAACCCGTCGCAAAAGTGATGAAAGTCGGAACCCGCAATCCCATAAGGACGCTACATACCTCAAGAGGTACTTTCAGGTACAGAGAAGTATTGACGATGACAGCCACTGCTTATGAGCCAGGCCCTACCAGCTGCGGGAAATGGGCAGACGGGTATACTGCTATAGGCTTAAAAGCCGAACCCGGCATTGTTGCAGTAGATCCGAAGGTCATACCTCTCGGCACCAGGCTGTACGTGGAGGGCTATGGGCCTGCTCTTGCAGGTGATGTGGGAGGCGCGATCAAAGGGAACAGGATCGACCTGCTCTTTGAGACTGTAGAGGAAGCGCTGCGGTACGGAAGGCGAAAAGTGAAAGTGTATATTCTGGAGCCATGAGAAAGCAATCAAAGAACCTAAGGAACGAACCTAAAATCCGGCCGAGGAAAACCCTCGGCCAAAATTTTCTCACTGACCGGTCTGTTTTGG
>FIZM01000112.1:0-8580 GCA_900019985.1 uncultured Clostridia bacterium
GCCTCTTCAGCGTGGCGAGATGCAGGATCGCCGGGAAACGCGTATACACCGGCTGAAGTGACTGTTATGTCCCTGGCCTGATCCCCCATGATCTTTTCAAGTTCATGCCTCAACATAGCCTCAGCCATGACACTCCTGCATGTATTCCCCGAACATACCAGCACGATTCTCCTCAGCTGCTGCATAGGGCCAACTCACCTCCTGCCAAATCCAAACCTCAGTCCAATCACTGACCCTACCAAGAAATCAGACATCGTCATAAGTCTACGTTACACATGGATGACCCGGCCTCTCGCAGCTTCCCTCAGCCTGTTCATCACTGCAAACCCAAGGCCCCTGTCACTGAACCCTTCCGCAAGCAGAACATGGACTTTGTGTGCTTCGACCTCTCTTAGGGTACTGTACAGACTTGCTGCAACCTTGGTCATGTCATATCTAGATCCGACAACTTCAACCACATCTGCATAATCCAGGTATTGTTCTTTGTTCTCGAGAGAACTTATGATTCCTACCTTCTTTGACCGCTCACGGAGCTTTTCCGCCTCTTCCTGTATCCTCTTGATTACAGCCTGAGGCTCGCCTTCAAAAAGAAAGAGCGGCGTATCCAGGATGTAATGCGGGTATTTTGCGGCGGGCAAGGTTTTTCCGGAGGACGGCCTCTCTTCATTCTTCTCTGCCAATGAGTTGACAACCCCCACCACATCCTCGAGTTCTTCACGGGTGACGCTTCCCGGCCTCAGAATCAGCGGAGGATCTTGCGTCAAATCCAAGACAGTTGATTCCACGCCCAACCTGGTGGGTCCCCCGTCTAATACCAGGTCAATCCTTCCCCACATATCATCCACAACGTGACTCGCCTGAGTAGGGCTGGGCCTGCCTGAAAGATTAGCACTGGGAGCTGCCAAAAGCGTACCTGATTCTGCAATAAGAGTAAGAGCTATTAAATTGTCAGGCATTCTGACTCCTATCGTCGGAAGGCCGCCTGAGACCACGTCAGGCACATGGGGCTTCTTCGGAAGGACCAACGTAAGAGGGCCCGGCCAGAAGCCTTCAACGAGCTTGTCCACTACAGGTGAGATGCAGGTTGCAACCTGCGATATGTCGTCCGGAGATGACACGTGAAGAATAAGAGGGTTATCCTGAGGCCTACCCTTTGCAATGAAGATTTTGTTGACAGTATCTTCTCGCAACCCATCGGCCCCCAGGCCATAGACGGTTTCAGTGGGAAAAGCGACTAGGCCGCCGTTTCTGATTATTGATGCAGCTTGCCTTATTTCATGAATATCGGGGCTATCAGGATTTACTTTTACTATTCGCGTCTCTTTCAAACCTCGTTTCTACCCCTTTGCTTCTCTGGATTCATCCTTTACCGTCCAGTCTCAAACGCTCACTTTCTTACACCGTTTGTCCCCAGACGGTGAACCGTATCCGGACTGTAGAGCCCATAAAATCTTAAAATGCAGGCTCGTGACAGGTTTAAGCTTATTATTGACCTGCTATTACTACTCTTTCAATACCTGCCAGGTCTCTTATAACTTCGACTTTTCCGTATCCCAATTCCTCCTTGGCGAAGCTTGCTACAGCCTCGGCCTGATCGTAGCCGACTTCCAGCGCGACAAACCCGTCCGGCACCAGATAGGGCCTGGCTTGTTCAAGGATAGCAAAAGAAAAATCAAGCCCTGCTTCGCCACCGAAAAGTGCTGATTTCGGTTCAAGTGCCACTTCGGGTGTGACAGAAGCCATAGCTCTCCTAGATAAGTAAGGAGGATTGCTGACAACAGCGGTAAGCCGGTGCTCCAGCCCCTCATCTGCAAGAGGGGCCAGGAGGTCTCCCTGCAAAAACTTGATCCTGTGGCCTAAGTTATGCTTCCTGGCATTTGCCCTGGCTACATCCAGTGCATCACCTGAGATATCGGTAGCGATAACCTGCGCATCTTCCACAAACCAGGCAATACTCACTGCTATTGCCCCGCTTCCGGTTCCTATGTCTGCAATAATCATCGGATTCGCTAAAGGCAAGAACGCTCCTCCGCAAGGCCTAACACGGGAAATAACCTCTTCAACAAGGACCTCAGTTTCCGGCCTGGGTATCAGCACATGCTGATCGACGGTAAACTCCAAAGACATGAACTCTTTTTTCCCTGTAATATAAGCCACAGGCAGCCTGGTTAGTCTTTGCTCCAGAACTGCCTGGTATCTTTCATATTCATTAAAGCTGAGACGCCTTTCGGGGTGTGCATAGAGGTACTCGCGCCGCACCCCTAACACATGCGCCAGGAGGACCTCTGCGTCCAACCGCGCGCTTGGGATGTCTGCTTCGCGCAATCGCCCGGCTGCCGCAAGAAGCGCATCTTTAGCAGTAACAATCCCAATAGGTTCAGCCAATTTTCTTCAGCCTTTCGCTTTGATCAACTGCGACCAAGGCGTCAATTACCTCGTCAATATTGCCCTCCAAGATCTCGCCCAGTTTGTAGAGGGTAAGGTTTATCCTGTGATCAGTCACACGGTTCTGAGGGAAGTTGTACGTACGTATACGCTCGCTGCGATCCCCGCTTCCCACCTGCATGCGCCTGGCCTCGTCCAGCTCCGCTTTTTGCTCCTGTTTAAGTTGGTCAAGGAGCCTCGCACGCAGAACACGCAACGCCTTTTCTCTATTTTTCAGCTGCGACTTTTCATCCTGGCAAGTCACTACCATGCCTGTGGGAATATGGGTTATTCGAACAGCTGAATCAGTGGTGTTAACGTGTTGTCCGCCATGTCCCGTCGCCCTGAACACATCGATTCGCAAGTCCTCAGGCTTTATCTCCAATTCCACCTCTTCGGCTTCAGGCAGAACAGCCACTGTAGCAGTGGATGTATGGATTCTTCCGGAAGCTTCAGTGTCGGGAATCCTCTGGACCCTGTGCACTCCGCTTTCGTACTTCAACCTGCTGTACGCGCCTCGTCCCTGCACACTGAAGATAACTTCCTTAAATCCCCCCAGGTCAGTAGGACTTGAGCTCATGATCTCAGTTCGCCAGCGGTTTTTCTCCGCGTACCTCATGTACATCCGCATCAAGTCCGCGGCGAAAAGTGCAGCTTCTTCCCCTCCGGCTCCTCCTCTGATCTCAACTATGACGTCTTTTTCGTCGCTGGGGTCCTTAGGAAGCAGGAGGATTCGGAGCTCCTGCTCCAACCTGGCCTCGTCCTCTTTCAAGCGCTTCAACTCTTGCTCCAGAAACTCAGCCAATTCCTCGTCAGGACCGGACTCTTGGAGCTCCTCAACTTCATCCAGATCAGATTTGACGCTCTTATACTCTCTATACTTCGTCACAATTCTTTCAAGATCTGCGTGAGCCTTGGCTGCACTCTTAAACTTTTCCTGATCAGCCAGGACTTCAGGATCAGAGAGCTCTCTTTCAAGGTCAATATAGCGCTGTTCAATCTCATCAAGTCTACTCTGCATCTCATCTCACCCCCTTGAGGAAAACGGCATCGAGGTCCGGCACACGTAAGTCAGGCTTAACCTAAGCGCCGTCAGCCTCAAGCACATTGGTCAGAGCGCGGATTGCCACTTCTATCTGGTCATCATCCGGCTCTTTACAGGTGAGTTTCTGCAGCCAGAGTCCAGGCGCTATTATCCATTGAATGAACTTTGGCGGATTCGGCCTGCCGGCCAGTTTAATCACTTCATATGATATCCCCGTTACAATCGGCAACAATGCAAGTCGAGTCAAAATACGCATACTCAGATTGGTGGCACGGAGAAACACTGAGAATATCAGCACCATCGTCACCATGACAATAAGCAAAAAGGCAGTTCCACACCGAGGATGGAGGATCGTATGGCACCTGGCGTTTTCTACCGAAAGCTGCTCCCCTGCTTCGAAGGTATGAATGACTTTGTGTTCAGCACCATGGTACTGAAAGACTCTCTGAATATCGTTAATCCTTGAAACAGCTACAATATACGCGATAAACAACGCAATCCTGAAAACACCTTCTGCCAGGTTCACTAAGACCCTGTTGTGGACGGTCTTTTGAACCCACACCGCCACAACGTTGGGAAGCACGATAAACAGGCCTACAAAAAGTGCAAAGGCCACAATAACAGTTACCGTAAGCTCCCACGGTTTCAGCTGCTCTTCTTCGGTGGCGCCCGCCTGATCCGCTGAAAACATCAGCGCATCAAAGCCTATTATCAATGTCTCGATGAATGCGAAGACTCCCCGTATCACCGGCAATCCCAGTATAGGATACCTTTCGGCCAGCATCTTTATGGGTTTATTCTGTACGACTATGCTTGAGTCGGGCTTTCTTACAGCAATCGCTATGCTGCGCCTTCCCCGCATCATTACGCCTTCTATGACGGCCTGGCCGCCATAGGTAAAGCCCTCTTTGCCCAAGACATGCACCCCTTATGATTCCTCTTCCAGACCGTGTCTCTTACGGAAGCGCTCCACTCGGCCGCCGGTGTCTACAATCCTTTGCTTTCCGGTGAACATAGGGTGGCACTTCGAGCAGATCTCAACCCGCATATCCTTTCGGGTGGATCCGACCTCAAAGGTCTCACCGCACGCGCACGTTATCGTCGTTATTGAGTATTCAGGATGTATTCCTTTCTTCAACAGATTTACCTCCCTACCAGCATTTACAGGCAACAGTCGAAACCTTGCCAATGAAGTATTATAGCACAGGAACCACAAGCCATCAATGATAAGACACCTGAAAATAGGACCTATATGGCCACGGGTTTCAGCCGCTTCTCTTCAGCTTTCCTGTACGCATGGCGTACAGCTCAGCCTTGTTGAATACCAGCAGTCCCAAAGGAATCAACATTATACCGGTGGCTAAGAGAACCAAGAGCTCACTTTTTATTTCATGGAAAGACGCTCCATCAAGAAGCGCTGCCCGAGCTGCTCTTAACGTATAGGTAGCCGGTGATATCAAAGACAATTTCTGCATCCAGGACGGCAGCACGCTTACGTCGTAGTATACACCTGACACCAACAAAATCGCTGCCTCCATTATATGCGCTGCCTGAGATCCTCTTTCAGCAGATAAGAGCGGAAGCGTGGCAGCCACAAGCCCTACTCCGATGAAAGATAGGCTTGATAGAAGCAACACACAGAGCCCGGTAAGGAGGTTCGCGGACCCAAGGTCCAGGTCAAAGATGCCTGCCACAGCGAACATCACTATTATCGTCCTTATCGCACCGTAAGTCGCAGCGTACAAGCACACTCCACCCAGATATGTCAACCTTCTTACAGGTGCCATGAAAGAGTACTCGATCGTCCCTTCCCACCGCTCCCACTGGACTGACTCAGCGACCTCATGAAACAGGACGGACAGAAACCCCCAAAGCAAAGCCCCTACAACAAGGTAAAGAACTCTATCCTGTCCCGAACCATCAGGAGACAACCCGATAAAAGCGATGGTCAATGTATTCACGATTGTATAGATGAGAAACACAATCTCCCAGCCAAGGTACCTCTTTATAAGATTGAAGTTCCGCTCCACCAAAGCAAAGCTTCTGCGAAACTCTCTATTTATATCTAACACGTGCCCATCTCTCCTTACTCGCTCACACACTCGGACTTCCCGTTGTACTTGAGTTCTTTCCCTGTCAGCACGAAAAAGACTTCTTCCAGCGTTACATTCTCACCGTTACCTGATACCTTTAACTTGAGGTTTTCCGGCGTGTCCAAAGCTACGAATCTACCATGGTCTATTATGGCAACCCTGTCACAGAGCCTTTCAGCTTCATACATGTCATGGGTGGTAAGGACTACAGTCGTCCCACGCTGCTCCCTCTCCTCCAAGATAAAGTCTTGGACTTCTCTCTTGGACACAGGATCTAACCCAGTAGTCGGCTCGTCCAAGAGCAGCAGCAAGGGATCGGTAAGAAGGGCCCTGGCAACTGCGACTTTCTGCTGCATGCCTCTGGACAGGTCCTCCAGAGGCTCATGGAGTTTTTCCCTTTCCAGGCCTAAGCGGCTAAGAATATCGGAAGCCATACCGGGCCACACATCTTTATCAAGGCCGTAAAGTCTTGCAGCATAGCTCAGGTTTTCCATCGCGGAAAGCCCCTTGAAAAAGGCAGCATCCACTGAGACCCTGTTGATTAACTTCCTTACCTCCAACCTGTCTTTCACCACATCATGGCCGAAAACTGTAATAGAACCTTCATCCGGCAGAAGAAGCGTTGAGATCAGCCGTATCAGTGTGGATTTCCCTGAGCCGTTGGGACCTAAGATGCCGAATATCTCACCAGGCTCCACATGGAAAGTAAGCCCTTCCACCGCAGGGACGATCTTATACTTAGGTACCAGCCTGTTGATGACACGACTCAAGATAGATCCTTCATTCATCTCTTTCCTAACGCAAAAAGTTTTCCTTGTATTGTGACACTCTAAGGCGGATGACATCTCAATCAAACCCCTCTTTCCTGCATCAAACCGCAGCAATCCTCAAAACGCAACAAATCAAAAAAGAGCCGTAGGATATCCCACGACTCTTTCTAACAACGTAGATAATAGACAGCCTATTACAGTCAAGAGGTCGTGGGCATATGCGGCCCACGACCATGACATTATTTACCAGTCAACAGTCATGGTGGGGCCGTTTCTTCATAACATCGATAAATACGATTATCCGGTAGATCATTGTTGTCATCTCTTACGACCCCCCTCTGGATTCATTCTCTAAAATCTGTATTTCCAGTATAGAATATGCCAAACCCCTCGTCAATAAGAACTTGAATCGAGCCTGCGCAGGATCTCCCGGGCAGCAACAACACCTGAAGCTGATGCCTGCATCAGTCCGCGGGTAACTCCTGCCCCGTCTCCTATTGCAAACAAGTTCCTCACCTGAGTCTCCAAGACATCGTTGACTTCCAGCCTAGATGAATAGAATTTCACTTCTACACCGTAGAGCAATGTGTTGCGGCTATAGATCCCCGGAGCCACTGCATCCAGGGCCTTTAGCATTTCCATGATGCTTACGAGGTGCCTGTACGGGAAGACGAGGCTTAGGTCACCGGGTGTCGCATCCTTCAGCGTAGGCACAACAGTCCCTTTTGCAATCCGCTCTTTAATGGATCTTCTTCCGTTAATCAGGTCACCAAGCCTTTGGACAATCACTCCGTTGCCCAAGAGGTTCGCCAGGCCTGCCACATATTTCCCATATGCGATAGGATCCTTAAAAGGCTCAGTAAAGGTTTTGCTCACCAAGAGAGCGAAATTGGTGTTTTCAGTCTTCTTTTCTGAGTGAGTATGTCCGTTCACTGTAATGAGCCCGTCTGAGCTTTCGGTAACCACCTGCCCGTAAGGGCACATGCAGAAAGTCCTGACTTTGTCGTCAAAAGATCGGGAATGATAGATGAGCTTTGATTCATAGGACACACGGGTCAAAGGCTCTGCCACCACAGCAGGGAGCTCTACCCGAACACCGATGTCCACAGGGTTGATGGCCATGGACAAGCCCAGCCTGCGGGCTTCTCCTGACAACCACTCCGCCCCGTCCCTTCCCGGGGCAGCAATCACATAAGACCCTTTCAGCACACGTCCTTTGGAAGTCAAAACACCTGCTGCCTTGTTGTCTTCGACGAGGATCTCCTTTGCGCTCTCCCCCAGGATAATATCGGCAAAGCTGCTGAGCTCTTCCTTCATCCCTTCCAGGATTTTTTGAGTCTTGCCTGTCCCCAGATGCCTGATAGGAGCAGGTATCAGCTTAAGCTCAGCAAGTAAAGCCTTTCGCTCCAGTTCATGTATGGCTTCCTCATCCTCGCCCCAAACCTGTCCGGGGGCGCCGAAGTGAAGGTAGATTTTGTCCACATAGTCAATAAGGTGTCTCAGGTTGGCCTCGCCTGTGTATAAGTCCAGCATCCCGCCGACCTGGGTTGAAAGGGTTAGTTTTCCGTCACTGAACGCGCCTGCTCCACCCCATCCCGATACAACGCTGCAGGGATCGCACCTCCTGCATGCCGATTTCCCTTCAGTAGACGGGCATATCCTCGCGTCAATGTCAGGGCCTTTCTCGATAATGGCGACACTGACCTTTTCCTTGCTTCTCCGAGCCAGCTCAAGCCCGGAGAATATGCCGGCAGGGCCTGCACCGATGATGATCACATCATACGAATTCCCTGTTTCACGCGTCATCATTTACCTGTTCGCTCCCGTCCTTGATAACTCGGAATTCCTATCTATATCATTTTTGATTCTCAGCCTTCGTAACAAATGAGTACTCCCCTGAAACAGATAGGTTTCCTGCAAGATCACAAGAAAGCACCTTGAACCTGTACTTCGTCTCCGGTTTAAGGTCTTCAAGGCGTATTACGTGATGAGTAGTGAATTTGTCGTCCCGGACCGTAATACTCTGCCTTCTGTCAGAATCAAGCCTGAACTCGACTGCAGAATCGGAAGACTCGTCAGTCATCCACGTGATTTCCACTGAAGTAGGACTCAAGTGCTTTAAGTTGATAAACCAGAGCGCAGGAGGGGTCGTATCTAACTCGACTGATGCGGTGATAACACCGGATATATTCCCTGCACCGTCGTGAACATGAGCGTATACGGTCTTCTTACCGTCTCCCGGAGGCAG
>FIZM01000112.1:8631-8801 GCA_900019985.1 uncultured Clostridia bacterium
CCTGACTGAAGTGTTGTTTGTGTATTTCTCTCCCTCATTTATCGTAAACGAACCCCAGGGGGGCTTCCTGTCCAGTGTAATGGATGTGCCTGCAATTCGAACCCCGCTGAGACCCTTCGCATAGTAAACTACGTTGACCTGCTTTACTCCGTCTTCCTCTCCTGTAAGCC
>FIZM01000113.1 GCA_900019985.1 uncultured Clostridia bacterium
CGGGTGGAAAAGTCACGGAAGTTGGATATTCCCAGGCCGCTGTCGAATATTCGAACGGAAATGTTTCTTTCTCTCAGATGGCGCAGAGCGTCTGCTACAGTAAAGATTGCTTCCAACTCATCCCCGGTTTTCTCCCATGTTAGGAAGAAATCGCTGTTATACAGGTTCTTGAAATCAAGTTGATCTAGCTTCTTTATGTAGTCATTCAGCACCATTCGCATTCTCCTTTATCAGTATTTTTGGTGTTTTGGCTTTCAACGCCGAAAGGCATCTACTGGCCGATAATGAGATCACCCGATCCTGCCTGGCTTTGCCCCACCTCACCCCCCGTGCCTTGCCTGATCTTATACGCTACCCTAAGAGTGTCGCCCACTCTGTTACTGGCCTCAGTGTAACAGCCTTGAAAGCAGTCCTCTGTTTTCTCGGATCATCTTGTAAGATTGTGTATACCATGTGAATAATTTCTATACTGATGCTGATACTCCTTCTCGATACAGAGCCGTGCTGTAAGTTGTGCTACATTTTTGCGGGACGTTTTTCAGTTTAAGTACATAGCTGTATTCTCAAATTGCAGTCTAAAATACCGTTTCGCGGCCTTGATGATGACAGCAGGCCCATAAATCGTTACAATGCAAGACATACTGGGAGCTCTGTCCTGAATGTTCTAGCCACGAAACGGTTTAGCATAAAAGGAAGCCCCATAGGAGAACCACTAAGGTCCCATTTGGTGGGGCTTCCTTTTCTTCATAATGATATTCAACCTCTGCCGGAGTGGCCTTTGGCCGCGGCGGCAGCACGCAGCTTTCTACTTAATGGTTATGACAAGCCCGTCGCCACGTGATCCGTCCGCGAAGACAGGTTTCCGGATCCTACCGGTCGTGCACTCGCAGAGTATCTCCAGGCTCGCCGATGAACACCAGATACATCCCTTCCTCAACTTCCGCTTCGCGCATCGGAGTCTTTAGGCTGTCGTAAACCGCTTCACAGCCTTGTGAAAAGACCACAACTCTTCCGTTTTCCGGGAAGTCAAAGCTTGCCTGTCCGCTGAACCCGAACACTCTTGACTTGTTATGCCCGGCGCGCTCAATCTGCAGATCATCGCCATTTTTGATAACAGGCAGCATGGCCGCATCTATGAAGTACTCCCCGGAAGTGTGCAGCACTGTCTCTCCATGCATTTCCTGGAGCGATACTTCAAACTGATCCCGGACATAGTGGAACGACATCTTGGTGCTAGTGGGGCTGCTAAGAGCAAGTGGAGTGAACACCTGTCCGTCAGCAACGATTATGTAGCCAGGCAGTTCAGGAATGGCGAGTGTCTTGAAAACCCTGGGATAAAGATCATTTCTGCCCAGGTTAACCGGAACCCAGGCCTTTCCGAGAAAGGCGCCGGGATCTATCGACTCGGCAGGCCTCAACTTCTCAAAACCTGCGTGTCCCACATCCGGACTCTCAGAGAAATGCATTAATAACAGCGTTCCGTTCCTGTGTTCGGCAAAGGAAAAGCTGAGGCCATTGGACTCGTGGAACTTGCCGTCCTCCTTATATGCAGCAACAATCGAGGGAACAAAGCCGCTGCCGTCGAAGGTTGATAGGATGATGCTGCTCTTATCCTCAGACAGTGCAACCTGGACAAGCCCATTAGTGGAGTTGTAAAACCCTGCGAAACGCTGGAGTTCACCTGGGATGGGAGCGTCAGCGGGAGGTGCAGGTTGAGCCGCCGCCTCTTCCATAAGGCCCAGCTCTCGCAAGGTGGCTTCAAGAACGGTATCAGCAACGGCTGCCGGGTCTGCCGCGCCGGCAAAGATTACGGCCACATTGATACGCTCTTTCGGTAACACATACAACTGCGAAAAGTACTGCATCGTGCCGCCGTCTTTTGCAATAACATTAACGCCCAGCCGTCTCAACATCGGGACCGACACAAAGTCCCAGCCCAGCCCGGGACAGAACAAGGGACTTCCGACAGGAACTGTTTCAGGCCCATATTGAGCCCGGGTGTACTCTTCCAGCATAGATGGGCTTAATATTGACCCGGGCTGCAGGATCTCTCCGAATTTGCAGAGATCCACTGCCGTGGAGGCCAACCCTCCGCTACCAAGGATGTTCACATATTCGAGAGGCAGGGGGAATGTACTATCTCCTTCGTACACCCTGGCTATGTTCTCGTTGCCTTCCTTGAAATAGGCACTGGTATTTGTCAGGCCCAGCTTGGTGAAGATTTCTTGCTCCAGGAACTCAGCGAAACTAAGACCCGAAACCCGCTCGATTACTGCCTCAGCTACGGTAAACCCGTCGTTGCAGTAGACGCTGATTCTCCCCGGATCGTTTACCAGGTAGGTGCCCTGCAGCAGTTCCAACGTCTCCCGGACGTAACCCTGTGCTTTTCGGCTGCAAAGCCGTTTTTGAAGTTCGTGCCCGGTAGGCCTGAAGTGTGATTGAGCAGCATGCGGACGGTGATGTCCTTATACCTCTCGTCCTGCATTGAAAATTCGGGCAGGTATTCTGTGACCGGCTTGTCTAACTCAACCTTGTCTTGCTGTACCAAGGTCAAAATGCTTGCAGCAGTGAAGATTTTGCTGATAGAACCTATTATTGAACTGTGTATCTATGTCTACTGGAAGATCCCGGGCACGATCCCTAAGCCCGAACCCTTCTGCATAGACTACTTCACCATCCACCATCACTGCTACCGTGGCACTTGATGACTGCCAGGTAGACATCTGCTGAGCTACGGCCTCCCGCGCTGCTGCGGCGACTTCTTCGTAGCCTGCTTTCTCAATGAAAGTCTCAGCCTGAACAATATTGCTGAGACCCTCTAATACCGGGAAACAAATGATAAACGACAATACGATGGACAGATTTGCTCTCAATGTGGGCCGTTTTTTCATTTCCGCCCCTCCTGACTAAAGTGTGGATGAGACTACGGGATTCAAACGCAGCTCTGTTCCAAGAGGAAATCCTGGCAGTCTGCGACTTACTCCTTGATGCTTATAATGAACCGGTCGCCGGGCGATTCGCCTACAAAGACAACCTTTCCGTTCTTAGGAAGCTGGACAGGCTGATTACCATTAACCACAGAGAAGTGGACATACAGCCCCTCAGCGTCATAGACAGCGAATGATCCGCCTTCGGGTAGGATGACTGTCATTGTCTTGCCCGCAACCTGCTCATTGATGGTAAACCACCGAGCGTACCCGTCTGCCTGGATGGTGCAGGTGACATTCTCTCCGGCTTCAAGCTCCTCGAGATCACTCTCTCTGAGGTAAACCCCGCCTGCGGAAATGAGGAGGTACTCCTTCCCGTCAACGACTGCGACCTCCAAGTCTATGCTGTCGCGTCCGCTCATTACCGGGATCGTGGTATCCTGGATGGCATGGTTGGCATCGAGGATTCTGCATGT
>FIZM01000114.1:0-2373 GCA_900019985.1 uncultured Clostridia bacterium
TGCAGTCCGCAAATAAACCGGCTGTAAGACATGCCGTTCATACGCGCGGCTGCGTTTATCCTGGTAATCCACAGCCTGCGGAAATCCCGTTTCTTATTGCGTCTGTCTCTATATGAATAGTGGAGAGCCCTTATTACTGCTTCATTGGCACGACGGAACACTTTGCTTTTCGCGCCTTTGTATCCCTTCGCCATTTTCAGGATCTTTTTATGTCGGCGTCTCGTAACCGGACCCCCTTTAGTTCTAGGCATATCAATTCCTCCTTGGATTTGGCATTTGCAAAGATGTAAGATGCATGTCGTCAGTTGCCAAGAAGCTTCTTAAGCTTAGCAGCATCTCCACGCGCAACTACTGCAGGCTTGTTTAAGCGCCTCTTCACCTTTGATGATTTCTTTCCTGTCTTGTGGCTCATACAAGCCTTGCGTCTGACAATCTTACCGCTGCCCGTAACCTTAAAACGCTTAGCAGCACCGCGATGAGTCTTTTTCTTTGGCACGGTATGTCTCTCCTTTGTTAGGACAATTTAATGGAACATTCGTCAAATCCATAGATGCTTACTTGCATTCACCGGCTCTATTTAGAAGTTATAGGTGCCAGGATCATAACCATATGTCGTCCTTCGACTCGGGGTTCGCGTTCAACGAATCCATAGTCCTTCACTTCTTCAGCCAGGTCTTGAAGCAACGCTCGCCCGATATCCGCGTGAACAATTTCGCGCCCGCGAAACCTCACAGTGGCCTTAACTTTATCACCATCTTGCAGGAATCTAATTGCATTCCTAGCCTTTACCTGGAAGTCATGACCTTCAATTTTCGGGGTCATCCTGACTTCCTTGATATCCATGGTCTTCTGTTTTTTCCTGGTTTCCCTCTCACGCTTGGCCTGTTCATACTTGTACTTGCCATAGTCTATCAAACGACAAACCGGCGGCCTCGCATTCGGCGCAACCTCAACCAAGTCGAGACCTCTCTCAGCTGCAATCCTGAGACCTTCCTTAAGAACCATAATACCCAATTGTTCTCCGGTCTCATCAATCAGCCTTATCTCACGCGCACGAATGTCATTGTTCACTCTTAAATCTCTGGCGATTGTGCCTCACCCCCTGAAGAATTTGCAGATCCGTCGTAACGTAAAAAGCGGGCATACAGCCCGCTCTTACAACTAATCCGTGGTAAGAGATATTTTGCATAAGCCCGAATCGTACCGATATTACCGGAATACGGGCTCCACTCTTACATAACCCTACTAGCAGTCCTAAACGCCGTAAGTTGTTGTGGACGGCATTACTTGAAATGCCATCCGTAAGATGGACGCTGCAAGGTGAGAAGCAGCAGGCTTCTTCTTAGATTTATTTACCTGTCAGCCTCCGTCCAATACCGGCCTGTAGCCATCGTATGCCACTATCAGCCAGTATTGTTCGGTTTAATGCAATGTTAAATATAGCATAATCAATATCCGGAGTCAATTACGAGCATCAACTTTTGTGATCGGCCTGTGATAATGTCACCCTATAGGCGGCCTGAGAAAATGTCACCCTCGCCCTAGACTCTAGACTCTCTCACTGATCTCCTTTAGTATCCTGCTTGTGAACTCCTCCATCGCCATTTGGCCCAGGTCTCCTTCGGATCTGGAACGAACTGAAATCTTCTCCTCGCTGACCTCTTTGTCCCCGACGATTATCATATACGGGACTTTCTCCAGCTGGGCTTCGCGAATCTTATACCCAACCTTCTCAGGCCTTGCATCAGTCTCAACTCGAAGGTTTAAGTCGCGGAAAGCCTTTTCAACACGCTTAGCGTACTCAATGTGGCGATCAGCGATAGGGATTATGCGCACCTGAGAAGGTGCCAACCACACCGGAAATGCACCGTTATAGTGCTCAATGAGGCCTGCAACAAACCTCTCCATTGAGCCCAATACTGTGCGATGAATCATTACAGGCTGGTGTTGTGCATTGTCTTCCCCGATATAATACAGGCCGAACCTTTGCGGCAAGTTGAAATCCACCTGAATCGTGGGGCCTTGCCATCCACGGCCTAAGGCATCCTTGATATGGACGTCTATTGCAGGCCCGTAGAATTTGGCTTCCCCTTCCATACGCCTAAACTCGATACCTGCCTTATTCATAGCTGAAATCAGCGCATTCTCCGCCAGATCCCATATATCGTCTGAACCTGCATACTCTTGTTTTCTGTTGGGATCTCGGACTGACAGCTCAAATTCGTACTCTTTATACTGGAAAGCCTCCATCATGAACTTGACCAGATCGATTACCCCTATAATCTCCTCCTCGAGCTGGTCCGGACGCATGAACAAGTGGGCATCGTCCTGCGTGAAGCCTCTCACCCGGAGCATTCCATGGAGTACGCCTGA
>FIZM01000114.1:2466-11987 GCA_900019985.1 uncultured Clostridia bacterium
TCAATAGGTGAGTAAATGTTCTCTCTGTACCATCCCCAGTGGCCTGAAATCTCCCAGAGGTCCTTCTTCGCTATGTGAGGCGAGAACACCAAGTCATACCCGCGCTTTAGGTGCTCGTCGCGCCAGAAGTCCTCTATGATCTTTCTGATGATGCCGCCTTTCGGATGCCAGTACACAAGGCCGGCGCCGCCTTCTTCGTGGATGCTGAAGATGTCAAGGTCTCTGCCAAGCCGCCTGTGGTCGCGCTTCTCAGCCTCCTTCAGCATCTCAAGGTGGCGGTCAAGTTCTTCAACGGTGGGAAATGCAGTTCCGTATATCCTCTGCAGCATCTTGTTTTTCTCATCGCCCCGCCAGTAGGCCCCTGCAACGCTCAAGAGCTTAAACGCTTTGATTTTGCCGGTAGACTCAAGGTGCGGGCCTCTACAGAGGTCTACAAACTCACCCTGACGATAGAGGCTTACCACCTCATCCTCAGGCATGTCCTCTATTAGCTCGGCCTTATATGCCTCGCCTGCCTCGCGGAACATGGCAACCGCCTCTTCACGAGGGATTTCTTCACGGACGATGGGCAGGTCTTCCTTGATGATTTTCGCCATCTCCTCTTCGATGAGGCCTAAGTCGTCTTGGGTGAAGGGTTCCGCCTTGTCAAAGTCATAGTAGAACCCGTTTTCGATAGCAGGCCCTATGGCGACTTTCACGTCAGGGAACAGCCTTTTCACAGCTTGAGCCATAACGTGAGAAGTCGAATGTCTTAAGATCTCCAGTTCCTTTTCCTTTTCAGAAAGAGACATAATCGCATGTCACCTCATTTCAAATTACGCAATCCTCAGCATTAACCGATTCTTCGCATGTGCTCTATTCCGATAAAAAACCCCCGCCCCGGAAAGCTCCGGGGACGAGGGTTATCTCGCGGTTCCACCCCAGTTGATGCCGCCTTCAAACTGCGACACCCACTCAATATGCGCTTTAACAGGCGCCACTGTCTGCGGCTACTGGCACATGCTGCAAGATATGCGTTCACCGAGAAACTCAGAGGGGGTTTTCAGTGTAGCTTGCCGGCAAAGGCTTTCAGCCTGTTGACCTTTGCTCTCTTTCAGCCGCTTTCTCACTTACTCGTCCTCATCATCGTCTATACGTTATACCATTCCATTACAGCAATTATAGAGGAGGACTCAACTTATGTCAACCGACGGAGTCCTCTACTCTTTTTTCAGGTGCTGCCACTTCTCGATCTTAAGCACTTCCGGGTTAGCAATGCTCTCCGGCTCATAGCCCTTGAACACCTGTATAACCCTTTTTGCAGCCTCAGTTGCCATCCTGACCACGGTTTCCTTGGTCAATGCAGCGGAATGCGGTGTCAGAATGACGTTATCCATCTCCAGGAGAGGACTATCCGGTTCAATAGGTTCATTTTCAAACACATCAAGCCCGGCACCTCTGATTATCCCTTCTTTCAGGGCCTTGATCAGATCTTTTTCATTTACGACGCCGCCCCGGGAAACGTTGACCAGATACGCGTCAGGCTTCATCAGTGTAAGACGGTTCCAGTCAATCATGTTGCGGGTATGTTCATTCAGAGGCACGTGGATCGAGATAACATCAGAAGCCTTAAGCAGCTTCTCTAAACTTACGAAGTCTACAATATCGGTGAAGCCCTTCTTTACTTCTTCAGGCAGAAGCGGGTCGAACGCCAGGAGCTTCGTCCTGGACATGGGATAGAAATAGCCGGCAAGGATTTGCCCGATTTTCCCGAACCCGATAATGCCGAGGCGCTTTCCGAAAATGTCCTGAGGGTAGTTCTTGTACCTTACTTTGAAGTTGTTTCGCCTGACTTCCCGGTCCATCAGGAAGAACTGTTTATACAAAGTCAGAATAAAGCCTAGCGTATGCTCAGCAACAGTAGTGGCATTAACACCGAGGCTGGAGGTTACAATAACCCCTTTCTCAGTGGCAGCCTTGACGTCAACATTGTCTACTCCACCGCCGGTTCTGGATATGGTCCATAGATCATCAGCTTCAGCCATCAACTCTCTGCTCATGTAGATACCTGTCCTTAGGACTATTGCTCTGGCCTGCTTCATCAGCGGACCGACGGTAGCAGGGCTAGGATCCGGAGCGAGCACTACATCCAGCCCTTCATCTCTTAACATTGCTTCCGCTTCTTCTTCAATCGGTTGAGGAAGAAGTACGTATCCTGCCTCCTGTCCCATCCGGAATCCCTCTCTTTCCCTCGTTTATTGAAACATGCAAACCACCCGGAACATCCAAGGTGGCGCCTGTCCAATGGGTAGATTCTGAAGACTCCAACAATACTGCCATTGGAAGGCTGTCATACAGCATTATTTTACATACAATGGCGTTTTTTGTCTAAGCTTGCAATGTTTTTGTTTTTGGATCAGCTCTCATCTGTGTGGCCTCTGATAGGGGCATGCAGCCGAGATAGGTATGTCTTACAAAGATGGCATCCTGAACAGTTGGCCACCCTGTTGTCGAAAACCCTGGTAATCGTTTCATTGGCACTTTTGCCCTGAAAGCCATGTAAGACTATTTTTCTGGGGGAGACTGTGATGAGGGCGCTTATGAGGAGATCTTCATGATCAACATCCCTTTGCCCCGGTTCAAACGGCATGCCTTCAAGGTAGTCGCTTTCCACTGCTTTGCCGTTTTCGTCTAAGAGCCTGAAATGCCCGTCAGGCTTTGCAATAACGTGGATTTCATCGGCTTTAGGCTCTTGTACATCCACAAAGTACTTAAGCAGTCTGATGAATTCATTGTATTCCTTCTCAAGCATGAAATCATCCACCGCTGAATCGAGGGCTGCTTCAATCTGCTCGATGTAGCGTTTCAGCCTGAATTGGACGAATCCTTCCAGATGGAGGAAATCGTCGGTATCCAGGTAGTCAAGGAGGGTAAACAGGACATCATTTCTCCTCCTGGTAATTGCTTGCGCTTGTCCTCTGTCATCACCTGGACTTCGACGGTTCAATACATCTAATACGTATTCTCCGATTTTCTCCCGCTCTTCGTCGTCAAAATAGGAATAGCGGGTTCGGAGGGTCTTTTCAATGATTTCCGTCTCCCTGTCTAATACTATATTGTCTGCCAGAGCGCTGGCCACATGGTAGCGGACTATATCGCGTTGGCCTGCAGGAATGCCTTGGCCGGAATCGCAGATATTAACGCACAGAAATGTAAGAGGCCCTTCGGACCTCTCGGTTATGTCAACGCTAATGCCTTTTTCGCCGAGAGTCTTGATCTTCGAGACCAGTCTTTCCCTTACTTTGGAGAGATGATCCTGAACCCCGATAGTAACAATCTCCATTTAGGACCACGTCCCTTCCTCGTTATTATATGCTTGGCTCATTGACGGTATACAACTGAGGAAGGGCATTCCAACCTTTATGTAGCAAACGATCCACTTTCACGATCCTATCCCAGCTTATGTAAGAATTCCACCTAAGACCTTGCTATAGAATCCCGGAAGATGATCTCCAGGTAAAAGGCAGGCTTGTCCATGAAATGTGTGCTCATGAAGTACAAATGGTGCGGCGTGCTGGAATCGAACCAGCGACCTCAGCGATGTCAACGCTGCACTCTAACCAACTGAGCTAACGCCGCACTCTAAACGAATCCGATATTTTTGTCTCGGTGTCTGCAACTTATTCTATGACATGGGCCCCTCTTTGTCAAGGAAGGCCCGAGGAAAATAAAGTGGAGGCGACACCCGGATTCGAACCGGGGAATAGCGGTTTTGCAGACCGCTGCCTTACCACTTGGCTATGTCGCCCCAAAAAGACTAAAGGATTATTCTCTTAGTTGGTTGCGCTTATATTCTATGCGAAGGGCAGCATACTGTCAAGGGCAGCAGCCTCGGCTCTCTACCATCGCGTCTACCTTGCCCGGCCTGTGATCGTCTCACCGCTACATATCCTAAAAAAACAAAAAAATGGAGCGGAAGACGGGATTCGAACCCGCGACCCTCGCCTTGGCAAGGCGATGCTCTACCACTGAGCCACTTCCGCTCGGATTAAATGAATTATTCCCTTAAGCGCGTTGCTAAAGTAAGTTTAGCACAACAAAGCTTCTATTGCAACACCTCTGTTTGCAATGTCAATATGCACTAAAAAGAGGGCTCTTTATTCCCCTTCTCCGAGATATGCCTTTCGCACCCGTTCATCTGCCAGGAGCTCTTCGCCTGTCCCATGCATGGTAATCGTTCCTCCGCGAAGCACATATCCGTAATCAGCGATCTTAAGAGCGGCTTTTGCGTTTTGCTCTACAAGCAGAATCGTGCACCCTTCATCATGGATCTCGCTGAGCACTCGGAATACTTCCTGAACAAGCAAAGGCGCAAGGCCTAATGAAGGCTCATCGAGGCAGAGCAACTTCGGCCTTGACATAAGCGCCCGCCCCACAGCAAGCATCTGCTGCTCACCGCCGGAGAGAGTTCCTCCTTTTTGGCTAAAACGCTCCCTAAGCCTGGGAAACAGCACACCGCTTATCCATTCCAAGTCCTTCTTGACCTCTTCCGTATCCTGCCTGTGATATGCTCCCATCATCAGGTTTTCCAACACGGTCAGATTGTAGAATATCCTGCGGCCTTCTGCAGCCATAGATATACCCAGCCGCACTATCTCATGGGGAGACACGGATGAGATATCCCGGCCGCGAAACTCAATACTGCCGCTGCTTGCTCTTGCAAGCCCTGTGATCGCCCTTAGAGTCGTAGTCTTCCCTGCTCCGTTCGCACCGATGAGTGTTACAATAGTACCTTCAGGCACATCCAGGGAGACCCCTTTTAAGGCGTGGATACCGCCATAATGTACATTGAGATCTCGAACCTTAAGAATACTCACACGCTTCCTCTCCCAAGTAAGCTGTTATCACTCTTGAATCACTTTGGATCTCTTGAGGTGTGCCTTCAGCGATGGACACACCGTAATCGATAACGCGTATCCTTTCACAGATACCCATAACCAATTTCATGTCGTGCTCGATAAGGAGGATAGTCAGCCCGAATTTATCACGCACATCACAGATGAATTCCATAAGCCTTGAGGTCTCTTCAGGATTCATCCCTGCTGCAGGTTCATCCAAGAGCAATAACTCAGGGTCTGCAGCCAATGCCCTGGCGATTTCCACCCTGCGCTGCTGCCCGTAGGGCAAGCTCCCTGCTTCAGCATTGGCGAGATCTGCAAGCCCTACCCGATCTAAGAGCTCCATGGCTTTCTCCCTTGCCACGCGCTCCTCGTTTATGTAGCCGGGAAGATTCAATGCTGCAGCCAGAACAGAAGCCTTCAACTTAGAATGGCGTGATACAAGCACGTTGTCCAGGACGGTAAGATCTTCGAACAACCTTATATTCTGAAAGGTCCTGGCAATTCCTGCGCATGCCACCCGGTCAGGCCGCCATCCGGTGATATCCTGTCCTTTGAAGAACACCTTTCCGCGAACAGGCTCATACTGACCTGTAATAATATTAAATATCGTGGTCTTGCCTGCGCCGTTAGGCCCGATTAAACCGGCCAGCTCCCCTTTTTGAAGGGTAAACGTAAACTCGTTTACAGCCATAAGACCGCCGAAGTTCACACTCACATTATCAAGGGCTAAGATCGCTCCGTTTTGTGAGACCATGCCTCCGCCCCCTTACCGGTGATTTTCCCAAACCGGGCAAAAACCCAGTCCCAGGAGATTTCTCTCTTTCCGAAGAGTCCGCGTCTGTAAAAGATCATTAACAGCACCAAGAGTAGGGAAAAAACCAGCATTCTCATGCCTGCTATCCCCGGAATATGGATCGGCCCGATAGTCATGGGCGATTCCACAAAACGCAACACTTCTGATATAAGTGCAAATGCAAAAGCTGTAACAGCTGAGCCGGTGATACTCCCCAGCCCGCCAAGGACGATTATTATCAGCAGATTAAACGTCATCGAAAAACTGAACAGATTGGGTGATACAGTTGTAATCAGAGAAGCCATAAGCCCGCCGGCAACACCTGCGAAAAATCCGCTTACGACAAATGCCAGGAGCTTAATCCTGAAAACCGGTATCCCCATGGCTTCTGCGGCAACCTCGTCATCGCGGACGGACTTCATTGCCCGTCCGTAACTGGAATTTGCAAGATTGCTTATAATTAGAACAGCTACTATCGCCCAACCCAGGCACCTGTATATATCAGCGTATTCAGGAATCCCTTTGATGCCCAGTGCGCCGTTGGTGATCGGGATCAGGTTGTTGGCCAGGACTATTATTATCTGGCTGAATCCGAAGGTGGCGATAGCCAGATAATCCCCACGCAACCGCAACGACGGGATTCCCACTATCAATGCGCCTAAAGCGCCTGCCACTCCTCCCAAGGCCACTGCCAGAGGGAAAAACGGCTTCGAAAACGAGAAGGCATTAAACGGCCAGATAAGCGGTTGAAGAAACCACACGAATTTTTTCTGATCCAAAGGCAGCATAAGAAGGGCGACCATGTATCCGCCCAACGCCATAAACCCGTTGGGCCCTAAAGAAAACTGGCCTGCTATGCCGTTTATCAAGTTATAGCCGACTGCAGCTATAACGTATATAAGCCCTGTCCTGACGACCCTCATAACGTACTCGTCCAAGCACCTTTCGGCTAACCAGGCAAGAACAAACAGAAAGCCTATGAGAATTATTGTCAGTATCGTTTTCCTAGACTTATCCGACATATCATACCTTCTCCTTTAGGGTCTCTCCAAGGATGCCTGTAGGCCTCACCAAAAGGAAGACTACAAGGACGAGGAAGATCACACCGTCACGGTAACCTGACAAGTTGGGGGAAATCGCCACTGTCAAGACTTCAACGAGCCCTATTATGAAGCCGCCTATCATCGCGCCGGGGATGCTCCCAATTCCGCCGACAACCGCAGCAGTGAATGCTTTCCAACCGGGATACACACCCATCAACGGGGTGATTTTCGGGTACTTACATGCCCACAATATGCCGCCTGCAGCAGCAAGTGCAGAACCTAGGGCAAAAGTATAGGATATGACCCTGTCTACATCCACGCCCATCAGGCGGGTAGCTTCGATATCGGTGGATACAGCGCGCATAGCCATGCCGATTTTCGTCCGGTAGACTATATACATCATTATTGCAAGAAGAAGGACAGTGATGATTGGCACCCAAACAGCCACACCTGTAACAGCCACAGAACCGATATGGAATACCTGAGACATAAACCCGGGGCTTTCAAATGCCTTGGGGCGCGCCCCTACCGTGACCAGGCCGAGGTTCTCGATGAAAGATGATACGCCCACTGCGGTTATGAGCGCAGAAATCCGGGGCGCATCCCTCACCGGCCTGTAAGCTGCCCGGTCGATGGTCATACCTACGAGCGCAGTCAGAGCTACTGCAAAGGCTGCAGCAAGAGGCCACGGAAGACGAAAAACCGCGATGAAGAAAAAGGCGGAGTAGGCTCCTACCATAAAGATGTCGCTATGGGCAAAATTGATGAACCTCAGGATACCGTACACCATTGTGTATCCGATAGCCAGTAAAGCATAGAGGCTGCCCAAGGACATCCCATTTATCAATTGTTGAAACAATACGGAAGCATTCACAAACGTCAACTCCCTCTTGAGCGGGTGTCTGCACCGCTTCAAGCTCCCCGTAACGAACATCAGGGCAGGAGGGTTATAAAAACCCTCCCAGCCCGTGATAGACATCACTGCATCTTGCGGCGATACCGACTGCGGAAACCGACGATACGAAAGAGAATCGTCAAGTCCTACTTACGGATTTACTACTGCCTTGAATTTCCACTCGCCATCTCTTGCCTCACGGATAACTGCCGCCTTGACTGCGTCGCCATTATCCATTGAGACAAACCCGGTTACGACCTCCAGGTCCTTCGTGGCTGCCAAGGCGTCGCGGATCGCCTTAGGATCAGTGGAACCTGCTCTCTCTATTGCGTCAAGGACCATGATTACGCAATCTGCAGCAAGGGCTCCGAAGGAGTTGACTTCCTTCCCCGCATACTTTGCTTTATATGCCTCGATGTACTTCTTACCAATATCAGTCATTCCGGCATCTTCATGCCAGTGAGCGGTATTCATCAGTCCTTCAATGGCAGGACCGGCAAGATCCCAAATCTCAGGAACATCAACGCCGTCAGCAGAAAGGATAGGCTGGGTCAAGCCCAGGTCTTTCGCTTGGCGAAGGATAAGCCCTACTTCCTCATAGTAGTTGGGCAGGTAGATTACATCCGGGTTTGCAGTCTTTATCGCTGTGAGCTGGGCGCTGAAGTCCTGGTCTCCGGCATTACACGGAGTATGCACTACGACTTCCCCACCCATGCTCTCGAAGGCACTCTTAAAATACTGACCTAATGCAACACAGTAATCATTAGAAATGTCAAAGAGGACTGCAGCTGTTCTTGCGCCTAGGTCTTCATAAGAGTATTTCGCTGCGATCTCGGCTTGGAACGGATCTATGTAGCACGCCCGAAATACGTAACTCTTGCCTTGTGTAACCAGAGGGTTTGTGGCTGATGGACTTATAATGGGGACTTCTTTCTTTTCACATATATCTCCGGCTGCAAGCGTGCTGCCGCTTATCATAGGCCCGATAATAGCGACGACTTTCTCTCTTTCGATGAGGCGCGAAGTAGCGTTAGATGCCTCAACTCGGTCAGACTTGTTATCGACGAGTACAAACTCAACAGGCCTCCCAAGCACTTCCATGGGCATAAGCTCCCTCATGAGCTGGGCTCCTTCCCAACCCATCTGCCCATAACCTGCTACAGGGCCTGTTATCTCCAGGTTGAAACCAATCTTGATCGGCTCCGCAGAATATGTAGTTACACCAAACAACATAAAGGAAAGAAGAATGACAAACACAGTGAAGGATGCGATGGACCTTCTCACTTCTCGACTACCTCCCATCTTGATGGATACGAAGCTATTACTCTGCTCCGCTACTTATTTTTTTACTCGACTTCTCGACTCTAAAACCTAGTCTCTCTTCAAGAAAACTGACCTTGCATTTGTATGAAGTTCCTATCTGACCTGCTACTCCCTCCTCGTCTTCAATGTGGCACAAGACGTTTTCAACTACTATAGCACGCGTGAGGGGTTCGGTCAAGACCAACTCTTTTGATTTTCCATCATCCATGGGATGCGGGGCGGGGATGCGTGGCGGTGGAATTTCGGACATCTGACCGAAGTCTGTGCCATGGGCGATGGAGCTCATTGAACACAGCTTAAGATCACAAGCTCAACATCGCCCTATGTCAAAACGGGGAAAGACCTTGCGCAAGTTATTAGCCTTTCTCCGTCACATCATTTTCTCTTTCTGCTTACGACAGTCATCTCTCTTTTCTACTCTTCACAGATATCAGGCAACTTGCTCCCTTGCTCCTTTGGTCCAGCTGTGTGCTGTGCCTTCCTGTAGTGGTAGTCCACATTATCATATGATCCGGACTAAAGACATGTGCAGGCATTAAGGATGTCTCACCTCAGGAGATATCCGCCATGGAGCAAGCCCTCATTAA
>FIZM01000115.1 GCA_900019985.1 uncultured Clostridia bacterium
AAGGTAAGAGTGAAAGCATCAGAGGGAATCTCCGAAACCGTTGGCATCAGGTGGGGTGAAACATGGGACCATCGCAGCACCGTTCCACCTATAGGATACCGAAGGTTGGAAGCTGAAGCGGAAACCGAGATAAGCAAGGATGTATCGATTTCGCTTAAGGGTGGGCTGGTTTTCGAATCCGAAAACGCTGACTTGTTGGGTCCTGCAAGCAGGCTGTCTGGAAAGCTCGGTATTGGAGTCAGTTGGACAGCATCTCCGCACTTCGCTGCCGGTGCGCGGGCAAGTATATCATCATTAGGCGGTACTACACTTTCTTTTCGTTGCGCGTACAGGCCGTCTCCACGATTGGATGCTGCCTTGAACTATGAGGCCGGGACAAAACGAGAAGAGTCAAAGCTTGCTCTCAATGTGGATGCTAACCCGATCCCGGGACTCAAGGTTAACGGTAGCTGGGATAAGAAAGAGACTCTGAACGAGTCGACTTCCCTAGGATATGAACTGAGTTTTACCTGGAGGCCTGTGTACAGCGACAGGCTAATGGCTTTTGGCGCGGTAAAGGCAAAGGAAGTATCCGGCGGACGGGAAGGCTTAGGCGGAAAAACGGGCTGTATCGGAACGGATGTCTTCGACGAAAGAGGAGCCTTTAATGGAGGAAGAGTCTTTGACGGAAGAGGGGGCTTCGATGAAAAGGAAGTTTTCAATGGAAACGGAGTCTTCACCGGAAAGGAAGCTTACAGTGGATCGTACGGGAAGTCCTATCGGGTCTTGACAGGCGAGGTAGGGCTTGCTTTTGCAGTAGATCCCTTAACTGACCTATCTGTAAGGTACATATATAAGCAAGTGTATGAAAGCGGCTCCGGGCGGGTATCTACCAACAGCACGGACCCAGTATCTAAGATCAGCAATGGGCAAGTATCTCAGAGTGGCACCAGGCAACTATCTAAGCGAGATGCTGAGCAAGTACTTGAGAATGCGACTAGGCAGCTATCCAAGGAAGACACAGGGCAGGTGACTAAGAGAAGTGTAAGACAGGTACCCGGGAACAACGCAGGAACAGGTGCCGGTGTGCACGCAGAGACGGCGCTTGCGGCTTTTCGCATCACCCGTAAGTTGGACTTGGACGGTTTGGGTCTCAGCTGCAAGTATCCGGTTGATGTGGCGTACGAGTCTTCATTCTACTTCGTCGATGTGGAGAAGCAAAGAAAGACCGAGTCTGCGGTGGAAGTGGGGATCTCTTTCAGGGAGAACGTGCGGTTTGCCTTGGGTTATAAGTGGACGAAGTCTCGCCAAGGAGCTACATCAGGCGCCTCATCCGCCGCCTGCTCCGTTGGAAGCTCTGTCTACGTCCGGCTGGGCTTAGGCTTCGCAACTGGGATCTAGGTTCAGGCTCTTCACAGTATATACCGTGTTTTTCCAGCTTCTCATACAATGTGGACCGTGCGATTCCCAGGTATTTTGCGGTCTTTGTCCGGTTGTTTTTGCACCTCTCAAGTGCATGCAGCAGCATGCTTTTTTCTGCGCCGAGGACTGCATCTGTAAGATCGAACTTAGGTTCAGCCGGCTCCGAATCCCGGTTTTTATCAGACTGGGCCTGAACAGCATCGAGGATACGGGGAGGCAGGTGTTCTGCGCGAAGCTCGTTGCCATCTGAGAAATTCAAGGCGTGTTCCAGTGCATTCTGCAATTCTCGCACATTGCCTGGCCAGTGATACTTCCGGAACACTCGAATCACTTCAGGGTGAATTCTCGTCACAGAGGCGTTACAGCGAAGATTGAGCAGGGGAATGAAGTGGTTTACAAGCAGCTCAACATCTGAGAGCCTTTCGCGTAAGGGAGGCAAGTGGATGGTGACGACATTGAGCCGGTAGTATAGGTCCGCCCTGAACAGCCCCTCTTCAACCAGTTCTTCAAGGTCCTGGTTAGTAGCGGTTATGAACCGTACGTCAATGGAGATTTGCCTCGTGCCTCCGATACGCTGGACTTTTCGCTCTTGTAGAACCCTTAGGAGTTTTGCCTGAAGCATTGGGGGCATATCGCAGATCTCATCTAAGAAGATCGTGCCTCTTGCCGCTGCTTCGAACCTCCCGACTTTGCCTGTGCTTAGAGCCCCGGTAAAGGAGCCGGGCTCATATCCGAAAAGCTCCGATTCCATCAGGGCTTCAGGTATAGCTGCGCAATTTATTGGGATAAAAGGGCCTTTAGCTCTTGGGCTTGCGTCATGTATTGCCCTTGCAAAGATCTCCTTTCCTGTGCCTGTTTCGCCGTAAAGGAGGACATTGGAGTCGCCTCTTGCGACTCTTTCTGCTATCTTGCGCGCCCTTACTATCCTCGGATGAGTCCCGATTATTCCGGCAAAAGGCTCTGTATTGTATTCTGATGATCTCTGCCTGTGCTCCAATGCCAATGTGACATCCCACCTAGTTTACTGTAATATTCTAGGAAAATATAGGAACTCCTTCCTAAAACTTCCTAATAATAATATTGGACGCAAAGGAGGAATTTCTATCCTCGGGGCGAATAAACAAGTTGATAGGTTGATATATCAACATGACATTATGTGTTCAGTCGGCTTATTCATACACCTAATCAAGGTGTTTACAGGAGGGTAGTGTAGGAGGTTGAAGACAGTGCCCCTTTCAAGAGACGGGAGGGTCCCCCTATATTACCAGATATATGACGTGCTGAAAGAAGAAATCGAAAACGGCACGTATCTTCCTGGTAGCCAGATCCCCAGCGAGGCAGAACTCGGCAAGAGGTTTAATGTCAGCCGCATCACAGTCAAACAGGCCATTCAGAAGCTGGTGGTGGACGGCTATCTCTACCGCCAGCAGGGTAAAGGTACATTTGTCAGCAAACCGCGGGTAAACCGCAAACTCAGCGAACTCATCAGTTTCCACGATGAAATGCTGGAAAAAGGTTTTGTGCCTACAAGCCGGATCCTGGAGTTTCGAGTAATTCCTGCGCAAGGCGTGGTAGCCCAAGCACTCGAGGTCCCCGAGAATGAGAAGGTCATACAGATCGTCAGGCTTCGGCTGGCAGATGACGAAGTCATGGCAATACAATCATCTCACGTTCCGTATGACCTGTGTCCGGAACTAGCCAACAGACGGGACCAGCTTACAGATTCCCTCTATAAACTCCTGAAGACCGAGTTTAATCTAGTGCCGGCCACAGGACGTGAATCATACAAAGCCGTTGTTGTCAGAGGCAAAGATGCCCGGATCTTAGGTGTGATGGATGGCTCACCTGCGTTTTCGGTGAGGCGGTATGCCTACCTGGAAGACGGCACCCCGATAGAATACGCAGAGTCGCTCCTACGCGCAGACAGGTACACTCTTGACGTGGAGCTTAAAGGAGTCTGACAGGAAAACGTTGCCGGCAGGGGGTGGGAACGCAAGCAACTTAATGTAGTCGACGTCAACCCGGCATGTGTTCCGTAGAGAAAAAACGGATAGGAGGACTCAGGTATGAAAAGATTGATGGTTGTTTCTATCGTGTTGGTTCTCCTGATGGCGTTGTCTATATCTTCTGTTTCATCGCAGGAAAAGATCAAGCTGATACTCTCCATTCACACTGACTTCAACCGCGAAGGCTTAGACGACTACCTCAGGTTGTATGAGCAGTTGAATCCGCATATTGAAATTGTAAAAGAAGTCACTCCCTTCGAAGACTATCTAAAAAAGATTCAGATAGCAGAGGTCTCAGGGCGCGGTGCCGATCTTTACCATGTTTACTCACTATGGGGCGTTGAGCTGGTCAGGTCAGGCATTCTTGACGAACCGCCGGCGGAAGTAAAAGAAGACGTAATGAAGAACTACGTCCCTGTGGCAGTAAGCGGCGTAACAATTGACGGGGACATCTGGGGTATTCCCACAGAGATTGACAACTACATGCTTGTCTACAACAAGAGGCTCCTTGCGGAGGGCGGCTACACCGAACCTCCTAAGACCTGGGATGAGCTCGTCGAGATGGCAAAGAACCTCACTAAATTCGATGATAAAGGCAATATCTCGCAATACGGGTTTACCTTCCTGGCAGGATGGGATTCCGCGGTTGTCCATCCTTTCCTTGCCATGCTGTGGTCTAACGGCGGAGAGTTCCTGAGTCCTGACTTCAAGAAGTGCCTTGTCAACAGTCCGGAAGGAGTCGAAGCCCTTGAGGCGCAGCTTAGGCTGTTCAGCGAGAAAGGCACAGACGTAAACGGCAGCGTATGGGACTTCCCCAACGGCACGGTGGCTATGATGGTAATGGCGCCGTGGAATGAGAACAACCTCATAACCACAATGGGCGATCGGTATGAGGACGTAGGGGTTGCACCTATCCCTGTCATGAAAGAGCGGGTAACATCTCTCTATACTTGGTTTGCAGGCGTCGGCAAGAACAGCAAGTATAAGGAAGAGGCCTGGGACTTCTGGATGTGGATGACTGCCCAGGTCCACGGTCCGAACCAGACAACCCGCATGGGGGACTATCTCGCACAGCGGGTAGGCGCGATACCCAGCAGGAAGATCGATATTGAGAACCATCCAAAAGAGTTGAACGACCAGTATACAGCCCCTTACATTGTTGAGCTGGAGTATTCCCGTGCCGAACCCAACATAGCCCAAGGTGCTGAGATCAAGACGATCTTGATGGATGAGATTATGGCTGCATGGTATGGCACGAAAGATGCCAAGACAGCACTTGACGATGCTGCAAGGCAAATCGATGAAATACTTGCCAGGTACTATTAATATCAGTAGCCAAAAAGGGCAACTGATAAGGCAACTCGAAAAAGGCAATGAGCTTGAGATGGAGATTGTTGGGATAGCGAGATTAGGTTGTAAGCTCTTTAAGTAGAGGGATTAGGGTTGTGGGGACGATGGGTTGAGGTATTGTTACGGTTAGTCACCCCGTTCGAACCTTTTATCCTCGTCCCCACTAAACCACCGAGCCAAAGAACGCAAGGTCCATTCCGGCGAGGTGTTGCCAGTGAATAAAAGGGCGCGCAGTGCATGGTTGTTTCTTACGCCGGCTCTTCTCTTTTACGCCATATTCTTGATATTTCCCGTGCTCAGCTCTTTATACTTGAGTCTTCACGAATGGAACATGCTGACTTCGCCGCTTGATGCGAAGTATGTCGGCTGGAGCAATTATTCCTACATATTTACCAAAGACAAGGTGTTTCTTAAAGCGCTGGGCAATACCTTTATATACGCTATGAGCGTGGTTCCCATCAGTGTGGTGCTTTCTATCTTTCTCGCAGTCCTTGTTTACAGGCAAAAAAGAAGCAGCATCTGGCGGCTGATTTTCTTCCTTCCTACGATCACGACTCCGGTCGCCATCGGTATGGTGTGGATGTATCTTTACCGTCCGAACTACGGCTTGATCAATACGATTCTTAATCTTTTCGGGTTTAAGTCCCTTGACTGGCTAAACAATCCGAAGACAGCGCTTCTTTCGATAATTATCACTGCAATCTGGGCGAATATCGGTGCAAATATGCTGATCCTTTACGCGGGGTTGAAAGATATCCCCACATCCTACTACGAGGCTGCTGCAGTTGACGGGGCTTCAGGATGGGTGCGTTTCTCCAAGATTACGCTGCCTCTTTTGAAACCTGCCATCTTGTTTGTGGTTGTGACAGGCATGATCTCGTCTTGGCAGGTATTCGACTTTATCGTGGCGATGACTGCCCCCACCCTGGGAAGAGCAGGTGGGCCTATCAACAGCACCATGACAATGGTCCTTTATATGTATCAGACTGCATTTGAGTATATGTACATGGGACGCGCCTGTGCCATGGCGTATGTTCTTTTGATAATAATTATGGCCCTGTCCCTTATCTTGCTTCGTATGTTCAGGAGAGGCGGGGTTGTGTCTTATTAGAAGGTGTATTTTCAAAAGAGTGTCTGTCTGCAGAGATGAGGTGGGATTATGTCAGTGAAGGCTCATGTAGATGCCAAACGAACAGGCAAAGGAAGATTCTATACCTCAGCAGAACTTGGCAGCGCCCGTCCTGTTGAGACCGTAATCTTGGTGCTCCTGGGCCTGACTATGTTGCTGCCGTTTGCCTGGTTAGTGTCGTCTGCGTTGAAGACCAGAGCCGAGCTTGTAAAGGTTCCGCCTATCTGGATTCCAGAGGTGCCGCAGTGGCAGAACTTCATTGCCGTCTTCCGCGAAGTGCCTCTTCTCAGATTCTACTTCAATAGCTTTGTAACTGCAGGTGGGATAACATTGTCAGTTATGATCACCAGCGCAATGGCGGGATTCGCACTTGCCAAGTATAAGTTCAAGGGGCGCGATTTGGTGTTTCAGGGCATCCTTGCCACGATGATGCTCCCTGCATTTATATTTGTGATACCTGTTTATTACATGATGAAGCGCGTTCCCTTTGCAGGTGGCAACAATTGGCTGGGTGTAGGAGGTTTCGGGCTTTTGCACTCTCATCTCTCACTGATTCTGCCCTTTGCAGTGAGCGGCTGGGGGATCTTCCTAATGCGTCAGTTTATGATAGGCATACCTGATGACCTCCTTGATGCTGCCCGCATTGACGGCGCTTCAGAGGCATACCTGTTTTTCCGGATTATTCTGCCGCTGACCAAGCCGGCCCTTGCGACAGTTGGGATCTTCACATTCATTACTCACTGGAACAACCTTTTCTGGCCGTTGATAATCTCAACATCCGCTCCTGAACTGACCACTCTGACGGTGGGGTTGAAGATGCTGTCTATGTCTTTTGACCCTAACCGAAATGCCCATCTGATACTGGCAGGCCTTACAGTTGGGATTCTGCCTGTGGTTATTCTCTTTGCGTCACTCCAGGGGTACTACGTCAAAGGCATGGTAATGAGCGGGTTGAAGGAATGAGCGGTGTGATAGATCGTGAGATAAGGATAACCGAAGGTGCTACAGGGAAGATGGCAACCGGTTCCGTAGTCAGGATTGCGGATACTTGCACCGTTGGTTCTATTGCAAGGACAGCAGATGGCTCCGCAATGAAGACCGTCAGTGGTTCCATGGTAAAGAGTGCAGCCGACTCCATGGAGAATACGGTCGATGTCTC
>FIZM01000116.1 GCA_900019985.1 uncultured Clostridia bacterium
GACACAAAGACATGGGTCAGGACGCCTGCCAGCTTGTTGTTTTGAATTATGGGACTTCCCGACATCCCTTGCACTATGCCTCCGGTAGCTGAAAGCAAGCGTGGATCAGAGATCTTAACTACCAATCCTTTTATTTGCGGCCTGGTTTGCCGCATTGCGCGTAGGATCTCCACATCGAATCGCTCTATTACATCATCCTGCAGTACTGTATAGATGTAGGCAGGCCCTGGAACGACTTCATCTGCAAGGGCCACGGGAATTGCCTCGGGAAAGTGAGGGTTTGAGGGAATGCTGTTGAGCCTGCCGAAAATACCGAACCTTGTATTGCGCTCTATTGTTCCGATTATGTCTTCTTCCCCGCTGAAAGTACCGATCTTTTCCCCAGGCTGGTCACGATTGCCCTGGTGGATGCCGAGGATTTGAGCAGCAACAATCATACCGCTTGCCACATCCATTTCTCTACTTGTAGCTGTATCTGTGATAACATGTCCCAGCGCGCAGTACACGCCTGAGCCGGGATGGTAGAAGGATAAGGTTCCGACACCTGCTGCATTTTCCCGAACCCATATACCCAGTTTGTAGGTGATGTCTCTTTTTCCTGTCTCTACCCGTCCTTCCGCAGGCAGCCTTTCATTGGCAACAGGAACCGGGGTCAGCCTTACCGTAATGTTCCTGGAATTGCGTAAGATACTGATCTCCGCTTGTCCGCCGGTTCTGCCTATATCATCTATAAGGTGTTCTATCTGCGATTTACTGCTGACAGGCTCTCCGTTAATGCGAACGATAACGTCCCCTACCTGGATTCCGCCTTCACGCGCCGGGTAGTAAGACCGCCCGTCAGATCCGACGACAGGATAGTGCCCTATTACCACGACACCTCTGGAAGGCAGCAAAACTCCGATGGAATGCCCTCCCGGGAATACTCGGATGTCCGGCACAACGCTGACGGCCATTCTTTTGATGGGAATCAAATCCCAGAGACGCACTTCAAGGCTGCTTTCGCCTAAGCTGAGAGGAACGAGCTTCACTCCTCCGTCAAACGGGAGAAGGTCCAAACTTGAGGCTTGTCTGCGTAGGTCAAGAGTCCGGCCTAACTGAACCTCCCTGGTGTATCCTTCTATCAGAGTAATCCTGTTAGGTATTCCGCCCACTATGAGGAAGTAAGCAGCGAAAAAAACCAGCGATAGTACTAAGAGTCTCTGTATAAGTTGAGTTCTTGGATTGTCCAAATCAGGTCTACCTCCGACACTACATGAAAATGAAAGGAAGCAATAAAGGTCTTACACAGCATCAAGGAGGCTGCGTTCCGCGCCTCCTTGACTGACAAGGCATGGGTTCTGACATTACCCTGCCCGCAATGGTTGTTTTTATGCCATTCAAAGTTTTCATAGAGTGTCGGTGGTTGCAAGCTAATGCAAGGGTGGGCTGAATTGTAATGAAATGATAAAGGTTTCTTATTTGCGCGTAAGACGTGTTACAAAAAACCCGTCAATGGCGTGTTTGTGGGGATAAGTACTTACGAAGGGCGTTCCTTGGTCCGGAAATCTTGTCTTGAAGCCTGAAGGAAGGTAAGGCCGTGCATTATCAAGGGAAAACTCCGGATGCCGTCCTATGAAGGCTGATATCTGTTCTCGGTTCTCTTCAGGTTCAATGCTGCAGGTGCTGTAAACCAGAATCCCACCGGGTCTTACGAGATTAGCAGCAGATTCCAGAAGCTCTTTTTGGAGTTCCACCAGGTTTCTTAGGTCTTCTTCTGTCCTCTGCCACCTTAGATCCGCCCTTCGTCTGAGGACTCCTGTGCCTGAACAGGGAGCATCCAGGAGGACTCTGTCAAACTTCATTCCGTGGATATCGGGAGGCAACTTGCGGCTGTCACAGAGTAGGGGTTTAACTGACACAATCCCCAACTTCTTTAGGTTTTCGGAAACCAAAGCCAGCCTGTGTTCGTGGACATCGCATGCGATGATCAAGCCTGTGTCTCTCATAAGCTGGGCTATGTGAGTGACTTTTCCGCCGGGAGCAGCTGTCAAGTCTATTATATTTTCACCAGGCTCAGGCGAGAGAACGTAACTTACCAGCATAGAACCTATATCCTGAGCTACGAACATCCCGTCTAGGTACGGCTGAAAGGTGAACAAGTCCCCGCAGCTCCTGATCTCTATTCCCTCATGAACGAGATCCGACGGAACAACTTCACAGCCTTCATCTGAGAGTTTTGCCATTAAAGCTTCGCGAGTTGTCTTAAGGGTGTTAGCCCTGATAGTCACAGGAGGCTCTTCATTATTAGCCTTGCACAACTCTACTGTTTCTTCCGGCCCGAACCGCTTAATCCACCTTGATACCAGCCATTCCGGATGCGAATACCGAAGCGAGATGTGGGCGACGGGATCATCTGCAAGTTCAGGAAATCGGATTGCCTTAGGGTTTCTAAGAAGGGATCTAAGAACAGCATTGACAAACTTCGCAGATCCCGCGTGACCATGCTTTTTTGCTAAGGCAACGCTTTCGTATACTGCAGCATACTTTGGAACTTGTGTCAGATAGTGTATTTGATATACGCCAAGTCTGAGAGTGTTTCTTGTAACAGGATCCGTTTTTCCCACAGGCCTTGTTGAAAAAGTTTCAATGATGTGATCAATAGTCTTTCTGAATTTAGTCACACCAAAGATAAGTTGCGTACAAAAAGCACGATCTCTCGTAGAGAGATCGACGCTTCTTAAGACAGTATCCCTTGCCTGCCCGGCATAGGCATTGTTCTCATCAATGTCTATCAATGCCCGGAGCGCAGCTTCTCTTGCACTAGTCACGCCTGCTTCCCCGCAATATCAGCAGTCTCAGTAATTGTGTGATCGCCACTGCAGTCGCTGCCAAGTATGTCATACCTGCTGCAGTCAAGACTTCCTTAGCGTAGGGAAGCTCTTCATTTGTGACATATCCACCTTGGACCAGTAACGCTAAAGCGCGTCTGCTTGCATCGTATTCCACAGGCAGAGTAATGATGGAAAATGCAACCGCTGCAACGAAAAGCCATATTCCCAGTGTCATTAGCCAACTCCAGCTTCCGCCAAAGATCAACCCAATGAAGAACAACGGAAAAGCGAGTTGAGAACTGAAATTCACTACAGGAACAAGGCTGGACCTTACTGCAAGCGGTACATAGCTTTCAGCATGCTGGATAGCATGGCCTGCCTCATGGGCTGCTACTCCCAAAGCTGCCAGTGAACTGCTGGAATATACCTGTGAAGACAGCCTCAGTGTTTCGCTCCGGGGATCGTAGTGGTCCGAAAGCCTGCCAGGAGTTTGCTCCACCTTCACATGGCTGAGTCCGCTCCTCATGAGTATATCTCTGGCCACCTCAGCAGCTGTGATTCCGCTTTGCGCCCGTACCCTTGAGTACCGGGTGAATGCACCTTGCACTCGCGCTTGCGCCCACATGGCAAATATAAAGGCAGGTAGTACCAGGATATATGTCCAATCGTAAAAGAAGAACATGAAAAACCCCTCCTTCCTGGAATACAATACTAAATCAGCCTAAAATTATGCCTACTTACCTAAAACGTCACCTACCTGTACAGGGTTCCCACAGAGGTAGGCCCCTATTTTCAAAGGCCTGCCACCTTCACATTGGACCTCGTGGACTGAGTACAGCCCTTCTCCTGTTGCTACAATAAGGCCTTCCGGGCCTGACCTCAATATTTCGCCGGGTTGTGGGGACTTATCTGAAAGAGCCTTATCTCCTTCCTTCACAACTTTACCTCTGAATATCTTAAATCTCTTACCTTTAAGATAGGTAAACGCTCCGGGACGAGGATTGCCTGCTCTAATCAAGTTATGTATTGAACTTGCAGGACTCTGCCAGTCTATAAGAAACTCGTCACACTTCAGCTTAGGCGCGTATGTTGCCTGACTTTCGTCCTGCGGAATCCGCGGGGCAACACCTGCCTCAACAAGCTGCAGGGTTTCTAAAAGCACATCTTTCCCAACCAGTGCCAATTGCTCGTACAGCTCTCCGCATGTCATATCTTCCGGTATATCAACCTTTTCTTGAAGGATTATATCCCCTGTGTCAAGGCCTTCTGCCATGTACATCGTGGTAATGCCTGTAACTTTTTCTCCTGCCATAATAGCACGTTCAATAGGGGCGGCTCCTCTATACTTAGGCAGTAAAGATGCATGGACATTGATGCATCCTTTGGGAGGCATCTCCAGGATTCCTTTGGGGACGAGAAGCCCGTACGCGACTACCACTATCACATCAGGACTAATCTCTCTAAGAATGTCTACACATTCCTGTCCTTTTAGCGTGCCGGGCGTATATACCGGAATACTATTGGCTTCTGCCAATACCTTGACCGGAGTTGAGAGATGCCGCCTGCCTCTTGCCCTTGCACGGTCAGGCTGCGTAAAAACACAGGCTACATCATGAGGCGAAGACAACAGCGCTTCCAAGAACGGTACGGCAAAGCCCGGACTTCCCATAAAAACCGTTTTCATTCTTCGTCTTCTTCCTCTTCCTCTATATTCTTGGCTTTATCAAGAAAAAGCACACCGTCTAAATGATCTATCTCATGCTGCAAAGCCCTGGCAAGGAGTCCTTCAGCTTCAAGTTTCTCGCAGCCTACGCCGTTCTGAGTCATTCCTTCGACTGTTATCTTTTTCCACCGTTCTACTTCGCCTGTCAGGCCCGGCACTGAAAGGCAACCTTCCCTCAGGACAGCTTTATCTTCGCCATGGTTGACTATGCGCGGGTTAAACAGGGTGATGGGTCCTTCTCCCACGTCAATAACGACTATCCGTACAGGGATTCCTACCTGGTTCGCTGCAAGCCCTATTCCGTCAGCAGCGTACATCGTATCCAGCATATTCTTGGCAAGGGCCTGGATCTCTTCGTTAATCTTTTTCACAGGCAATGCTTGCATTCTAAGTACAGGGTCGCCGTGTTTTCTTATCTTCAGGACCAATATTGTGCCCCCTTATAAAAGGCTGCATGTGAATTACTGAGTACTTGTTGTTACATTATGTTCTCAGGATCAACATCTACTTGTATCATTATACCATAAGATGGCACAGGACAGGCTTTTAGCACGTCGTTAATGAGGTTGCTGTGGTCATCCGGGCCTGCGATCGGGTCCACCTTCAATAGTATTTGCCACCTGTGCATCCCCTTTACCTTTGACATGGCACAGGGTGAAGGGCCGAGGATCTTCGTATTCTTCCATTGTTTCGCTGATCTCGTCCGGGTTTGGAGCGCTTTTGCAAGGGACACAGAGTGCCTTTCCACTTCAGAGAGGTTTTTGCCGCTTACGACAACCAAGATTAGCCGGGAAAAAGGCGGATATCCTCCTTCACTGCGGCAAGCTATTTCTTCATCATAGAAACCTCTGTAATCCTGCGCTGTGCCCTGTTCTATCGCGTAATGCCCAGGTGAGTATGTTTGTACAACGACATGGCCGCGTTTTTCTCCCCTACCTGCCCTGCCTGCGACCTGTGTTAGCAGCTGAAATGTGCGCTCGCCTGCCTTGTAATCGGGAAGATTAAGGCATGTATCAGCGCTGATGACCCCGACCAGAGTTACATTGGGGAAATCAAGGCCTTTTGCTACCATTTGAGTGCCTATGAGGATGTCATATTCACCCTTTTGAAATGTCGTAACGATTGTTTCGTGGGCTCCTTTTCTCCGTGTCGTATCAGTATCCATCCTGATGGTGCGGGCATGGGGAAATACTCTTTTGACTTCCCCTTCGATCTTTTGTGTGCCTGCCCCGAAGTACCTGATATAACGCCCGCCGCAATTAGGACAGATTGAAGGAACAGGTTGCTCAAAGTCACAGTAGTGACACCTTATCCTGTTTCCTGCTGCATGATATGTAAGAGCTACGTCACAGTTAGGACACCTCATGGAATAGCCGCATTCCCTGCACAAAACAAATGTGGAATACCCGCGCCTGTTGAGGAAAAGGATTACTTGCTCCTTCTTTTCTAACCTATCGGATATCGCTTCAAAGAGCGGACGTGAAAAAATGCTCCTGTTCCCAGCTGCCAGCTCTTCTCGCATGTCTACCACTTCAACAGTGGGCAGCTCCTTGTTTTCAACTCTGTACGGTAGCTCCAGAAGGGTGTAATCCCCGTTCAATGCTTTGTAGTACGATTCCACTGAAGGTGTTGCCGACCCCAGAATACAGACGGCTTTGGATATCCTGGCTCTCTCACATGCCACGTCACGCGCGTGGTACTTGGGAGACTCCTCTTGTTTGTAAGAAGTCTCATGTTCCTCATCAACGATAATGGCGCCTAAGTTTCGTACAGGGGCAAACACTGCTGACCGTGCGCCCACCACTATTCTCGCATCGCCTCGCCCTGCCCTCCGCCACTCATCATATCGTTCACCCTGGGATAATCTACTGTGGAGGACTGCAACTTTCTCTTTAAATCTTTCCGAAAAATCTCGGGTCATCTGCGGGGTAAGGGCGATTTCAGGCACGAGGACAATCGCAGACTTGCCTCTTTCAAGGACAGCTTCAATGACGCGCATGTAAACTTCTGTCTTTCCACTTGCAGTGACTCCATGCAACAGGAAGGGCTTTTTCCTTTCCTCATCAAAGTTTTTGATAATTGTTTGAACTGCTTTATCTTGCTCCGGGGTCAATACCGGTGGCGGTTTTTCTGCGCCTCGCGGTTTTTTGATGGGGTTCCTCAAGACTTCTCTTTCTGTTTCGCTGAGTATGCCCTTGGCAATGAGGGCACGAACTGCTCCGGCGGTGGCGCCGTAGCTATTTGTTAGAAGTCTTTTTGATAGAATAGGGCCTTTTTGAAGGACTATCCGCAAAGCCTCTGCCTGGCGAGGGGCTTTACACTCCATCTCGGTTATCAGAGTCTCGGCTTCATCCGCGGAGATTGCAAGGTTCACCACGGACTCGAATTTCGGGCGTGTTCTGCCTCTACGCACAGAAGACGGAAACATCTGGGCGATGGCTTCTCCCAAGGAGCATGTATAATACCGGTTCATCCACCTAGCTAAAACCATCAATTCGTCTCCGAGTCCGGAATCTCCGCGAATCCCATGTATATCCTTGACGCAAGCCACGTCAGGAGTATCAGTAAAGCCTACGACATATCCTGTAATCTTTCTTGCACCGAAAGGCACCAGGACTGCGCTGCCTACTTTGATTTGATCTTCCAGTTCACAAGGGACGGAATAATGGAATATGCCTTTTGTAGATTCTGAAGGGATGTCCACTACTACTTCAGCGTACAAGTTTTATCCTCCCCGTTTCGTCTGCTACCTGAGGCTTTATCTTTCCTGAACAAAGGAGTTCAGGAAACATGGTCCTCTATAGGTAACTTTATCCCTTTTACGGGGGAACTTGCAAGCCTCATCATCCACGATTGAGCAATCCGTGGCATGCCAGTCTTTTTAGGACTATTCTCTCCAGCCCCCTGAGGAGCCTTGTGGTAACAAACTCTTTAGTTGACACAGGTTGTACAAGAATCGTGTACAGCCCGGCGCGGTTTCCGCCGAGGATGTCGGTGAATATCTGATCGCCGATTATTGCAGTCTCTTCAGGTGATGTGCCTAATACGGCCAGTGCTGATCTGAACGCTGCGCTAAAAGGCTTAAAGCCTTTCGCAGACGGGATATCCAACATACGTGAAATATCTTCTATTCGGGTCCTGCGGTTGTTTGAAAGCAAGCATACACTAAACCCGGAGGCTTTCGCGTCTTCAAGCCACTTAAGGGTTATCGGAGAGATCTCATTGCTTCCCCACATTGTCACAGTGTTATCAATGTCAAACACAATTCCCTTTATACCGATATCTTTCAGGTGTGAAAGCTGTATATCGTGAAGTGAATCTACATATAGCTTTGGACAGAGCTTCGATAGCACGATTGTACCTCCTGAAGGACCTACGAGTTTCGTCGTTTCAATATCTTGCGCCGGTATTGTATCACATTGACAACAGATTTGTAAAAGCCAGGGCATATGCCCTGGCAAATGCAAAGGTGGGAAAGGCTCCTCCTCTTTATCAATTGTATCCGTTGGCAACCATCTCCTTATGGAGTTTCATTAAGGCGCGCTTCTCAATCCTTGAAACATACGAACGGGAGATCCCGAGATATTTAGAGATTTCCCGTTGCGTTCTGCGTATACCGTCTTTCAGCCCGTACCTCATTTCAATGACTTTCTTCTCGCGAGACGTCAAGGTGTCTACCTTTTCCGCAAGTTTCTTCTCTTCAAGCCTTCCTTCTACTGCAAGGGCCACTTCATCAGGTTCGCTTCCCAGTACATCGATGAGTGTGATTTCGTTTCCTTCCTTATCTGCTCCGATAGGGTCGTGCAGAAGGATTTCGCCTCGGTTTCTGCGTGTAGCTCTAAGATGCATGAGGATTTCGTTTTCTATGCACCGGGCAGCGTACGTAGCCAATCTGGTCTTTCGGTGTTGATTGTAAGTATCCACTGCTTTTATCAGGCCGATTGTTCCTATGGAAATGAGATCGTTTTGGTCTTCTAAAGCGCCGTCGAATTTCTTCACTATGTGTGCAACTAACCTGAGATTTCTTTCGATCAACGTTGTCCTGGCCTCTTCGCTTCCTTGTTCTTTTTCCAGCAGAACCTTGGCTTCCTCCTCCTCAGACAGAGGGGGTGGGAATACATTTCCCGACGAAACGTAAGATATGAGATGCCACAGCCCACGAAGGAGCAGAGCCGAACCCAGCAATAGATCCAGCATAGAACCAGCCACCCCTGTAAAAAGATTCATTAGTATAGATATGACGCGCTCCGGAAAAAGTGCATGTTCAGATTGAGGTGTTTCTTATTGGAGAAGAAGTCCGGCGGCGATCTTTTTGAAAACAGGGGCGGCTACCTCTCCGCCTGAACCTGCCTCTTCAGAGAAGACTACTATTACAAACCGTGGATCGTTAAGCGGGGTGAACCCTGCAAACCAGGCATGACATATTGGATTTCCGTCAGAATCCAAGCGCCCTGTTTCAGCTGTTCCTGTTTTGCCACAGGAGCCGGGGCCGTCGAGCCAGGCTGCTTTTCCCGTCCCCCACCTTGTGACTGCCTCCAACATGAACGTAAGTTGCCTGCACGTATCTTCTGACAACACTCTCTCAGGCTTCTCAGGCTTCAAGGCGGTGATTTCTTTCCCGTTCCTGGATTTGATGTCCAGGACGAGCTTTGGTGATACCACCTCCCCACCGTTGGCTATTGTGGAAAGAAGTACTCCTACCTGCACCGGAGTCACCATTACGTCTCCCTGCCCTATTGCAAGGTTAGCAAGATCCTGCGGAGACATGGTATATGAAGCGGGGAGTTGACCCGGGTGTTCAAAAGGCAGGCTGACTCCGGTGGTAGCTCCGAATCCCAGGTTTTCACAAAGCCTTACAAGAGCATCTTTTCCGATTCTCTGTGCAGTTTCAATAAATACCGGGTTGCACGAGTACGCCATGGCGTCGAGAAAAGAAATCCGGCCATGCCCATTGTTTTCATGGAGATAGCACCTGAATGTTGTTGAGCCCACGTTTATGAATCCAGGGTCGTAGAACCTGTCCGCGAGAGAGACCAGCTTGTTTTCCAGGGCGCAGGCGGCTACAGCTATCTTCATTATTGACCCTGCCGGATAGGATGTGATTGCCCTGTTTATCATCGGAGCATGCGGCCGGATGACTGCTTCTCCTATATTGTTTGGGGAAAAAGAAGGCCTGCTGGCAAGGGCCAGTATTTCACCGGTCTCAGGGTCCATGACTACCACAGCCCCTTTTGGAATCTCCTCATCCATTACTTTTTCAACGATCTCCTGGATCCGACGGTCAATTGTAAGGACTACATCTGCCTGTGGTGCTGCGTCGAGAATCCACCTGATCCCCAAGCCCTCATAAGGCATACGCCTGGCATCGACAAATGACGTTACAAGGCCTACATTGCCGCTCCTGAGGAAGTTATCAAGGGCCTTCTCAATTCCGGAAACTCCGGTAATACCCTCGCTATCAAGGTACCCTATTGCATGGGCAGCCAACCCTTGCGGGTCGTATCGAACAGGTTGCCTTATCAAAGCAATAGCGGAGTCTGCCGTCTCCTTCGCCACAGCATCTTCATGTAACTCGACACCGTGGAGGGCCACTGTTACAGGCTCATAGAAGGTCCCTGCCAAGACTTGCATATTTCTGTCGTAGATTGTCCCACGAACCGGGGTTTTAGAGAGGATTTCCATGCGTTGGTCCCGTGCACGCGCAGCAAGGGTTTCACCTCGTACAAGCTGAAGCCAGACGAGTTCAAACCCGAGAAAAAGAAAAGCGGCAAGAAGACAGTATATGATGCTTTTGGCACGAGCCTTGCCGGGGTTCTTACGTCCTGACAAAAAGATACCCCCACAGCCACAGGAATTTACAACTGTAGCCTTCCTCGGAACCTTAGGGTTTAGTCTCGTGCCTTCACTTGTGCTGTGGCTTTTTGGTGGTCTCCGAATGTCTTGCTGAATATGTGCCCGCCTTTTTGATCTGCAGTAAAGTAGAGATAATCAGAATCTGCGGGTCTAAGTGCAGCCCGTACAGAAGACAGCCCCGGAGAAGCAATGGGGCCCGGAGGCAGCCCTGGCCTGATATAAGTATTGTACGGAGAATCTACTTTCAGGTCTTCATGTGTCAGCTGGTCTTTCCACGTGCCGAGGGCAAACTGAACAGTAGCGCAAGACTGCAAAGGCATGTTCAGCCTCAGCCTGTTATAAAACACTGAGGCTACAAGAGGCCTCTCTTCAGGGAGTTTGGCTTCCTTTTCTATTATGGAGGCGAGGGTAATCACTCCGTGGAGATCCAGTTTCCGTGCATTCTCGTGTACAGCCTCTTGCGACCATTCGGGAAGCACTGCTTCCATGAACCTTCTGACCATTACTTTGATTAACTCTTCTTCCGCGATGCCTGTTTCCACTGTATATGTGTCAGGGAACAGATACCCTTCGAGGTTGCCCGAGAACTCCATATCCCCATGGATTATTTTGAAGTCAGGGTCGTGGCCTCCGGCCAGGTGAATGAACCGCTCCTTTGACGCAAGGCCTCTGGCTTCAAGCAGATTAGCTATATCCTTTACAGACAGCCCTTCAGGAACCGTAAACCGTACAAGTTGAACATCACCCCTGGCTAAAGCCTGTACAATACCGACTGTACCCATGTTTGAATTGAGCCTGTACGTGCCTGCCTTAAGCTTATCGTCAACCCGCCCGATTTTAGTGACGATACGAAAGACAGTAGGAGACCTTACAAGGTCTCTCTCAGCCAGGAGCTCCGCAATCTCACCGGATGTCATCCCCGGGCTTATGGTGATTATAGCCTCATTTGCGGGGCCGTGGAAAAGTAGAAAGAAGCTAATCCCAAGCAGAATAAGGACACTGATAACACCTAACAGGATTTTCCCTTCACGGCCCCGCAGTATTGTAGTGCTATGCTGAGGCTTAGTCAAGGTCCTCATCAAAATCTTCGTCAACGTCGAACTCCTCATCGTCAAAGAAGTCCTCGAAATCATCATCGAACTCGTCATCTTCATCCTCTGCGCAGAGGATTTCAGTTATCTTCTCGTATTCATCGTCATCCAGTTCGACAAGGATTTCTTCCCCGTCTTCTTTTTCCTCTACTTTGAAAATGAAGGCATCGATTTCTACGTCTTCATCATCTTCAAAGTCCATCTCTTCAGGGACAAGTACAACGTAAGTCTTTCCTTCTACTTCAAGTATCTCTTCAACTGTAAAGGTTTCCTGTTCTCCGTCATCATAAATCAGTGTAACAATCTCGTTTAATTCGGGCATTTCAGACACCCCACCTTTTCCTGCTATTCTATTCGACGCTATGTTTTCCAGAGACAAATTCTTTGATTCAGTGCCTTGCGAATCGCGTGATCGCTTCCTCAAGAAATCCATGTAATTATCGAGGATTATTGAAGCAGCAACTGAGTCTATCACACCTTTTCTCTTCTGTCGAGATACATTGGAAAAAATAAGCGACCGTTCTGCAGCTGTTGTAGAAAACCTCTCGTCCCAGGTCACTACAGGCACAGAAACGGCCTCCTTCAACGCCTCTGCAAACTCCATAACTTGCATGGCGCTCTTGCCCAAGGAGCCATCGGTCCTCTTGGGCAACCCCACGACTATAAGGGACACTTCTTTGTCTCCTATTATTCGACACAACTCTTTTATGTCCTCGTCTTCTTCAGTCCGTTTGATCACTGAAAAAGGCTGGCTGACTATACGGTCAGGGTCAGAAAGGGCGATTCCTATGGTCTTTGAGCCGACGTCAAGGCCCATAATTCTCATGCGGGTTAAACCACCTTCATGCATACCTCAGGGCAGACAGCCTGGCAATAGCCGCAAAGCACGCACTTTTCGTTGTCAACTTCCGAACGGCCATTTACAAGCCTAAGTGCCCCGTGGCTGCATCTTTCGACACATTTGCCACACCCTCGGCACCACGGCTCAATTATTAAATTCTTATTGTGGCGAGTCCTTTCGCGAAGGGATTCATCAAATTCGCGTCCTTGAAATATTGCTATGTCCATTTCTAGCTCATCCAGGGTTTTAATGCCTACCGCGACTGAATGGATAAAGGGCTGATCTATTACGAATCTCAGCGCCCTTTCTACGTCCTTCAGCAAGGCCCCGCCGCCGATGGCTTTCATGGCGTATATGCCTTTTCCCTGCTTGTAAGCAAACTCAATCGCCTTGAGCATATCTTCCGGTGTACCGTCTGCAATTCCTATTCCTGAGTGATTAAGCAACGGGTGAATAACATCTATTTCATCGATTAAAGCTGCGTCTTTCACACACTGAACATGGTGAGTCGATACACCGATAGCCCGGATTATCCCTGACTTGCGGGCATCTTCCAAGTAGCGAACAGCCTCTTTATGCCCTTTTAGTGTCAGAGCAGATTCCTGCTCATGCAACATAAACAAGTCCAAGTAGTCAGTGTTCATGGCGCGAAGGGCCTCATTTACTGACTTTTGCATGTCTTCATATGTATAACTGTACGATCTAGATGCGATCACAACATCACTGCGGCAAATCCCTGAGATGGCTTCACGAACGTAAGGATATGTGCCGTACAGCTCTGCAGTATCGATAAAGTTTACGCCGCGTTGTAATGCGGAACGAATAAGCGAAGCCCCTTCATCAACAGAAAGATTTGCTTGAAGAGGCCCGATTGTCAAAGTTCCAAAGCACAGCCTCGATACTCGGATATTTGTCCTCCCAAGCGCCCTCGTCTCAATAGTGTGATTCATATACCCAGATAATACTTGATAAGCTCCTCCAGGATTTCATCGCGCTCGAGTTTTCGTATAAGGTTGCGCGCACCCCTGTGGCTGGTTACATACGTTGGATCCCCGGACATGAGGTACCCAACCAGTTGGTTTGCAGGATTGTACCCCTTCTCCTTCAATGCGTGACTGACCTCGAGGAGAACTTCTCTTATGCTGACCTTATCCTCCGGAACAATTCGGAACGTCCGGGTTTCATCAAAGGAGCCATTCATAACGTCTTCACACTCCTGACGGTGAGTTTATGGTGCCAGCCGGCTCGCGATAAAAGACCTGGTTTCCTCGAGAGCTTCATCGAGTTTCGCCGGATCCTTTCCTCCTGCCTGTGCCATATCAGGCCTTCCTCCGCCTCCCCCACCGGTTATCGTTGCAGCAACCTTAACAATGTCTCCTGCACGGATCCCTTGTCCGGTTAGGTCTTTTGTAACCATAGCCACAAAGAGTACCTTTTCATCGAAGCGAGAGCCCAGTACCACAACACCTCTACGTATCTTGTCCCTGATCCTGTCAGCCAGCTCTCTGAGGGCATGTCCATCCAGGCTGTCTACAGAATCGACGACTACTTTCGCACCGTTTATTTCAACAGCCTGCTCAACTAATTGATCCGCTTTCGACAGAGCTTCTTTCAGTGTCAGGCTCTCAATCTGCTTTTCCAGATCCTTTGCGTCTCGTTGCAGCTTCATCACTCTGTCCGGAATCTCTTCAGGAAGGCATTTGAGTGCATTAGCCGTCTTATCGACTATCTCTTCATTAGACCTGATATAATCCAGCACAGAGTAGCCGGTCACAGCTTCAATACGGCGAATGCCTGCTGCCACCGGGCTTTCGGAAACAATCTTCAAAAGGCCGATTTGACCTGTACGGTCTACGTGTGTACCTCCGCACAGTTCAGCACTGACATCTGGGATTCTAATCACTCTGACATTGTCTCCGTACTTCTCTCCGAACAACGCTATTGCACCCAGCTTTTCTGCTTCGGAGAACGGCATTATCCCGACTTCAACAGGAAGGTCATCAAGAATCCACGTAGCCACCATGTCTTCCACGCGGCGAAGCTCGTCATCGGTCACAGGCGAATGGTGTGAAAAGTCGAATCTCAGCCTGCCACCGGAAACATACGATCCGGCCTGCAGGACATGGTCACCGAGAACTGCTCTCAGTGCTGCCTGGAGCAAATGAGTAGATGTGTGGTTCCTGGCAGTATTGCGCCTGAGTCGTTCATCTACTTTAGCAGTGACGATATCTCCTACAGAAAAGTCTCCTTCAACAACAGCAACGTTATGGACAATTACAGAATCTGAGAGCCAGACTGTATTCTTAACCTTTGCAGAGGCTCCTTCCCCGATAATCTCTCCTAAGTCACCGACCTGGCCTCCTGCTTCAGCATAGAACGGAGTCCTGTCAAGGACTATCTCAGCGTCTTGGCCTCGGGATATATGGCCTACAGGTTCGCCGTCAGAGAATATGGCAACAATCTTAGATTCGGCAGTCAGAGTATCATAGCCGACAAACTCAACGTCAATACCGGATATGGCTTCGGCTTTTGCTGTAGACAGGTCCCCCATGTACCCTAGAGTCTGTCTTGACGCCCTGGCACGCTCCCTTTGCTCTTCCATGGCTTCCTTGAAGCCTTCTTCATCTACAGACATACCGCTTTCTTCTGCGATCTCCCGGGTGAGCTCAAAGGGGAATCCATAAGTATCATAAAGCTTAAATGCCCAGGAGCCCGGGAGTTCCGACAACCCTTTGCCCTTCAGGTCATCGATTATGTCTTGCAGCATGGTTGTGCCTTGGTCGAGGCGTTCAAGGAACCGTTCTTCCTCTGTCCGGATGACCTTATGGATATGATCCCGTCTTGCGCCAAGTTCGGGGTAGACATGGGAAAACACTGATGAGACCGCATCAGCAATGTCTGCCATGAACGGCCTTTCAATCCCCAGGAGCCTTCCATGGCGAACTGCTCTCCGGATCAATCTACGCAGTATGTATCCTCTGCCTTCATTGGCAGGAAGAACGCCGTCAGCTACAAGGAAAGCAACTGCACGGGCATGGTCAGCGACTATCCGTAAAGATGCCAACTGTTTCGAGTCCGGGTTTCCTGTGAGCCCGGAAGCGTCCATAATTGCTTCCATTGTCGGCTTGAATGCGTCTGTGTCAAAGACACTGGGTACCCCTTGCATGACTGCGGCAATCCGCTCCAGTCCCATCCCGGTATCTATACCTTTCTTGGAAAGAGGCCTGTATTCTCCTTTTTCATCGCAGTAGAACTGTATGAAGACGAGGTTCCAGATCTCCATGAACCGGTCACAGTCGCAACCGACTTTGCAGTCAGGTTGTCCGCAGCCGAAAGCCGGCCCACGGTCCACATGGATTTCTGAACATGGGCCGCAAGGGCCTACGCCGATTTCCCAGAAGTTATCGGGTTTTCCAAACCGCACTATGCGCTCGGCAGGAACTCCTACTGTCTTGTTCCAGATCTCAAAAGCCTCTTCATCATCGAGGTATATGCTGACCCACAACTTATCTTCAGGCAGGCCAAGATGGGTCGTGACAAACTCCCATGCCCAGATTATGGCCTCTTTCTTAAAATAGTCCCCGAAAGAGAAGTTTCCCAACATCTCAAAGAATGTCAGGTGCCTCGAGGTTGTGCCGACATTATCTATATCCAGTGTCCTTATGCATTTTTGACTGGTTGTGACACGAAGGTGCTCAGGCTTTGCAGTCCCAATATAGTATGGCTTGAAAGGAACCATACCGGCCCCTGTAAGCAAAAGCGTGGGATCATTCCTTGGAATCAGAGGCGCAGACTGAAGGTGAACATGGTCTTTACTGATGAAGAAATCTCTGAACATGTCTCTAAGTTCATTTGTAGTATATGGACGTACGCCTAGATTTTCTTGCACCGACTGTTTCCTCCTAATCCTCATGGCTATTGGCTACAAGATATTAATATCATATCTTGTACCCTAATAGGTGTCAACGAGAATCCCGAAGTGGCTGGCGTTTCTCAGCGCAATTCTATTGCAGGAGCTTGTTGCGGACGTAACGCAAAACAACTTTGACAATGGAAGCCACAGGTACAGCCAGGAGCACTCCTAAAACTCCAAAGAGGTATCCCCCTGAAATTATTGAGAAAATCACGGTTACAGGATGCAGTCCAACGTGTTCCCCGAGGATGCTGGGGCTGATGATACTGCTTTCTATCTGATTGACAGCAACAAAAAGGATTATGACGTATAAAGCGGTAAGCGGAGACTTAAGAAGGGCGAATATAACCGCCGGAAAAGCTCCTATAATAGGCCCGAAGTAAGGCACAATATTGAAAATGCCGGCAATAAGCCCGATAATCAAGGCAAACTCTACCCGGATGACAGATAGGCCGGCGGCAATAAGAATCCCCACGATTGCTGAGACTGCCAGTTGTCCTCGAATGAACGAACCTAAGTTTTCATCCATCTCGATCATAAGTCCCACGATGTCACTTTGCCACCTGTGAGGTATCCACGCAAGAAGCCACATTTTCAGTTCAGGAAAGTCCATGGTCAGGTAGAAAGCTAAGACAGGAACGAGTATAAGCAGGCTCAGCCTTGGAAGAAGCCCCGGCACCTGTCCCAGTGCCCTCTCAACAAACCCCATGAGCGCTTCTTCCGCTCTTTGAATTCCGTTATCGATGGCTCCCTTTACAGGTTCAGGAATGTTGAACCGGGAGAACCTTAAGTAAAATGCGGCAAGGTGAGATTGTATGGTCCTTGCATACTCAGGGAGAACCTGAGCAAGCCCCTCCAGCTGAGTTAGGAACCGTGGCACAAGACAAAGGGCAAAAAGCGCCACAAAAAGAGTAAACCCTACGTAGATCACGAGGGTTCCCAAACTGCGCGGTGCGCCTCGTTTCTCAAGATTTGTGACAGCCGGATTCATAAGATAAGACAATACAAAAGCCAGAAGGAACGGGGTGAGCACAGCCCTGACTTTGTAAAGCAAAAGAACGCCTGCTGCAACCAACAGAGTCAAGAACCAGGTACGCCCTGGGCGGTGACGAGATCCTTCTTCCGGATATTTCTCTACAACCGGTCCATTCCTCCCAGGCTAAGGCGGTTTCCCAATGCCTGCATCGCTCTGGCTGCGCGCATTACCTCTTTCCCCATATCCCTGGCAAACTTATCAGCGGTTCTCATGATCCTATTCGTCATCGTGCCTGCCATTCTCTCAAGGTCCGGATCACCCATCATAAGCTTCCTGCGCTGTCTTTTTGACCTGGCATGCAAATAGAAGCCGATAACGGCTCCTGTTGCAACACCTGTAATCATAGCCTTCCAGAATCTATTCACACGAGTCACCTCCGGAGAGTTCGCGTTTAAGAGTACGGTTAGTATTGCCTTATGGCAGGAAATTAGACGATTACTCCGCCTCCTACAACGATATCACCGTCGTAAAACACAGCGAATTGTCCCGGAGTTACGGCTTTTTGCGGCTCATCAAAGACTACTTCAGCCATATCTTGACTCTTGGGTAAGACTGAACCAGGGACCTCTTTTGCAGTGTAACGGATCTTGATGCCCAAATGCATTTTTTCCGGAGGTTTTGAAAAAGGAATCCAGTTTACGTCGCGAGCTTCCAGCCTCTCTGATAACAGGTCTCCTTCTTCCCCTACAATAATTGCGTTTCGGGATACGTCAATCCTTGTCACGTACAGCCTCTTGTTCCCCGGAATCTCAAGCCCTTTTCTTTGGCCAACAGTGTAGAAGGGTATCCCTTTGTGTCTGCCGATGGGGCGGCCTGAGGTATCAAGGATCGGGCCGGGCTTAATGATGTGAGTCCCGTACCCTCTCAAAAAGTCTCTGTAATCAGTTCCTGCCAGGAAGCATATCTCTTGGCTTTCACTGCTCCCTGCAACAGGAATGCCTGCGTCAAATGCTGCTTCTCGAACTTGCTCTTTTGTAAGATCACCCAGGGGAAAAAGGATAGAAGAAAGGTCTTGTTGAGTTAGACGATGGAGAACATACGACTGGTCTTTACTTTGATCCAGGCCCTTGAGGAGTAAGAACCTTTCTCCGGCTGAATCAAAAGCTATCCTGGCATAGTGGCCTGTAGCAACGTACCCGGCTCCAAGCTTTTTCGCGAGGTCAAGGAGATATCTGAACTTTATTTGAGCGTTACAAAGAACGCACGGGTTCGGTGTTCGTCCTTGAAAATAGCAAGATACGAAGTATTTGACAATCTCATTTCGGAAAGGTTCTGCAACATCTAAGATGTGATGGGGAATGTCCAAAAAATCTGCAACTGCTTTGGCGTCGTCTGAGGGAAAAGCCTCCCATATTCTCAAGGTAACGCCGATTACCTGAAACCCTTTGGATTTCAGGAGCAAGGCAGCAACAGAGCTGTCAACCCCACCGCTTATTGCCACAATGACTCGGGCACCCGGGCCTGTGCCCCTTATATCAGGGATGGAAGAAGGATAATCCATAGCCTATTAGCCCTCAGCGCCTTCTTCATTGCCTGCCTGGGCTTGGGATGACTCCTTTCCCTGTTTCTTTAGATAGTCTTCAATAGCCTTCTTCAGAGCATCTGCGCCCAGATTTGAGCAGTGCATTTTCTGCGGCGGAAGGCCTCCGAGAGCTTCTGCAACGGCTTTATTGGAGATTTCAAGGGCTTCTTCCAGGGTTCTCCCTTTTACAAGCTCTGTAACCATACTGCTGACAGCTATTGCAGCACCGCAGCCAAAGGTTTTGAACTTGGCATCTGTGATCTTGTCTCCATCCACTTTTATGGATATCTTCATGATATCCCCGCATCTTGGACTGCCTACCATCCCCACGCCGTCTGCATCTTCTAATTCCCCGACATTTCTCGGGTTCGTGAAGTGATCCATTACTTTGTCTGAATACATAGTCTATGTCCCCTCCCCTATGCCTACTATCAAGAAGCAGGTATTACTGGTACTTGCAGTTTTCTACACAGCTGTGTTCATCCGGCGTACACTCGCAAGAATCGCTAAACGATATTCCTTCACCCAATGGGGACATGTCCCTGAGCCTTTGGACTATTCCGGGCAGCATGTCCAGAACGTAGTCAAGATCCTGTCGGGTCGTCTCATGGCCAAGGGACAACCTGAGTGAGCCATGGGCGATTTCATGGGGTAACCCCATAGCCAGAAGCACATGGGACGGGTCCAGAGAGCCTGAAGTACAGGCAGAACCGCTGGATCCGCATATCCCTACAGCATCAAGGCTGAGAAGGAGTGATTCCCCTTCTATGAATTCAAAACAAAAACTGGCATTTCCCGGCAACCTCTTGACCGGATGCCCGGTCAGCCTGGCATTGGGAACACGGTCTGTGATCCCCTTTATCAAATAGTCTCGTAGGTCCGCAAGGCGCGCCATCTCTTCTTCTAATTCCTCTACAGCGAGTTCAAGTGCGACAGAAAGCCCGACTATTCCCGGAACATTCTCCGTTCCTGCCCGCTTGTTGCGTTCCTGGCCGCCTCCGTCAATGTACCTTTCCATCTTGACGCCTTTTCTAACCCACAGAGCTCCAACGCCTTTCGGCCCTTTAAACTTGTGCCCTGAAAGGGAAAGGAGGTCTACGCCCAGTTCCTTAACATCTACAGGGATATGTCCGACTGTTTGTACAGCGTCTGTGTGAAACAGCACACCGTGTTTCTTGGCAATTCGTGCGATTTCTTCAATCGGTTGAATAGTGCCTACCTCATTGTTCGCATGCATTATTGAGATGAGTATCGTATCATCTGTGATTGCGGCCTCTACGTCCTTTGGGTCAACCATCCCGTAAGAGTCCACAGGTAAGAACGTTGCCTGAAAGCCCTGCTTTTCAAGGCGCTTGACACTGTCGAGCACTGCATGGTGTTCTATTGCAGAGGTAATAATGTGCTTTCCACGGCCGGAATTGGCATAGGCAACGCCTTTAACCGCCATGTTGTCGGCTTCAGTCCCCGAGCCGGTAAATATGATCTCTTCCGGGCGGGCGTTGATAGCCTTTGCCACTTTGGTTCTGGCTTCATCCAGTGCAGCCCTTGCATCTCTGGCTATGCTGTAGATGCTTGATGGGTTGCCGTATCTTTCCCCCAGAAAAGGCAAGATCGCTTCTACCACTTCTTGTCTGGGTTTTGTCGTTGCTGCGTTATCCAGATATACCAGCTTCATTCTTCACCATCTCCTGATAATAGTGTGGCTTATGAGACGATTGCTGACTCACTCACTGATTTCTACCGACTCCTGGGGATCATGGGGATCAAAGGAGTGAAACCCACATGCATTTTCCGTAAAGTCCAGGGTTCCGTCACACAAGTCCTTAAGGGTTATAGAATCAAGGACTCTGTTTACGCAATCCCCTAATCGTTTCCATACCATGCGCACAACGCAACTTTCAAGTCTGCGACAATCTCCATAACTAGAGTCTACAGAAAGACAGTGCACAGGGTCAAGAGATCCTTCCAGTACTCTTACAATATCTCCTACAGTGATTTTTTCAGGCGGCTTTGCCAGTTCATAGCCGCCCAAAGCGCCTCTGGAACTTTGCGCCAGTCCGGCATTGCGCAGCTTTGCCATTAATTGCTCAAGGTAGGCTAATGACATCATTTGCTTATCAGCTATGATGTTAAGAGGAAGGGGGCCTTCACCGTAACAGAGGGCTAACTCATACATGGCTCTAAGTCCGTATCTTGACCGGGTCGACAGTTTCATCATATCCACCTACTTTCCTAGAGTGCAAGTGCAGCAACGATACTAGCCCCAGCTAACGGAATTCCAACTAAATTAATCATGATTCCAAATAAAAGATATCACCGGCTAATCCCGGTGTCAATCACTTTCTTGCCATTTCGGCGCCTTATTTCTCGTGCCGGTGGGATCTCCCCTTCTTCCATTGGTGTAGCTGTTCCCTGATCATCCCTTCATAGCCGCTGTCTGAAGGCTGGTAATATGTTTTTCCGGCCAAAGTGTGGGGCAAGTACTGCTGGATTATGTAATGGCCAGGGTAGTCATGGGGGTACTTATAGCCTTTGCCGTGGCCTAGGGAAGACGCCCCTTTATATGATGCATCACGAAGATGAGGTGGGACTTCACCTGTACGTTCAGTCTCAACGTCTGATTTGGCTTTCTTAAGGGCTATGTAACACGAATTGCTTTTTGGAGCAGTGGCCACATACAGCGCTGCTTCGGCAAGAATTAACCCTGCTTCCGGCCATCCTACGAAGTTGACTGCCCATGCGGCAGCCTGGGCCACTAAGAGAGCTTGTGGATCGGCTAAGCCTACGTCTTCAGCTGCTTGAATAAGGATCCTCCTTGCTATGAATTCAGGCTTCTCTCCGGCGGCAATCATTCTTGCCAGCCAGTAAGCGGTAGCATCAGGGTCGCTTCCCCTCATGCTCTTGATAAATGCGGAAGCTACATCATAATGATTGTCTCCGCTTTTGTCGTAATCTAACACCCTTTGTTGAATGGACTCTTCAGCTATCTCCAGCGTGATACGGCGTATACCTGACTCGTCAGGACGAGTCGTGATCACTGCGAGTTCCAGTGCGTTTAAAGCGGCTCTTGCATCACCGTTCGCAGTCTTGACAAGATGAGAGAAAGCGCCTTCGTCAAATGCCACGTTGTATTCTCCGAGGCCTCTTTCCTTGTCTTCAAGCGCCCTCCGTAGGATAGAAGAGATATGTCCGTCATCTAAAGGTTCAAATTTGAACACCCGCGAGCGTGACAGGAGCGGTCTCGTTATCTCAAAAAACGGGTTTTCAGTTGTCGCACCGATAAATATGACAGTCCCGTCTTCTACAGCAGGTAATAACGCATCTTGCTGGGTTTTATTGAACCTATGCACCTCATCGATGAATAGAATTGTCCGCATTCCGTGCATCTTCAACCTGTCTCCTGCATCTTCCATTACCCGCCTTATGTCAGCTATACCTGACGTTACTGCGTTTAATGCTTGAAAATGGGATTTGGTTATTCCGGCAATAATATTCGCCAGTGCAGTCTTGCCTGTGCCCGGAGGCCCGTAAAAGATGACAGACGTCAGCCTGTCCCCGAGGATAGCACGCCTAAGCAGCTTGCCTTCGGCCAAAATGTGTTCCTGCCCAAAAAACTCATCCAGGGTTCTGGGACGCATTCTATAGGCAAGCGGCGCTTGGCGCTTTAAGATCCGGTCGCCTTGTAAGCTGAATAAGTCCATGGTATCACGCTCCGGTTACGTTTCAGTTGGATCATAACATACTTCATGAAGGTAGTGGAAGAATACGGGAAGGAAAAAGCTGCAGAGAAAGCACAAGACCCCACCATGCCGGTTGGCCGGTAACATTTTTATCCCTGCGCCCTGCAGGTGGGTGCCCTCCCAAGTGTTTTGCGACTCCGCGCACCGGCGGCCCTCGCGCTACACCCGGAGCTGAGGCCCCTTTCAAACGGTGTTGGAACAAAAGTTACCGAACCCAGAACGCACACGGTAGGGTCGTTTCTTATCTTCTGTCACGTTGCAACTCGATGATATCACAAGGCTTTTCGGATTTCAAGGCAGCTCTCAATCACTGCTTGTGCCTATTTTACCCATGTTGACTACCCTAATATGCAGCTCCTTCAGCTGTTCCTCGCTGAGGTTTCCGGGAGCTCCGGTCATAGGGCAGACCGCCTTCTGAGTCTTGGGGAACGCGATTACGTCTCGGATGGTCTTCCTTCCTGCAAAGAGCATTGCCATCCTATCAAAGCCTATTGCAATGCCTCCGTGAGGAGGAGCACCGTATTCAAAAGCTTCAAGGAGAAACCCGAATTTCTCCTTTGCCTCTTCCTCACTGAGTCCCAAGGCAGTAAAGACCCGCTCTTGCACATCGCGCCTATGTATTCTTATACTTCCACTGCCCAGCTCTACGCCGTTTAGTACCAGGTCGTAGATGTTGGCCCGCATGTTCAAAGGCTCTGTCTCTATCAAGTCCATATCCTCTTCCAGAGGAGATGTAAACGGATGGTGAACAGCGACCAATCTCTGCTCCTCTTGGCTGAACTCGAACATTGGAAACTCCGTTATCCAGACGAAGGCCATCTCTTCTTCGGGAATCAAATCAAGTTTTGAGCCAAGGTGCAGTCTCAGCCTGCCGAGAGACTCCAGGACAATATCCTGGGATCCTGCGACAATTAAGACGAGATCACCTTCTTTTGCACCCGTCGTCCTTGCGATTCCCGAAAGCTCAGCATCGGTGAGGAACTTCGACACCTGAGAAGTGAGAATCTCTTCGCCCTCTTCATTGCGAGAGACCGCTGCTGATATCAGCCCTGCTGCGCCGAACTCTTTCACAACGTTCTCAAGTTCCTTAACCTGCTGCCTGGAATAATCGCTGCAGCTCGGTGCGACTATCGCACCCACCATGCCTCCTTCTCCAATGGCGTTCCGGAAGACTCCGAAACCCGAATCTTTCACAACATCACTTATATCCACTATCTCCATGCCGAATCTAATGTCAGGCTTGTCTGAACCATAGCGCTTCATAGCTTCAGCATAGGACATCCTCGGGAACGGCGTGCTTAGCTGTTTCCCCAGGACCTCCTTGACACAGTGAGCCATCAGTCCCTCTATGAGGGCAAGGATATCATCCCTGTCCACAAAGGACATTTCAATATCGATTTGCGTAAACTCAGGTTGCCTGTCTGCGCGCAAATCCTCATCTCTAAAGCAACGGGCAAGCTGAAAATACTTGTCAAACCCTGATACCATCAGGATCTGCTTAAAAATCTGCGGAGACTGTGGTAGAGCAAAGAATTTGCCCGGGTTCACGCGGCTGGGAACTACATAGTCCCTGGCTCCTTCAGGAGTGCTCTTAATGAACATCGGTGTCTCCACCTCAATAAAGCCTTCAGAATCCAGGTAATTCCTTACAGCCATAGTCAAGCGGTGACGCAAAATTATGTTTCTCTGCATGTCGGGCCTGCGCAGATCGAGGTACCTATACCTAAGCCTGAGGACTTCGTCGACATCGAGATTCTCTGTGATATAAAAAGGCGGTGTTTTTGATTTTGACAGCACTTCCAGGAAGTCTGCCACTACATCGATCTTCCCTGTAGGAATTGAAGGGTTTACAGTTCCCGGAGGCCGCTCAACCACAACCCCGGATACACTGATTACATCTTCTGACCCAAGTTTTTCGGCTATTGAGTGGGCCGCAGGAGAAGTCTCAGGATTGAAAACTACCTGTACAATACCTGAGCGATCCCTGAGGTCGATGAAAATGAGCCCCCCTAAATCCCTTCTCCTTCCTACCCAACCTGCTAGAACAACTTCTTTTCCGATCAGAGCTTCATCCGCAAGCTCCCCTACCATATGAGTCCTCTTCTTCTGCATACTAGCTCACTTCTCTCTCCTAACTTTGACTCTCGTTAAAAGATCATAGTTTATAGCAAAGCTTTTACAAGATCTCCCGAAGGAACACGAGTCTGCTCCCTGGTTTCCATATCTCTGAGTATTACGTAGTTTCCTTTAAGTTCATCTTCGCCGATAATGGCAACCTTTCTAGCCCCTAGCTTATCAGCGAATTTCATCTGGGATTTCAGGCTTCTCTCCAAATAATCAATGTCCACAGACACTCCGTGCTTGCGTAGATCATTAGCTTGACGGAAAGCCTCAAGCCTGGCCTCATCTCCCAGCGCTGCGATAAACAGATCGATCCCGGAAGCGAATTGTCCTGTCTTTTCGTCTGCCGCACCTTGAAGCACCTGTACAGCGCGCTCGATGCCTGCAGCGAAACCTACACCCGGAGTAGGCTTCCCGCCCAGCTCTTCAGCTAGGCCGTCGTATCTTCCGCCGCCTCCCAGGGCATCTTGTGCTCCGAGACCTGAGTGGATCACTTCAAAAACGGTCTTGGTATAATAATCAAGCCCTCTGACAATCGTAGGATCCAGTTCATAGGCGATGTCCAGCGCTTCTAAGCATTGTTTGACTCCCTCAAAATGGAGGCTGCAGTCCTCGCATAGATGCTCATAGATGGGAGGAACCGCTCCAGCCTGAGCTTTGCACTGTTCATTCTTGCAATCCAATACCCTAAGAGGATTGCGCGTAAGTCTCCTGTTGCAGTCAGCACATAGCTCGTCCACATGCTTGGAAAGGATCTCAATGAGGCTTTCTTTGTAACGGTTCCTGCATTCGGGACACCCTATACTGTTTAACCGAACCACAAATCCATGAAGCCCCATAGCCTGGTAGACACTGATAAGCAAAGAGATAACTTCTGCATCTAAAGCAGGCGAAGGAGAGCCAAGTGCTTCGACTCCGAACTGGGTGTGCTGTCTCAGGCGTCCGAGCTGAGGCCGCTCATATCTGAACATGGGCCCGATATAGTAAACCTTGACAGGCTGAGGGCCTGCCCACATCTTATGCTCGAGATAAGCCCTAACAACAGGTGCCGTGCCTTCAGGACGCAAGGTTATACTGCGCTTTCCCTTGTCGAGAAAGGTGTACATTTCCTTCTCTACAATATCGGTGCTTTCTCCGACACCCCTTTGAAAAAGCTCGGTATGTTCAAAGATGGGAGTTCTGATTTCCGTATATCCGGCTTTGCGGCACACGGATCTAACCGTGTCCTCCAGCCGGCTCCAAATACCGGGTATTTCGGGGAATACGTCAACCGTTCCCCTGGGCGCCCTGATGCGTGTCATGAACTTGCCTCCTTAGTTGTCTGCTTGATCCTGAGAATCGTCCGCTCCTTCTTCCGACTGCTCCTGAGATTCACGGGATTGCTCCTGCTCTTCTAACAGGGCACGAACTTCTTCAATCCTAGCCTGCTGCTCCTTAACATCTTCCTCAGTACCTACAGTCCTTATGAGAGACTCGAGACGTACTTGAAGTAAGATGTCAGTCTCACCGTACTCGGCAGCCATTTTGAACTCTTCCACAGCAAGCTCATTGGACCCATGCTCTCTGTATGCCACTCCCAGGAGAACTCTGGTATACGGATCTTCCGGACGCAAGGCGACAGCTTCTTTAAGGGCTGAGATAGCACTCTCCATGTCTTCATTAAGTGTGTGGGCTTGTGCCAGGCCTATGTGCAAAAAGGCGTTGTCCGGATCCAGCTCTATGGCTGACTCATAGTCTAAAACAGCTCCTTCGTAGTCTCCTTCTTGGAGCTTTACCAAAGCGTTTAATTCAGGGTCCAGTATCCTGATGTCTGCTTCGTTGCGGAGGTCTTCAAGCCACATAATCAAAGCATTTTCTTTAGCTTGTGCCAGCAGTCTTGCCTCCAGTTCGGCCCGCGCCTCCTCAAACTCTTCACCTTCGGCAGGGTTTCCTGTTTCATCGGTATAAGCTTGTTTGATCTCATCTTCAGATACGGTGACGCCTTCTTGAACCCGGTCGAACAGCTTTTCGATCATTAAACGGTCTTTTATCAGATCTTTAAACTGATCCTCAGTCATGAAGCTCCCGGCCAGAGCCAGCTGGAACTCTTCCTTGCTCGGGAAGGCTTCCTGCTGGCGTTTAAACTCTTCCTCAACCTCTTTTGATGAAACACGGATCTTAGCTTTTTCCATAGCTTCTGTTATTAAGAGGGTAGTAATATACTGATCAAAAACAGCTGCGCGTATAGGGCCGATAGTCTCAGGAAGGACTCTTCCGGTGTACTGGTACTCAGAAAGAACAGCATTTGTATACCCTTGTTCAAATGCTGCTCTTGTTATAGCTCTTCCGTTAACAGTAGCCATGATTTCACCGGCTTGAGTCGGGTTTGTGACGATAACCGTCCCTGTATAAAGCAACCCTCCTACGAAGGTAATCGCCAGCACTATCACTAAAATCTTTGTAAGTTTCGAACCTTTTTTTCCACGAAAGCCCCTGAACAAGGGCATCTCCTCCCATCTTAAACGCTATGTTGTGAGTCTATCGCACACTCTGCCCGGTTGTCAACGGCTAAGGCACATGCGCTCCCTGCCTATAGTCGAAGGAGGGCCATGTCCCGGATAGACGCATGTTTCATCAGGAAGGGCAAGGAGCTTTCCTTCTATGGATTTGATAAGCTCATCATAGGACCCTCCGGGAAAATCAGTCCGCCCAATCCCTCCTTGTGCAAAAATTGTATCTCCTGTGAAAACTATCCCTTCCCCAAGGAGAGATATGCTACCGGGAGTGTGTCCCGGAGTGTGCAAAACTTCAAGACAAATGCTGCCTGCATATACCTTGTCTCCCTCGACAAGGAGTATATCTGCACCAGGACTCGCCTTTCCCATGGCCAGACGGCCTAATGCCCTCGTAAGGTTCAAAGTAGGATCCAACAGTGAAGGCGCGTCCTGAGTTCCTATGGCAATCAGTGCCCCCGTGGCTTCTGCCAACGGTCTGTTTGCACCTATATGGTCTATATGTCCATGGGTATTCACAATCATCCTGCATGTTAAACCCGATGCCTTCAATTCCTTCAGTATCAGATCCGCCTGATCCCCCGGATCAATGACTACAGCTTCTTTAGCCGATTCACATCCGACGATATAGCAATTGGTCCCCAAAGGACCTACACATAGGCTCTTTAATACCATTAATGAAGTAACCCCTCTCCTCAGTTTTTCATACTGACTTGATCAGCAAGTCAACTAAAACAGCTTGTCACTGTCAAGCAATATGGTAACCGGACCGTCATTTTCCACAGATACAGTCATCATTGCCTGGAACCTTCCGGTTTCCACTGAGAGGCCGGTTTCTTGCAGTTTTTCTATGAATTCTTCATACATTCTTACAGCTTTCTCCGGTGGTGCGGCACGAATGAAGCTGGGCCGCCTGCCTCTGCGGCAGTCGCCCCATAAGGTGAATTGGGAAACTACGAGTATATCTAAGCCCAGTTGCAATGCGGAAAGATTCATCTTGCCTTCATCATCTTCGAAGACTCGCAGGTTTGCCACTTTATCCACGACATAGTTCAAATCATCAGAAGTATCGTCTTCACCGACCCCCAGGAACACTACAAGTCCCGGACCGATCTTGCCGACTACCTCATCTCCTACTGTAACTCTGGCTGATCTCACTCTCTGAACTACTGCTCTCATCAATACCTCACTCTTTCATATTTGAGACAGAGCTCAAACTGACGCTGATTTTCCGGACTGCAAGCCGATCTGCTGCGCTCTGCGTACAGCTGTTACTCCTTTGACGCGTTTGACTCTCTCTATGACAGAGTTCAAATGGTCTGAACTTGTTATTTCTACAAGCATGTTAACAACAGCCATGTGATCCTTGTCCGTATGAGCATTTACAGCAGTTATGTTTACGCTAAGCCCTGTAACAGCGTTCATGATATTTGTCAGAAGCGCAACTCTGTCTATAGCCTCGATCTCCAGCTCAACAGGGTAAGAGTTCTCCCGGCCGAATACCCATTCCACATCTATACAGCGTTCAGGAGACGTCCTTAACCAGGCGATATTCGGGCAATCCCGCCTGTGAACCGAAATCCCTTTACCTCTGGTTATATAACCTACAATCTCATCTCCGGGAACAGGGTTGCAGCATCTGGCCATCCTGGCCAGGACATTATCTGCACCTTTGACTATAATGATCCCCTGGGCGGTTTCACGTCCTCGTCTCTGAGGCAGCTGAGGCAGGTCTTTTTCTTCTTTCTGTTTCTCAGGCCTTTCAGGAGCAAGCCGCCCGATTACAAGGGCAGCTGAGATCCTGTTGTCTCCCACAGAAGCAAGAAGATCATCGGGATCTTGAAATCCCAGACGACTTGCAGCAACCTGAAGCTTATCTTCCTTGAGGTTTTCATGAACCTCCATACCTTGGCGCCGCAGCTCTTTTTCCAGGAGATCACGCCCTCTGGGTACAGATTCGCTGCGCCGAACTTCTCTGGCCCACTGACGTATCTTGCTTCTGGCTTTCGATGTCTTGACAAAAGCCAGCCAGTCCAGGCTCGGACCGGTTTCTCCTTTCGATGTTATGATTTCTACAATATCGCCGTTGGCAAGCTGATAATCCAACGGCGTCATTTTCCCGTTAACCCTTGAACCTATGCACCTGTGTCCTATGTCTGTATGCACGCTGTAGGCGAAATCTACGGGAGTGGATCCTGCAGGCAAGCTCTTAACATCGCCTTTTGGTGTAAACACATAAACCTCGTCCTTGAAGAGCTCGATTTTCAGCGTCTCCATGAAGTCATGGACGTCTTTCATGTCTCTCTGCCATTCCAGCAGCTGTCTCAGCCATGAAAGCTTCTCTTCAAATTCGTTTATGGCTTGAGTGCCTTCCTTGTACCTCCAGTGGGCTGCTATGCCGTATTCGGCTGTTCGATGCATCTCCCAGGTTCGAATCTGGATTTCCAGAGGCTCTCCCCTGGGCCCTATCACTGCAGTATGAAGCGATTGATACATGTTGGACTTGGGCATCGCTATATAGTCTTTGAATCTGCCGGGAATCGGCTTCCACAGGGAATGCACGATGCCGAGGGCCGCATAGCAGTCCCTTACCGTATTGACGATGATCCGAACTGCGATTAAGTCGTAGATTTCATCAAAGGTCTTGCCTCTAATCCGCATCTTCTCATAGATGCTGTAAAAGTGCTTTGCCCTTCCCTGCAACTCACAAGGGATATTGTTCTCGTCAAGGTTTTTCTTGAGTATGGCTTTGGCTTCCTCAATGATAACTTCCCGCTCTTTACGCTTTCTTGCAACCTTGTCTACAAGCTTGTAGTATTCACCTGGTTCCAGGTACCTCAAAGCAAGGTCCTCAAGCTCCCACTTGATCCTCCACATTCCGAGCCTGTGGGCAAGGGGTGCATAAATCTCCAAAGTCTCCCTGGCGATCCTTGCCTGGCGATTCCAGGGAAGGTGTCCCAGGGTTCGCATATTGTGGAGCCTGTCAGCCAGCTTAATGAGGACTACTCGAATATCTTGAGCCATGGCGAGAAACATCTTCCTGAGGTTCTCAGCTTGCTGCTCTTCCCTGGACATCAGAGGGACTCTGCCGAGTTTTGTGACCCCGTCAACCAAAAGGCCGATCTCGTCTCCGAATGTAGCCTGAACCTCCGAAAGGGTTGCGTCTGTATCTTCAATCACATCATGAAGCAATCCGGCGGCAATGGTGGCAACGTCCATTTCCAGTTCGGCGAGGATAAGGGCAACCTCAAGTGGGTGAAAGATATACCAATCCCCTGAATCACGGCGTTGTCCTGCATGTGCACGTGAAGCAAAGTCGTAAGCCTGCATCACAATGTCAACAGGGGCTGAAGGAGCGTATTGCTTTATCCTGTCAAGTAGATCCTCGACTGTTACTCCCATAAATACCACCTATGCCTAAAACCGGGATTTCCCCTTTGACCAACTGGCTTATTCATT